>CAZNLF010000008.1:0-11545 GCA_964573595.1 uncultured Acidimicrobiaceae bacterium | reverse complement strand
GGTTCGGGTGCGCTTGATTCATCACGTATCCAACATACATACTGTTTGCTCCGGCGTCACCTACGCCGGAGCGCCGCAGCGGATGAGCCGCCGCAGGGAGGGTGGGAGGCAGGCCATGGACGATCTCCACGGGAAGGTGGCCCTGGTGACCGGCGCCAGTCGGGGGGTCGGGGCTGCGACTGCCGTCGCCCTGGCCGAGGCCGGCTGCGACGTGGCCTGCGCCGCCCGGGCCACCCGGGCCAATCCCCAGAGGACCGCGGGCACCATCGACGAGACGGTGGCGAGGGTCGGCCAGACCGGACGTCGGGGTCTCGCCGTCCCCACCAATCTGGCCGTCGACGAAGAGGTCGAGGCCATGGTGGCGACCACCGTCGAGCAATTCGGACGCCTCGACATCCTGATCAACAACGCGGCGATCACCTTCGTCGGGGACCTCGAAATCCCGCTCCACCGCTACGACCTGATCATGCAGGTGAACCTGCGCGCTCCACTGATCGCCATCCGTGAAGCCGTGCCGGCCATGCGCGCGGCGGGCGGAGGCGCGGTGATCAACGTGTCGTCGGTGGCGGCCATGTTCCCCCACTCCTCGCTGCTCGCCTACGGCATCTCGAAGATCGGCCTCGAACGCCTGACGGTCGACGCGGCCGCGCAGCTGGCGCCGGACAACATCGCCGTCAACTGCTTCCGGATCGACGTCGCCGTGGCTTCGGAGGGATTCGTGGCCAATACCCCGGGGGTGGACCACTCGACGTGGGAGCCGTCCGAGGTGGCGGCGGAGGGCATCGTGTGGATGGTTCGCCAGCCACCCGGGTACTCGGGCCGGCGCGAGAGCATGTACGCGCTGCGCCAGCGGGAGGGGATCATGGCCACCCGCAGCACCGCCCCGGTGTCCGAACCCCCGCCCGTGGAACTGCTCAACGGACTGGTGCACGTGCCGGTGACCGGATTCGAAGAGCCCTACCCCGACGACGAAGGAGGCTGACCAGGTGGTCAAGCAGACAGAGGAACAGGTGGCGGCGGCCGAGGCCCGGACCAAGGGACTGGTGGATGTGGCGCGCCTGGGTTCGTGGATGGACGGAGCGGGCCTCCCCGGCCAGGGCGAGGCGGTCACCTCGCGCTTCATCAGCGGTGGTGCGTCGAACGAGATCTTCGAGATCTCCCGGGGTGACTTCAAAGCGGTGCTCCGGCGTCCGCCCCGCGTCGTGCCGCGGGGGCGGAACGAGACGATGCTGCGCGAGTTCCGGGTGCTCGAAGCGCTGAACGGTACCGATGTCCCCCACCCCGAGGCGTATGCGGCCTGCGACGACACTGACGTGATCGGGGCCTCCTTCTACCTGATGAGCCTGGTCGACGGCTGGTCCCCCATGAACATGGACGGGTGGCCGGCCCCGTTCGACACCGACCTCGATGCTCGGTATGGGCTGGGGATCCAACTGGTGGATGGCATCGCCCGCCTGGCCCGGATCGACTGGCGTTCCCGGGGGCTGGAGGGATTCGGGAAGCCCGACGGGTTCCACGACCGCCAGGTGGACCGGTGGCTGGCCCATCTCGGTGCGGTCCAATTCCGCGAGATCCCCGGACTGGAGGTGACCGCGGACTGGTTGCGCTCCCACAAGCCGAGCCACTGGGAGCCGGGCATCATCCACGGCGACTACCAGTTCGCCAACGTGATGTTCTCCCACGGCGCACCGGCGCGACTGGCGGCGATGGTGGACTGGGAGATGTCGACCGTCGGTGACCCGTTGCTCGACCTCGGCTGGGTGATGATGGGGTGGTCGGACCCGGGCGAGGACCGGACCAAGGGGTACGTGGACGCAACAGGTCTGCCCAGCCGGAACGAGGTGCTCGACCACTACGCCACCGTCAGTGGGCGGAACGTCGACGAGATCGACTATTACGTGATCCTGGCGCGGTTCAAGCTGGCCATCGTTCTCGAGGCCGGCTACGCGAGGGTGGTCGCCGGCGAGGCGGACAATCCGAGCATGGCTGCCTACGAGCACGTCGTACTGGACACCATGCGAGCCGCGGCCGAGTTGGTGTCGACCACGCCACTCGGAAGCTAGGCGGCGGCGTGAAGGTCGGGCTCTCCCTCGGTACGCTGCGACCAACGGCCTGGACCGAGGTCACCGGCGAGGCCGACCGGCTGGGGTTCGAATCGGTGTGGATGCCCGAGCACCTGGTGATCCCGGTGCAGCTGGCCGGGAGCCCCTTCGCCGAATCCGACCATCCCCCGATCCCCGCCGATGTGCCGGTCTTCGACGTCTTCTCCTACCTCGGCTTCCTGGCCGGGAGGACGGAACGGATCCACTTCGGCACCCAGGTGTACAACATCGGCCTCCGCCATCCCTTCGTCGTGGCCCGGGCCGTCACCACACTCGACGTCGTGTCCGAGGGTCGGATGGAATTCGGGATCGGTGCCAGTTGGCTGCGGGCGGAATGGGACGCGGTCGGGCTCGACTTCGACCGCCGCGGCCGGCGCGTCGACGAATCGATCGAGATCTGCCAGAGGCTCTGGAGCGAGGACGTCGTGGAGCACCACGGCGACTTCTTCGACTTCGGCCCGGTCATGTTCGAGCCCAAGCCGGTCCAGGCCCCCTGGCCCCCGCTCCACATCGGCGGCGACGGACCGGCCGCGCTGCGCCGGGCGGCCACCGTGGGCGACGGGTGGATCCCCATGAACCACACCATCGAGGCGATCCCGGTGGCTGCCGCCCGGCTCGCCGAGCTCCGGGCGCGCGCCGGCCGCCCTGGTGCGGTCGAGATCACGCTGGGGGCCGGGGCCGCCGACCTGGACACGCTCCGACGCCACGCCGACGCCGGGGTGGGGAGGGCACTCGTGAAGCCGTGGCAGAGCACGAAGGGAGCCATGGACGGCATCCGGCGCTTCGCCGAGGAGGTCCTCCCCGAGATCAGCGCCCACCCGGTCGCGCCGGCCCGTTGAGCGGCGGCCGGTCGACCGGGATACCGCGGCGCCGAGCCGAGGCGCGTGCCAGGGGCTGGCCCGCGGGTGTCCGTCGGCGTACTTGTTTTCCAAATAACATACCGATCGATTGTTATTTGGAAATTAGATCGGCCGGAGGAGGCGCGTCGCCGGCGGCACCGGTCCGGCCCGACCACAGCTGTTCTCCACGGGTAGGCTGGCTTCCGTGAAGCTCGTGTTGGACTCCGATCGGTGCACCGGCCACGGCCGCTGTTACTCCCTGGCCCCTGAGCTCTTCGACTGTGACGACGAGGGACACAGCGTCCTCCTCCATGCGGACGTGCCGGACGGGCTCGAGAGCCAGGCGTGGACCGCCGTCCAGAATTGCCCGGAAGGGTGCCTCAGGATCGACGAGTGATCAACGAGTGATCGACGAGAATTCAACGAGGGCGATGGACGGGCGATGACGACCGAACCCGAGAACGACGACCGCGATCCGGTCGCAGCCTTCCGCACCGAGCTGGCCGGGTGGCTGGACGGGCACCTGACCCCGGACGTGATCGATGCCGGCCGGGCCGGTCCCGACACCGACGAGAACCTCGGGATCCTCCGGCGCTGGAACGCGACCCTCGCCGGCGCCGGCTGGGCGGCCCCGTCGTGGCCGAAGGAGTTCGGTGGTCGTGAGGCGACCATCGCCGAGCAGCTGGCCTGGCTGGAGGAGATGGCCGCGGCCGGAGCGCCCGGGGCGGTCAACGTCATCGGCGTCTCCAACATCGCACCGGCCATCATGGCGCTAGGCACACCGGAGCAACAGGAGCGCTTCCTCGCCCCCATGCTGCGGGGAGACGAGATCTGGAGCCAGGGGATGTCCGAGCCGGATGCCGGGAGCGACCTCGCTTCGTTGCGCACGGCCGCACGGGTCGATGGCGACTCCTTCGTGGTCAACGGCCAGAAGACCTGGAACAGCCTGGGCCGCCACGCCGACTGGTGCCAGCTCTACGTCCGGACCGATCCCGATGTCCCCAAGCACAAGGGCCTGAGCTGCCTGCTGGTTGACATGACCACTCCGGGGATCGAGGTGCGACCGCTCAAGACCATGGCCGGCGAGCTCACCTTCTCGGAGCTCTTCTTCACCGACGTCGTCGTCCCGCGGGAGAACCTGCTCGGGCCGCTCAACGGGGGTTGGGGTGTCGCCATGACCACGCTCAGCCACGAGCGGGCCGGGGTCGCCCGGCTGCACCTGTCCATCAGCGGACGGCTCGAAAGACTGCTGTCGGATGCCAAGGGCCGTTCGGCCCTGGCCGACCCGCTCCTCCGTGACCGGCTGATGTCCGTCTACGCCCGGGTGGCCTGCATGCGGTGGACCACCACCCGCGAGCTGGAGGCGGTCGGGCACGGCCGCCAACCGTCGGCGAGCATGGGGAGTATCGCCAAGCTGATGTGGTCAGGCATCGAGCAGGACCTGTCCGAGCTGGCCGTGGACCTCCTCGGGCTCGAGGCGCTGAGCGGCCCGTGGGCGCACAACCTTGCGGCCTCGCGGCAGACCTCGATCGCCGGCGGCACCAGCGAGATCAACCGGAACATCCTGGCCGAACACGGTCTCGGCCTCCCTCGCTGAAGCGGGCGGCCGCACTGCGGCCGGGTCGGGCAGGATCGGGCTAGACAGGTCGGCGACGCTCGTAGGTCGGGCGGCACGCTGGTCGGAAGAGCGAAGGGAGTGCGCGTCGTGGGAGTGATGAGCGGTATCCGGGTGGTCGAGGTGGCGGCATGGACCTACGTACCGGTGGCGGGGGCCGTGTTGGCCGAATGGGGAGCCGACGTCATCAAGATCGAGCACCCCGAGACCGGCGATCCCCAGCGCGGGCTGGTCGCCTCCGGTCTCATCCCGACGGGTCCCGGGGGTGTCGCCCACATGATGGAGCTGCCCAACCGGGGGAAACGGAGCTTCGGGCTCGACCTCAAGACCGAGGAGGGGCACGCGCTCCTCCTCGAGCTGGTCGCCACCGCCGACGTGTTCCTCACCAATTTCCGGCCGCAGGCCCGACGCAAGTTGGCCATCGACGTCGAGGACATCCGGGCGGTCAATCCGGACATCATCTACGTCAGGGGCTCGGGTCAGGGCCAGAGGGGGCCGGAGGCCGAGCGCGGTGGCTACGACAACAGTTCGTTCTGGGGCCGGGGCGGACCGGCGGACATCATCTCGGACCCGGCCGACTACCCGACCTCCCAACCGGGGCCGGCCTTCGGCGACGTGATCGGCGGGCTGACCATCGCCGGGGGGATCTCCGCCGCCCTCTTCCACCGGCAGCGGACGGGCGACGCCCTCGTCGTCGACAACTCCCTGCTGGCCACCTCGATGTGGGCCACCGGTGCATCCTCTTTGGCGGCGGGACTGTTCGGCATCGACCGGATGCCGCGTGGCGACCGCACGAAGATGCCCAACCCGATCGTCAACAACTACCGCACCTCGGACGGCCGTTACCTGTCCCTGGTCATGCTGGAGTCCGATCGCTACTGGGCCGACCTGGTGAACCTGATGGGACATCCCGAGCTGGCCGAGGACCCGCGGTTCGTCGACGCCGCGGCCCGGGCCCAGAACAACCAGGACTGTGTGCGGACGCTCGACGCGATCTTCGCCAAGAAGTCGTTTGCCGAATGGAAGGAGATCCTGCTGCAGGCCGAGGGCGTATGGGCCCCGGTCCAGACGCCGAGCGAGGTGCTGGAGGACCCCCAGGCGCTGGCCAACGGCTACATCCGAGAGATCGAGGCGGCGTCGGGAACGGTGTTCCGCATCGTCCCGTCCCCCCTCCAATTCGACGAGACACCGCCCGATCTGACCCGAGCTCCGGGCCACGGCGAGCACACCGACGAGCTGTTGGCCGAGTTGGGGCGGGACATGGACGCCATCCTCGATCTCAAGGTCAGGGGCGTCGTGCTCTGAGGGCGGACCCCGCCGACTTCGCCGACAACCCCGAAGTGGCCGAGCGGGCCGAGCGGGCCGACTACGCCAACGGTGGCAGCCCGCCGGCGTAGGTCTTGGTCTCGGTGTACTGCTGGAAGCCCTCGATGCCGTTCTGCCTGCCGATGCCGCTGGCCTTGTAGCCACCGAACGGCGCATCCGGGCCGTACCAGATGCCACCGTTGACGCCGACCGTTCCCGCCCGGACCCGCCGGGCGACGGCAAGGGCGCGCTCCTCGGAACCCGACGTCACGCCCACACCCAGTCCGTACTGGTTGTCGTTCGCCACCCGCACCGCATCGTCGTCATCGTCGAACGGCACCACCACCAGCACCGGACCGAAGATCTCCTCGCGGGCGATGGCCATCGAGTTGTCGACGTCGGCGAACAGGGTGGGCTCCACGTAGTAGCCCTTGTCGAACTGGGCCGGGCGACCACCCCCGACCACCAGCCGGGCACCCTCCTCCTTGCCCTTTTCGATGTACCCGAGGACGCGGTCACGTTGCAACGCGCTGATCTGCGGTCCCTGGAAATTGGAGGCATCGTTCGGGTCCCCGTAGGGCACGGTCCGGAAGCCGGCCTCGATGATGGCCATGCCCTCCTCGTAGCGTGACCGGGGCAGGAGCAGCCGGGTCAGCATCACGCAGCCCTGGCCCCCGTGCACGCAGACGGTCCAGGCCGACGAGAGCTTCGCTTCGAAGTCTGCATCCTCGAGGACGATGTCGGCCGACTTGCCCCCCAGCTCGAGGAAGAGGCGCTTCAACGTCGGGGCGCCTTTCTCCATGATGCGGCGGCCGACCGCAGTCGAGCCGGTGAAGGAGATCAGGTCGACCCGCGGGTCGGTGACCAGGTCCTCGGCCACCGCATTGTCCGACGTGGTCACCACCTGGAGGACGCCGGGCGGGAAGTCGGTGCGCTCGGCCACCAGCCGGCCGATGCGGGTGGCGTTCCAGGGAGTGTTCGGGGCGGCCTTCAAGATGACGGTGTTCCCGGTAGCCAAGCCCTGCCCCAGTTTGTTGATGGTGACCTCGAAGGGGTAGTTCCACGGCACGATGGCGCCGACCACTCCGACCGGCTCCTTGCTGACCTTGCGCCAGCTCCGGGTTCCGAACGCGGTGCCCTCGGGCAGGTCGCGCTCCCACTCGAAGTGCTCGATGAAGTTTGCGGGCCACAGCAGACCGTCGGAGAGCGGCGTGTCGAGCTGGGGCCCGTAGGTGAGGAGCACCGGGGTTCCCACCTCGGCCACGAGCTCGGCGCGCAGCAGCTCCTGCTCCTCCACGAGTGCGTCGTGGAGCTGGCGCAGGCAGCGCTGGCGGAGCCCCCGGTCGGTGGCCCAGGTCGATTCGTCGAAAGCCCGGCGGGCGGCGGCGATGGCCGCGTCCATGTCCTCGTGCCCGGCGTCGGTGACATGGCCGAGCACCTGCTCGGTCGCCGGATTGACATTGTCGAAGACCGCTCCCGACCTGGCCTCGGTCAGTTTGCCGTCGATCAACATCCGTTCTTCGCCCCGCAGAGCCTCCGTGGATTCAACAGTCGTCATGGCTTCCCTCCTTGCCGGCTGTCCGACCGGCACATTGGTCGCATGCTATCTCGCCGGTCCCGACCGTGAACGGGTGTGCTCCACCTCCCACAGGGCGTCTTGAACGTGCGGCGCTACGCTCACGTCGTGGGAGCAGACGGCCGACCCGACGCACTGCCGACGATGACCGCCGACACGTTCCGCTCCACCTTCCGGCCCGGTGCCGTTCCCGAGGAATGGGGACCGTTCGCCGGCCAGCCGCTGTGCGTCGTCCAGCTCGACGACGGCCCGGACATCGAACCGCTCACCCGGTTCCTCCCCTGCGTGGTCGCCGGGGTGGCCAGTGGCACCATCGCCGGCATCCACGCACCGGACATCGACCTGCTCGTCACCGACGACCAGGAGGCGGGACCACCCTGGATCACGAGCGGGGACATCCCATCGACCTTGGACGCGCTCGGAACCGCTTGCCGGGCCTCCCCGCTGGCCTCCATCGCGCTGGCCCAGCTGCTGCGGTTCAACTCCCGGCTGGGCGTGCCCGACGCCCTGGTGGCAGAGTCGTTCGTCTACTCCATGCTGCAGGCAGGGCCCGAGCATCGCGCCTGGTTGGCCGGCCGGCCGCCGCGAAATGGCCCACGCACGGCACCGCGGGGGGCGATGGCGAGCCGCGAACCCGACGCGGTCTCCGCCACCCGGGACGGCGACGTCCTGTCGATCTGTCTCGATCGGCCACGCGTCCACAACGCCTACAACACGGCGATGAGGGACGGGCTTTCGGCCGCACTGCAGGTGGCCGACGCCGACCCGAGCGTCCGACACGTCGGCATCGCGGGGGTGGGGCCGTCGTTCTGCAGTGGCGGGGACCTGGGGGAGTTCGGCACCGCACCCGATCCGGTCACCGCCCATGCCGTCAGGGTCAGCCGGGGCGCGGCGATCTGGATGGAGCGGTGTTCGAGCCGCACCTCGGTGCACGTGCACGGAGCCTGCATCGGGGCCGGGGTGGAGCTGGCCGCCTTCGCCGGGTCGGTGGTCGCCGACCCGGCCACGTTCTTCCGGCTGCCCGAGGTGGCGATGGGGCTGATACCGGGTGCCGGCGGCACGGTCAGTCTCCCGCGTCGCATCGGCCGGCAGCGCACCGCATACCTGGCCATCAGCGGGAACGTTCTCGAGACGTCCACTGCCGCGGAGTGGGGCCTCGTCGACCGGATCGCCCCACGCGAGCCGGGTCAATCACCCGATCCGGTGTAGCATCACGCCGAAAACGCACGTCCTCAACCGGGGACGGCGGGGTGCCGAGGGGTCTCCGCCCGGGCGGGCCGCGAGGTCACGGTCCCGTTGCGACCGCCACCTGCTCATCCGACGGTGGTGCGGCCCGGGAACGACCGGACGACGAGAAGGGATGGTCCATGGAGCTGAAAGCGGGGACGCAGCTGCGGAGCGCGGTGGGTGCCACCGAGGTGGTGGTGATCCGTGCGCCGGAGCACCCGGCCACGCTGACCTCGGGAGGCCTGCCGATGGTCGGTCGCGACGACGAGGCGGTGCCCGACGACGTCCAACCCGGCGGCGAGGGGGCGGTCCTGTTGGGCAAGCGCTATGTGGACGAGGCCGGTTCGATCGAGGTCCTGTGCACCAAGCCGGGGGAGGGCGCGTTGGCGCTCGACGGCCAGCCCCTCGAGGTGAAGAGCGCCAAACCCCTCCCCTCCTCGGACTGAGGAGGCCCCGTGCATCTCGGTCTCGTCCTGGACATGGCGCACTCGGGGTTCGCCGACCGCGGTGCCGTCACCGCCGAGGACCGCTCCATCGACTACGCCGGGCTGGCGGAGTGCTCGTGGGCGGCGTCGGCCCGATTCGCCGAGCTCGGAGTCCCCTCGGTGGTCTACCTCGGCAGCAACCACATCGCCTATCCGGTCGCACTGTTCGGAGCCGCCGGGGCCGGCGTGCCCTTCATCCCCCTCAACTACCGGCTGGGGGCGGAGCAACTCGCCGCCCAGATCGACGCCCACCCCGAATCGTTCGTGCTGTACGAGGGGGAGCCCCCCTCCTTCATCGATCCCGGGCGTTCCGCCGAGCGGCAGGCGTTCCTCGACTCGCTGGACCGGACCGGTGCCGAGCCCCCTCCTCCGCAGGATCCGGAGCTGCCCTGTGTGCTGCTGTACACCAGCGGGACCACCGCGGCCCCGAAGGCGGCGGTCCTGCGCCACCGACACCTCATGTCGTACCTGTTCGGCACGGTGGAGTTCGCCAGCGCCGACGAGGGGGACGTGGCGCTCGTGTCCGTCCCTCCGTACCACGTGGCCGGCGTGGCCAACCTGTTGAGCAACCTCTACGCCGGCCGACGCATCATCTATCTCGACCGGTTCGAGCCCGAGCGGTGGTTGGGCGTCGTCCGGGACGAGAAGGTCACCCAGGCGATGGTCGTCCCCACCATGCTGGCCCGTATCGTCGACCACCTGGCCGATGCAGTCGATGCGGAGACGCCCAGCCTGCGCACCCTCTCCTACGGGGGCGCCCGCATGCCCCTGCCGGTACTGCGCCGGGCCCTCGAACTGTTCCCGACCACCGGATTCGTGAACGCCTACGGACTGACGGAGACCAGCTCGACCATCGCCCTGCTCGGACCCGAGGACCACCGGGCCGCCTTCGAGGCCGAGGACCCGGTCGCCCGGGCCCGCCTGGCCTCGGTCGGCCGCCTCGTGCCGGGGATCGAGCTCGAGGTGCGGGACGGGAACGGCGGCACCGTCGAACCCGGTCGGACCGGCCTGCTCTTCCTGCGGGGGGACCAGATCTCCGGCGAGTACGCCGGGGTGGCCATCGTCGACGACGACGGCTGGTTCCCGACTCGGGACCGTGGGTGGGTCGACGAGGAGGGCTACCTGTTCATCGAGGGCCGGGCCGATGACACCATCATCCGCGGTGGCGAGAACATCGCGCCGGCCGAGATCGAGGACGTGCTCGTGTCCCACGGTTCCGTCGTCGACGCCGTGGTCGTCGGGCTGCCCGACGACCAGTGGGGACAGCGGCTGGTGGCCGTGGTCGTGCCGGGAGCGGGGGGCGACGTCAGCGCCGCCGAGCTCCAGGAACTGGTGCGCAGCCGACTGCGCTCCTCCAAGACCCCCGAGGCCATCGAGTTCTGGCCCGAGCTGCCCCGCACCGATACCGGGAAGCTCCTCCGGCGGACGGTCATCGCCCGACTGACCGACGAGCCGGCGCCGGCCTGACCCACCCGTCGCCCGGGCCGGTCAGCTCGCGTCGCGACGTGAGCGAAGCTTCTCCAGCGTCCGCACCAGGGACGCCTCGATCAGGCGGTCGTTGTCCTTCGAGATGAAGTGGTGCACCCTCTTTTCGAGGATCCGGCGCACGAGCGGGTTCCGGGCCTCGTAGGTCTCACGGAAGAACACCCTGGTCCTCCCTCCGCCCACGTCTTCCAACCGGGTCCAGCCGGTGGCGTTCGACCACAGCGGCTTGCCGATGGCGTCGTAGCGCCAGCCGACCGGGCGCTCGGCTCCGGTTATCCACTCCCACGACTGGGCCACCCCTCCGGAGAGGAGGTACCTGGGCACCGGGAACGTGCAGTGACGCACCAGTCCGTTTCCCGCCTCGTCGCCGGGGTGGAGGATCTCGATCGTCACGGTGGGGGTCTTGATGTCCTTGCGCGTGTACGCCCACAGGGCGTCCCAGACCTCCTCGGGCGTACCGTCGACGGTGAAGTCGAATCTGTGATCCTGCACGCTGTCCCCCTTGTGCGGCGGTACGTCGGTGACGCCGCTGATCTCGGATGTCGGTCAGAAGATGCCGGAGGCGTCGGCCAGGCGACCCCGCAGGAGCCGGGCCAGGCGCTGGCGATGGAAGGCCGCGTCGCCGTAACTGACGCGGTCGAACTGGGAGCGCTTCAGGTAGAGATGCAGATCGTGCTCCCAGGTGAAGCCGATACCACCGTGGACCTGTAGTCCCGAGGCCATCACCCGTTTGGCCGCGTCACTCGACCAGACCTTGGCGGTCGAGGCGGCGATGGAGGCGTCCTCCTCCCCGGCCGAGAGCGCCCACGCCGCATACCAGGTGCTCGACCGCATGCCCTCCACGTCGACGACCATATCGGCGCACCGGTGCTTGATGGCCTGGAAGCTGCCGATCGGCTGACCGAACTGGA
>CAZNLF010000007.1:24469-35828 GCA_964573595.1 uncultured Acidimicrobiaceae bacterium | reverse complement strand
GCTGCGATCTCATGGCCGGGGTTCTCCCAGCCAACCGGTCCCGGCGGCCACGTCCCGCAGCATGTGCTCCGCCGACGGTCCCGAACGTCTGGTGGTGGCCGTCCGGGCACGCTCGCGGTCGACCACACCGTGGTCGAGATCGAGGAAGGTGAGGTCGGCCAACTCGTCCCGGGCGGCCTCGGCCAGCATCCCCTCGAGCGAGCGCCGCGTGATCGGTCGACCTCCGAGGCCGGCGACGACGGTGCGCAGGCTGCAGTCGGCGTCATGGGTGGCCATGGCCACATCGGTCGAGAGCACACCGCCGAAGCCGATGCTGAACGCCTTCTCGACGACGACGACCCGTCGGGCGCCGGCGAGAGCCTCGCGCACGGCGTCCTTCGGGAACGGGCGGAACGACGTGATCCCGACCACTCCCATGCGGTCGCCCGCCTCGCGTCGGGCGTCGACCGCGTCCTTGATGGTCCCGAGCACCGAACCGAGAGCGACGACGACCGTGTCGGCGTCCTCGGTGCGATAGGAGCGGAGCAAGCCCCCGCTCTGGCGGCCGAAGCAGCCCTCGAATTCGGCGGCGAGATCGGGGATCAGCTGGAGAGCTTCGAGCTGACGGAGGTGGGCGAGGTAGCGGACCTCCTCGAACGCCTCGGGCCCGACCATCGCGCCGATCGACACCGGATCGTCGGGATCGAGCACCTGGCGTGGCTCGTAGGCCGGCAGGAAGGAATCCACCGCGTCCTGATCAGGTATGTCGACGGCCTCCACGGCGTGGGTGAGGATGAATCCGTCCATGCACACCATCACCGGGAGGGACAGTTGCTCGGCCAGACGGAAGGCCTGCACGTGCAGGTCGGCTGCTTCCTGGTTGGTCTCGGCGAACAGCTGGATCCAGCCGGCGTCTCGAACGGCCATGGCATCGCTGTGGTCGTTCCAGATGTTGATCGGTGCCCCGATGGCCCGGTTGGCCAGTGTCATCACGATCGGCAGGCCGAGCCCCGCAGCGTTGTAGACGGCCTCGATCATGAAGAGCAGGCCCTGGCTGGCGGTCGCCGTGTAGGCGCGGGCGCCGGCTGCAGACGCGCCGATCGACACCGACATGGCCGCGAACTCGGACTCCACGTTGATGAACTCGCACGGTGCCAACGTGCCGGACTTCACCATGGCCCCGACCGCCTCGATGATGTGGGTCTGGGGCGAGATCGGATAGGCGCACACCACCTCCGGTCGACAGTGGGCCACCGTCTCCGCGACGGCACGGGAGCCCTCAATCTGGCGCAACACGGGCGGTCTCGGTCTTGGTGGTGTCGACGTGTCGGAACGCCGCGTCGGCGGCCGCCACATTGCGCTCGCCGACGGCTCCGGGGAACCGCTGGCGGATCGCCTGGTCGACCGAGGCGAGGTCGAGCAGCCCGGTCAGCGCGGCGAACCCGGCGATCAGTGCCGCGTTCGGGAGGGGCCGTCCGAGCTGTTCGAGGGCGATGTCGGTGGCCGGGCAGTTGGCCAGGTGGTCGGGCGGCAGCTGGCGGCCCACCGCTCCGAGGCCCAGCTCCTCGAGCGTCCGGGCCGTGTTGACCAGCAGATAGCCGTCGGGGGAGAGCCCGGCGAAGAGGTCGACCTGGTGGATCAGGGTGACGTCCTGGATGATCAAGGCGTCCGGTTCCATCACCGGCTCACGGGTGCGTATCGGTTGGTCGTCGATCCGGCAGTAGGAGACGACAGGCGCCCCCATCCGCTCGGAGCCGAAGCTGGGGAACGCCTGGGCGTACCTGCCCTCGTCGAAGGCCGCCACCGCCAGCAGCTCCGCCGCCGTGACCACTCCTTGGCCGCCCCGGCCGTGGATTCGAACCTGGAACATGGCAGCGGTCGCGGAGCTCGGTGCGTCGGTTAGCGGGCCGGGCCGGCGCCGACGATGCCGGCAAGGTCGGCCAGGCGGCTCGAGTACCCCGACTCGTTGTCGTACCAACCGAGCACCTTGACCAGGCGCCCGTGCGCCATGGTGAGCTCCGAGTCGAAGGTGCACGACGCCGGTGACCCGACGATGTCCGACGACACCAGCGGCTCCTCGGAGTACTCGAGGAGCCCGGACAGGCGCCCGGACGCCGATGCCACCAGATAGGCGTCCTTGATGTCCTTGACGGTCACGTCGGTGCCGACGTTGGCGACGAGGTCGACGATCGACGCGTCGGGGACCGGCACCCGCAACGCCAGTCCGTCGAGGGAGCCCGCCACGCTGGGGAGGACGAGCCCGGTGGCCCGGGCCGCCCCGGTGGTGGTCGGGATGATGTTGATCGCCGCACCACGTGACCGCCGCGGGTCCTTGTGCAGCGAGTCGACGACCGGCTGGTCGCCGGTGTAGGCGTGCACGGTGGTCATGAACCCGTCCACGATGCCGAATGCGTCGTCGAGCACCTTGACCATGACGGCGAGGCAGTTCGTCGTGCACGACGCATTCGAGATGATGAAGTCCTTGGCCGGGTCGAACTCGTCCTCGTTGACCCCGATGACGAAGGTGGCATCGGGGTCCTCGGCCGGTGCCGAGATCACCACTCGTCCCGCGCCCGCTTCGAGGTGGGCCGAGGCCTTCGCACGGGTCCGGTTCTTGCCGGTCGACTCGACGACGACATCGACACCCAGGTCGTCCCAGGGGAGGGCCTTGGGCTGGGGTTCAGCGAACAGGGCGATCCGGCGCTCGCCGATGGCCATGGTGCCATCCTCCGCGCTCACCGGCTCGGGGTACCGTCCATGGACCGAGTCCCGGGCGAACAGGCGGGCCAGCGCCTCCGGTGCACCGAGGTCGTTGATGGCCACCACCTCGAGGTCGCGTGATGGCTCGAGTGCCGCCCGGAGGAGCGAGCGACCGGTCCTCCCGAAGCCGTTGATAGCCAGACGTACCGTCATCGCTGCTCCCTCATTCGATCGTGCCGGACCGACCGCGCCCGTCTCCAACCCCCATCCTCGGCCCCATTCGCCGCCGGGGGTAGGGCCAAACGTCCCGTGTGGGGCGGTCGCGTCGCGGCGGGAACTAACCCGGAACTAACCCACGGTCAATTGACGGGCCACCTCGAGGATGTCCGGAGTTACGGGACGCGGACCGGCCGACACCTCGTCGAGTGGCACCAGGCCCACCTCGTCCCCGACACCCGACACGAGGCGACGGAACGCCCCCCGGTGGGCCGCCCCGACGGCGGCCACGCCGAATCGGGTGGCCAGCAGCCGGTCGGAGGCGATCGGGGGCCCGCCCCGCTGGGTGTGGCCGAGGACGGTCAGTCTGGTCTCGTACCCCGTCACCTCGGCGAGACCGCTCGAAGCGGCCATTCCCGGCGACTGGTCACCCGTCGCCGGGTGGCCCAGGAAGCGGGTGCCTTCGGCGACGACCACGACCGAGGACGTCACCCCGCGGTCGTGGCGCCTCTTGATGGCTCCGGCCAACTCGTCGAGATCGACCGGCTCCTCGGGGAGGCACATCGCGTCGGCGCCGGCTGCCAGACCCGCCGAGATGGCCAACCATCCCGTGGTGCGGCCCATGACCTCGACGACCATTAGGCGATCGTGGCTCTCACCGGTGGTGTGCACCCGGTCGATGGCCTCGGCAACCGTCGCCACCGCGGTGTCGAACCCGATGCACCGCTTCGTGCCGCTCACGTCGTTGTCGATGGTCTTGGGGATGCCGATGACCGGCACGCCCAGTTCGGCGAGGCTGAGAGCGGCGCCGAGCGTCCCGTCCCCCCCGAGCACGATCAGCGCGTCGATCTGTAGCTCCTCCACCGCGGAGGTCGCCGCCGACAGCCCGCCCGGATGGAGGTCGGGGTGGTAACGGGCGGTGCCGAGGATGGTGCCACCCCGTTGGAGGATCCCCCTCGTCTCGTCCGGCCCCAGCAACCGGTACTCCCGATCGACGACCCCGCGCCATCCGTGTCGGAAGCCGACGACCTCGTCGCCCTGGGACGTCGCCACCCGCACGACGGCCCGGATCGCCGCATTGAGCCCGGGGCAGTCTCCACCGCCGGTGAGCAGACCGATCCGCATGGTCATGCCGATTCCCTCCTCGCACTCTCGGTAGTCCCGCGATGACCGCGGAGCAGCCCCAGGGTACGGGCTGCGTCGGCGAGTTGGTCACGGGCCCGCGGATCGGCGACCTGATCGATGATCAGGTGGGTCTGGGCGTGCTCGGACCGCCCGAACAGCTCTGCGCATCCGTGCTCGCTGATCATGGCCGTGTGCTGGAAGGACGAGACCGGGTTGGTCAGGAGCGGCACGACCGCCGAGGTGTCGGTCTTGGCGTGCCAGGAGCGGAGGGCGACCAGGGCGTGCCCCCCCGACGAGTGGAGGGCGCCGGCGACGAAGTCGGGTTGGCCGCCGAATCCCGAGTAGATGGAGCCCTGGATGAACATGGCGTTCGCCTGGGCGAACAGGTCGACCTGCAGGGCCGTGTTGATCGACAGCATGCCGGGGTGGGCGGCGATGCGATCGGGGCTGTTGATGATCTCGGTCCGGCCCATCTGCAGGCGTGGGTTGAGATGGGCCCACTCGTAGAGCTCCGGTGATCCGAAGAGGAACGAGGCCCGGATCGACCGGTCGGGATCGAGGGCACCCGCCCGCTCCAGTCTCAGCACGCCGTCGCTGATCATCTCGGACCACACGCCGAGCCTCCGACGGGACACCAGCTCGCCGGTGGCGACGTCGGGGATCTCACCGATGCCGAGCTGCACCGTTGCTCCGTCCTCGGCGAAGCGGGCCACCTGCTGCCCGATGGCGGTCTCCGCATCGTCGGCCACGTGGGGGGCCGGCACCTTCAGCGGCTCGTCGACTTCGACGGCCAGGTCGACCCATTCCACCGGGAACTCGCTGTCGCCGAACGTGTAGGGCATGTTGGGGTTCATCTGTGCGACGACCAGTCCGCCCCGGGCGTGCGCCCGCTCGATGGCGGCGGGCAGCAGGTTGACCTCGATCCCCAGTGAGACCTTTCCGTTCCTCGGGACCGACGTGTGGACGAGCACGGCGTCGACCGGTCGCGTCGAGTCGAACAGCCGGGGGACGAGTGACAGCCTCATGGGGAGGTAGTCGAGTTCGGGATCGTGGCGCATCCCCGGCCCGACGAACGGGGTCTCGTTGATGAACCCGGGGAATCGGGGCCAGTCAGGCTGGGCGTTGATGGTGAAGAGCCGACAGCGCTCCCTGGCCGAACCGAGGGCATGGAGCAGAACCATCGGCGAGGCGAAATTGCCCGAGACGACGATCCGGGGCTCGGGGCCCGGCAGGGCGGCCAGGGCGCCCACCAGCGATCGCTCGGAGACGTGCTTCATCCCCGTCCCACCCGGCTTGGCTGAGAGGGCCGCCCCGACCCGGCTCGACAGTGGCCATCAGTGATCGGTCCGGCCTTGTGCCATGCGGTCCGCACGGAGCGACTCCTTTCCACCCGCCGGGTCGTCCCGCGCGGCGAGAGCCACGCGTGCTCCCCGCTCCATTGTCCAGTTTCGGGGAGGTTGACCGCTAGGGCCGAAGGTCACCGTCTGGCGTGCGGGCACCAGAGCTGACCGTAGGGGCCATGGGATGATCGGTCCGTGCTCTGGGCCGTGCTGGTACTCGCCGCCGCCTTCGGGATCGTGAACGGCGTCCACGACGCGGGCAACGCGATCGCCGCCCCCATCGTGACCGGTGCCCTCCGGCCCGGCCCGGCGGTCGTGCTCGCCGCGGTGTTCCACGTGGTGGGAGCACTCCTGTTGGGCACCGCGGTGGCGGCCACGGTGGCCGGCATCATCGAGGTGCCCGAGGACCGGATACTGGCGGTGTTGGGTGCCGCCGTCCTGGGCGCCCTGGTGTGGAGCCTGGCCACGCTGTGGTGGGGCCTCCCCTGCAGCTCCGGTCACTGCCTGGTGGGCGCACTGGCCGGCGCGGCACTGGCCGAGGGCGGGGTCAGCGCCGTCCACTGGGGCGGACTCGACGGCATCCGACCCGAGGGCGTGTTCGGCTCGCTCCTGTGGCTGCTCTTCTCCTCGGTCATCGCGCTGCCGGCGGCGGTGATCGGTATCCGCGCGGCGCGACGGGCACTTCGGCGCGCCACGCGGGCCGTGGAAGGTCCGGTGCGTCGAGGCGAGGTGGTGACCTCGGCGGGGCTGGCGTTCGCCCATGGCTCCAACGACGCCCAGAAGACCATGGGCCTGATCACCGCGGCGCTGGTCGCCGGGGGCCGGCTCTCGCACTTCGCCGTGCCGTTCGGCGTGGCCCTCGCCTCGGCGCTGCTCCTGACCTTCGGGACCCTGCTCGGGGGCTGGCGGGTGGTCCGCACCCTCGGAAGGCGGATCTACCATCTCCGCTCGCTCGACGGTCTGGTCAGCCAAGGCACGTCGTCACTGATCGTCGCCGCCGCCTCCGTCGTCGGAGCTCCCGTCAGCACGACCGACGTCGTGGCCCCCTCCGTCGTCGGCGTGGGCTCGGGGGAGCGATGGCGCCACGTACGCTGGGCCGTCGTGGGTGAGATCGCACTGGCCTGGATCGTCACGTTGCCGGTCAGCGCCCTACTGGGCGCCTCGTTCTTCGCGCTGTGGAGGTTGGTCGGATGAGGCGGTGGTTCCTGCCCGCATCCCCCGATCTGCTCGGACTCCTGGCCGAACAGGGGGACGTCACGGTGAGGGGTGTGGACGCGCTCAGGGCCTGGGCGAAGGGCGACTCCGCCGAGGGGGCATCCGTCCGCGAGCTCGAACACGATGGAGACCTGGCCGGCCGGAACGTGCTCACGGCGGTCAAGAGCGCCTTCGTGACACCGGTGAGCCCCGAGGACATCTACGAGCTCTCCGAACGACTCGACGTGGTGCTCAACTCCGCATCGAGCCTCGTTCGTGAGGCGGAGCTCCTGGCCATGGAACCCGATCCTCCGATGGCCGAGATGATCGATCTCATCGTATTGGGGGTGCGGGACCTGGTCCGGGCGTTCCCCGATCTGGCGTCCGCTCCCGACAGGGCCACGGAGTCCGCCGACGCGGCCGTCCGCCACCAACGAGCCCTCGAGCACGTCTACCGCCGGGCGATGTCGGCACTGCTCGAGGTCGATGACATCCGTCAGGTCACCGGACGACGCGAGCTCTACCGGCGGTGCGCCCGGATGGGGGACGGCATCGTGGGGGTCGCCCACCGGATCTGGTACGCGGTGGTCAAGGAGGCCTGAGTCGACGGCATCCGTGACGACGCTCAGCCGATGGTGTCCGAGCCGCGTCCGGCGACGTGGCCGGGGCGTGGAGGCGGATGGAGGGCCGCCTGCTCCTCGGCCCGGGCCCCCATGAGCACGAAGAGGCCGATCAGCATCAGCCAGAAGTCGTAGAAGAAGCCGACGAAGATCATCGCCATTCCCAGATAGCGGGCCACCCGGCCGGCCACGAGGTTCGCCTCGAGAGCGCTCCGGTGGCGCGCCAGCGAGGCCCGGAGCACCCGACCACCGTCCATGGGCAGTGCCGGCAGCAGGTTGAAGGCGCCCAGGAGCAGGTTCAGCCAGCCGAGCCGTGCCCACCAACTGCCCACGAACAACGTGGGGGGCCACACGTGGGCCCCGAGGAACAGGCCGATGACGAGGAGCACGATCCCGAGGCCGAGGCTGGTGAGCGGTCCGACGATGGCGATGGCCAGTTCGTCCTCGGGGGCTTCGGGCATGGACTCCACACGAGAGAGGCCACCCAGTGGGAACAGGACGATGCCCAGAACATGGGCGCCCCGTCCCCGGGCCACCACGCAGTGGGCCACCTCGTGAACCACGACCGAGGCGAAGAGGGCGACGAGCCAGACGAGGCCGCTCAGGACGGCATCCACGCCGAGGCGCCAATCCACCGCCGCCACGAAGGGGATGAGCAGGAAGAACGTCCAGTGGAGGCGGACAGGGATCCCCAGCACCCTGCCCATCGGCACGCTGTGCCCGTGACCGGCGACAGGGGTGTGGGGACTCGACCGTACCGGCCCCTTCGACCTCCCCGTACCGTCCCGATTCGTCCCCGTGCCGTCCGTCACCGCTCCAGCGTGCCTGGGCCACCCCCGACCGGGTAGGGCCGAACGTCACCACCGCCCCGGTGAGGCTGGTGCCCGGCCACGACCCGCCGGCTCCCGCCCCTATTTCTTGATCGGAACCTGCCAGGTGAGCACCGTGCCACCGGACTCGGGGCTCTCCAGCGTCAACTGTCCGTCCAGCTTCTCCGCCCGGCGTCGCAGATTGACGAGTCCGAGTCCGCCGGAGCTCGCGCCCTCCTGGCTGAGGCCGAGATCGAGGCCGCGGCCGTTGTCGGTGACGCGAAGCACGCACCGGCGGCTGTCGGCACTGATCGAGATCGTGGCTTCGGTGGCTCCCGCGTGGCGCCCGATGTTGGTCACCGCCTCGCGGATCGTTGCGAGGAGATGCTCAGCCATCTGGTCACCGACGGTGGTGTCGACCGGCCCTTCGAAGGTCACCCGCACGTCGAATCCGACGACATCGCCCAGCTCGTGGACCACGGACAGGACAGCGGACCGGACGCCCTGGTGGAGATCGTCCGAGCCGAGCTCGAAGATGCTGGTCCGGACCTGTCGGATGGTGTCGTCCACGTCGTTGATCGTCGAGTTCAGCCGGTCCCCGATACCGGTCGCCGCCGGATTGCCGGCCATGCTCTGGAGGGACAGCCCGATGGCGAACAGTCGCTGGATGACGGTGTCGTGCAGGTCGCGGGCCAGGCGGTCCCGGTCCTCGTAGACGGCGACCTCCCGGGCCCGGCTGTGGAGACGGGCGTTCTGGATGGCGATGCCGGCAGCCACCGCCAGCGCTCCGACGAGCGCCTCGTCGTCGGCGGTGAACTCGGACCAGCCGAGCTTGTCCGTGAGGTACAGGTTGCCGTACACCTCGTCGCGGACCTTGATGGGGACGCCGAGGAACGACGTCATCGGAGGATGGCCCTCGGGGAAGTCGTAGCTCTCCGGGTGTGATCCCAGTGACGCCAGGCGGAGCGGCTTCGGATCGGTGATCAGGAGGCCCAGTACCCCTCTCCCGGTCGGTCGTGCTCCGATGACGTCCTCCGCCTCGCCGGTGAGCCCGACGGTGATGAACTCGGCCAGAGCCGTCCGTTCATCGTTCAGGACCCCGAGCGCGCCATAGCGGGCATTTGTCATCGAACATGCCTCTTCGACGATGTGACGCAGCAGGGAGGGGAGCTCGAGGTCGGCCTCGAGCAGCAGCGTGGCCTCGAGGACACGGCGGAGCTTTACGGGATCTTCGATGGATCGATATGGCACGGAGTCCTCCATCGCCGGGAGCAACTAGGATCACCCAGGTATCCACGAGCAACACTAGCCCTGCTCGGAGCAGAGCCGATCCAGGACAGCGACTCAGGCGTGACGAAGGTGAACCGGTGAAATTGGTGGCCGAAATTGCCCCCGGACGGGCCTAATCGTGAGGGCGGCGTGACGACGATCGGCGTCTTCCTCCTCGACGACCACGAGATCGTGCGAACCGGGCTCCGGTCGCTCGTCTCTTCCGCGGACGATCTCGTCGTCGTGGGGGAGGCCGGGACCGTTGCCGAGGCACTGGACCGGATCCCCCCCACCAAACCGGACGTGGCGATCCTGGACGTGCGCCTACCCGATGGCAGCGGCATCGAGGTGTGCCGTGAGATCCGCTCGAATTGGCCCGAGATCGCCTGTGTCATGCTCACCTCCTACGCCGACGACGAGGCACTCGTCGCCGCCATCATGGCGGGGGCGGCGGGGTATGTACTGAAGCAGGTGGCGGCCACCGACCTGGTCGGTGACATCCGGCGAGTGGCCGGAGGTGAGTCGCTACTCGATCCCGAGCTCACAGCACGTGTCCTCGAGGGGATCCGCAAGGGCGTGGAGCGGGACCCCCTGCTCGCCAGTCTGACGCCACAGGAGCGCCGGATCCTCGATCTGATCGCCGAGGGCCGGACCAACCGCCAGATCGCCAACACGCTGTACCTGGCGGAGAAGACCGTGAAGAACTACGTGTCCAACCTCCTGGCCAAGTTGGGCATGGAGCGTCGCACCCAGGCGGCCACCTACGCCGCCCGGCTCGAGGAGCGGTCCGAGCAGGGACGTCGGACGGACGCCACCGGCACCTGACCAGCCGCTCCTGGCCTCCACTTCCGCACCGCTGGCAGACCGACGCCGCACGGCTGGCAGACCGACGCCGCACGGCTGGCAGACCGACGCCGCACCAACCGGAACGGATGTCACTTTGCGGGACCAATGGCCCTATGCCTCAGGGCGGAGCTGTCGTGAAATAGGGGTGTGGCACGCGCGTGTGCCCGATACCCAAGGAGGCAGTCATGACGCATCCGAAGCATGGCGGGCGTCTGGAGGCGGGCCGGCATCGTTCGAACAGTCCGGTACTCAGCCCCTACTTGATCGAGGACGTCGCCATGACGGCCGACGAGTGGCAGGTCGCCCGGGCCATCGGGCCGGAGATCGTCCGGACCCACTGACGGGGGTCGGACTCACCGACAGGAGTGAAGATCGGGGAAGGAACCGAGATGTCGCACGACGGCCAGCACGGACAGGGGGACCAGGACGGACGGGCCATCGTAGTCGGGGTCGACGGGTCGCCGCACGCTCGGCTGGCGCTCAAGTGGGCGGCGGACGAGGCCAAGCGCCGCGACTCACTACTCAGGATCGTCTTCGCCGAGGTCGACGAGGTCGCGAACGTGCCCGGTTGGTACGAGTCCGGATCATCCGGTATCACGCCGGGCGAGGCCGTCGTTGACGAGGCGGTGGGGCTCGTTGCGACGAGGCACCCGTCTGTCCTGGTGCACAGCGAGGTGGTGAAGTGGCCGGCAGCCATGGTTCTCACCAGTGCGAGCCGGTCGGCCGAGTTGCTCGTGGTCGGTTCCCGCGGTCGGGGAGGGTTCGACGAGCTGCTGCTCGGATCGGTGAGCGACCAGTGCATCCAGTACGCCGAATGCCCGGTCGCCATCGTCCATTCGGATGCTGATGATCCTGACTTCCTGCCGGCCCGACCCCGGATCGTGGTGGGAATCGACGGCTCCCTCGGTTCGACACGGGCCCTGCGATGGGCGCTGGACGAGGCCCACGTCCGCTCGGCGTCGGTAGAGGCCGTCTTCGCGTGGCAGTCCCCGCCCATCCATGCGATCGTGGCGGGACCGGAGCAGGGTTACGACGTGGTGGCGAAGGAGATCATCGACGCCGCCACCGAGCATGCGGAGCGATTGGCACCGGACGTCCCGTTCAAGGTCCATGCCGCGTTCAACGCGACGGTCCCGGCCCTGCTCGAGGCGTGCCGGGACACCGACCTCCTGGTGGTCGGCTCCGAGGGTCACGGCGGCTTCCGGGACGCCCGCCTCGGTTCGGTCGCCCATCAATGTGCCCGCCATGCCCACTGTGCGGT
>CAZNLF010000007.1:16044-24369 GCA_964573595.1 uncultured Acidimicrobiaceae bacterium | reverse complement strand
GTCCATCTGCCGTCGTTCGCCGGGGCCGAGTTCGGCCACGTCACCGTCCAGGCCGACCAGCACGGTTCCCGCACCCCAGTCGCCGAGCTCCACGGTGAACCGACCCTGCTCGGCGCTGACTGTTAGCCACTGCCGCTGGTAGCGAATGCCGAGTGACAGGCTGCGCACCTCCACCGGGAGCAGCGGATCGAACCAGATGACGCCGTCCCGCATCTCGATGCCCAGGTAGCACCGGCCCAACAGGTCCACCGAGCCGGCCATCGCCCCCAGGTGCACCCCTTCGGCAGTCGTGCCGCCCTGGGTGTCGTCGAGGTCGCTCCGGAGAGCGTCCTCGAAGAACTCCCAGGAACGCTCGCGATCGGACCGGGCCACCACCCAGGCGTGAACGACCCGGCTGAGCGTGGATCCGTGGCTGGTCCGCTGCAGGTAGTAGTCGATGGTCGTCGGGATGGACGCTTCGTCGAAGTCGTACCCCAGCCGGTCGAAGATGGCCTGCAGCTCGTCTGCGGACAGCAGGTAGAACAGCATCAGGACGTCGGCCTGCTTGGACGCCTTGTAGGAGTTGGGGCTGAGGTGCTCCTCCTCGAGGATGCGGTCGAGACGGGAGATGTCACCGTATCGCCGGCGGTAGAGATCCCAGTCCAGCTCGGCGAGCGCCTCGTATCCCTCGAATTGGCTGATCACCCCGTCCTCGTGGCGAACGACCCGCATCTTGTGGCTCACGTCCTCCCAGAGGGCCAGTTCCGCGTCGTCGAGCGCCAGCTCCTCTCGCAGCTCGCTCCGCCTCGGCTCGGGAAGCAGCTCGATCAACTCGAGTGCCCGGCACAGCACCCAGACGGCCATCACGTTGGTGTAGGCGTTGTTGTCCAGTCCCGGTTCGGGAGCGCCTGCGTAGCCGTCGTGGTATTCGTCCGGCCCCATGACGCCCTTGATCTCGTAGCGGTCGAGGGACGGGTCGTAGCGGGCGACACTCGCCCAGAACCGACTGATCTCGAAGATCATCTCCGCCCCGTAGGAGATCATGAACTCGAAGTCCGCCGTGGCCTGGAAGTAGTGCCAGATGTTGTAGGCGATCGCCGAATTGATGTGTCGTTGGAGATGGGACGCATCGGGCAGCCACCGGCCGGAGAGCGGATTGAGGTGCAGTGTCTGGGTCTCCTCGCGACCGTTGCTGCCGCTCTGCCACGGGTACATGGCACCGGAGGCGCCGGCCTGCGCGGCCGCCCACCGTGCCTCCGGCAGCCGCCGGAAGCGGTAGAGCAGCAGCGATCGGACCAGCTCGGGGAGGTGCATCGTCAGATAGGGGAAGATGAACAGCTCGTCCCAGAACACGTGGCCCCGGTAGGCCTCACCGTGCAGGCCCCGGGCGGGGACTCCGGCGTCGAGGTCGATGGTGTTGCGTGAGGTCGTCTGGAGCAGATGGAAGATGTGGAGGTGGAGCGTCAGCTGCGTCAGATCACCGTCCCCCTCCAGTCGGAGGGAGAAGCGCCTCCACAGATCGTCCCAGGCCTCGACGTGCTCGTGTAGGAGCTTCCCGAAGTCGGTGGCGCGGACGACCCGGGCACGCGCCTCGAGCAGTGGCTCGCTGATCGAGCGGTCCGACGAGGTGAACAGCGTCACCACCTTCTCGATGGTGACGGGCCCGGCGGCCTCGATGTCGGTGCCCAGGTCGAATGCGATGAATCCCGGCTCCTCGATCACCGCACGACTCGGTTCGACCGGCACCCCGCCGCGGGTGACCCTGGTCCGCGCCGCCTCGGCGACGCGGATGTTCGACTGATTGGTGCGAGTGACCAGTGTCATGGTCTGGGCATCGACCGCCTGGGTGGTGGTGTCGGCCAGGTGGACGGCGTCGAGGTTGTGGTACCGGGGGACCCCACCGTTGACGACCCTCCCGTCGATGCCCGAGCGGACGGTCAGCCGGCCCGACCAGTTCTCGGCGGTGATGACGGTCTCCAGGCCGGCAAGGTGGGGATCGGACATACTGACGAACCGGCGCTGTTCGACCTGTGTCACGTGACCATCGGTGTCACGGACCCGGATCCAACGGCTCAGGACCGAGCGCCGGAGATCGAGCTCCTGGCGGAAGTCGAGCACGTCGACCTCGGCAAGGTCGAACCACGGGCCGTCGTCGATCTTGAATCCGGTGACGAGCCAGTTGGGAAGGTTGACGTTGCTCTCGTTCTCCACCTCCCGGCCGGCCACCAGGGTCGACAGGCGGTTGTACAGGCCGCCCACGTAGGTCCCCGGGTAGTGGATGCCGTCGGCAACGGTCTCCGGCGCCGCCCCGCGGGTGGCGAAGTAGCCGTTCCCCAGCGTGCAGAGTGATTCTCTCAGCCCCTCGCTGGCCGGATCGACCTTGCTGTAGCGGAGCACCCATTCGTCCACCACCTCGGGGTCGCCGTTCGGGCGAGCCTCCGTCTTGTCCACCTTTTCGTCGCTCACCGTGGCCCCTCCGAGGGGGCGAAGCGCCATCGGAGTGCAGACAGGTCCGAGACGACGAGGTCCGCCCCCTGGGCCAGCAGTTCCTCGACTTGATGTCCCCGATCGATTCCGATGACGAGTCCGAAGGCCCCCCGGTGTCCGGCCTGGACGCCGGCGATGGCATCCTCCACGATGGCGGCGCGGGACGGCGGGATCGACACGGCCCGCGCCGCGGTGAGGAAGACGGTGGGGTCGGGCTTGCCGGGCAGGTGGAGGGCATCGGAATCGATGCCGTCCACGATGGCGTCGAAGAGATCGTCGATTCCTGCCGACTCCAGCAGGGCCCGTGCATGCCTGCTCGACGAGATCAGCGCGGTGCGGACCCGGTGTTCCCGAAGGGACCGGATGAGGTCGACGGTGGAGTCGAAGACGGCCACGCCGTCCTCCGCCACCAGGCGCTCGAACTCATGGTCCTTCAGGTTCCCGAGAGCACAGACGGTCCCGTGGCCCGGCGGGTCTGACGGTGATCCGCGCCCGAGGTGCAGATGCCGGGAGGACAGGAAGCTCTCCACGCCGTCATAGCGCGGCTTGCCGTCGACGAAACGCAGGTAGTCGTCGTCGTCGAACGGCCGGAGATCGGCTCCGGCCGTCTCCGGACAGCCCCGGAGGAATTCGTCGAAGACGAGCTTCCAGCAACGGGAGTGCAGGGACGCGGTGTCGGTCACCACTCCGTCCATGTCGAAGATCACCGCGGCGATCCGTTCGAGCGGGAGCGGCGTGCGTGACGTCGGTGCGGTGTCCTTCGGTTCGATCATGTGGGGGCGATCGGTCAGGACGGAGCCGGACCGTCGTGCTGGGGCATGAGGACCTCGCTCCTGATCGGCCAACTGAGGTCACGGAGGTCGGAGGCGATGTCGACGATGAGGTCGTCCACGCTGATCATGCCGATAAAGTACCCGTCCCTGAGCACGGCGAGCCTGCGGACCGCATGGGAACGGAAGAGCCCGAACGCGGCGTCGAGATCCGCGTCGGCGTCGACGGTGACCACCGGCGACGTCATCACGCCGTTCACCGTGGCATAGGGGGGCAGGCCCTGGGCGAGGCCCCGCCGAACGAGGTCACGGTCGGTGACGATGCCGACCAGCCTGCCCTCGCGGACGACCGCCAGCGCCCCGACCCCGGCTTGCTCCATGATGGCGGCACAGCTCTGGATCGTTTGGGCGGGCTCGACACTCACCCCGGATCGCCTGAGCTCCTCTATGGTCCGCACGGACCACCTCCGTCGCAAGGTGACCTGCTCAACATCTTGAGCCTCCGCCGCTCGCTTCGCTGCCGAAATGTTGGACCGTGGCATCGGACCCCGGAAAGAAGATCGCCTCGTGCCCGCTTTCTCCCCATCGCACGAGGTACGGCGGGCCTCCATCCTCGCCCTGCACCTCCAGGATCTCGCCGTCACGGTCGGGCTCCCCGGATCGGTGCCCGTGGATGATGATGCGGTCTCCAATGCTCGCATGCATGTCCTTCTCCTCCATGGGCCCGCTCACGTCCTCATGGTCGTTCTGGCGATGGCCATCCGCGAGACCGGCATCCTCTGCTAGCGACGGGGAACGAACGACCGAGGAATCGCGGCTTCCGCACTCCTCCAGCAGTCGTGCCTGCAGGAGCTGCGCCTGCCCTCAGCTCGCCCGGCTGCGCCGGACCACGGCCTCGGCGCTGTCGTACGCCAGGCGAAGGTCGCTCAGCAACTGCTCCACCCCCTGGCGGACCGAACCCAGGTTCGAGCCAGCATCGTGCTGGGCATCCGAGAGCCGCGAGCGGGCGGCGAGGTACACGTTCTGCGCCGTGTCGAGGCGCTTGCGGATCTCGTCGCGTACGTCGAGGTCCGCCAGATCCAGCTGGACCCTCAGCTCGTCGATCTTCGACCGCCACCCGTCGAGTGCGTTCCCCAGTTGCTGGAGGAGGTCACCCCGGTTCTGCCCGACGCCGTCCGACCCGCCGCCACCGCTACCGCCCGTTCGTGTCTCAGTCATCCTGTTCCTCCTCGTGCGAAGCTCTTCCGGCAAGCCTGAGGCACCGGCTGGTGTGACGCTAGGGCCGAACGTCCTTACGGCCTCGGCCGCCGCACACCGGGGTCGGATGGACCTTCGACCCTGCCGTCCCCGAGGATGTCCCACGACAATGGAAGAGCCCGCTCACGTCGCGGGCAGAGGATGACGGACCGATCGGGGGAGTTCATGAGCGGAGGCACTGCATGAGCGGAGGCATGACCGGAGGAGAGCAGGAGGGCGGCACTCCCCGCGCTCGTCCGGCCGGGAGCAGGCGGCCGGGCCACATCGTCGTAGGCGTGGACGGATCTCCCGGTGCAGCCTGGGCGCTCGACTGGGCCGGGTCGGAAGCCGAGCGGGCTGGTGCGCCGTTGACCGTGGTCGTGGCCTGGTCGTTCGGGGGATTCACCGGCGCCATCACCAAGAAGGACGACGCCCACGATCTGGTCAGAGGGGCCGAAGCCCGGCTGGCGGCCCAGCACGCCGGTGTGACCGTCGACCATGTCCTGAGCGAACAACCCGCCTCGTACGCCCTCATCGAGGCAAGTCGGGGCGCCGATCTGCTCGTGGTCGGGTCACGTGGCCTCGGTGGCTTCCGTGACCTGCTCCTCGGTTCAGTCGGACAGCACTGCCTCACCCACGCTCCGTGCTCGGTGGCGGTGATCCGGGCCCCGGAGGCACCGGTTCCGGCCGGCTGGGGGGATGGTAGGGGCCGCATCGTCGTCGGGGTCGACGGCTCCGAGGGCTCGGGTCGGGCACTCGACTGGGCCATCGACGAGGCCCGACGAAGCGATGCCCGCATCGACGTCGTCAGCTCCTGGGTGTTCCCGGGGACCGCCGGGTTCGTCTACAGCGTGGATGTCGGGATCCCCGACAGGGCCTCGCACGTGGTCGACGGCGCAGTGGACCACGTCGCCGCCACCGCCCCCGGGTTGGTGGTGGGGGGTAGGACCACCGAGGACCCACCGGCCGTCGCTCTGGTCGAGGCCAGTCGCACCGCGCAGCTCCTCGTGGTGGGCTCGAGAGGCCTCGGTGCGTTCGCCGGGCTGCTGCTCGGCTCGGTGGGTCACAATCTGGCCATCCACGCCCACTGTCCGCTCGTGGTGGTCCGGTCAGCGGACCGGGCCTGAGCCCCGGCGCCGGCCCGGGAGCGCCGATCAGGCCTCCTGTGTTCAGTCCTCCTGCGTTCAGGTCTCCTGCGTTCAGGCCTCTCCGGCGTCGGGTTGCGCCGACGTGTGCAGCTGGACCACGAGACCGTCGGGGTCCGTTACGTCGAGGAACCAGCCCAGGTGACCCGTGGTGACGGCGCCGTGGGTCGATCCGAGCCGGTCCAGCCGGTCGATCCACTGTTCGAGGTCGGAGGTGCTCGGCACGGCGAGGCCCACAACGCTGAAGCCGCGGAGCGCCGCCGCCCTCGTGGGCTCGATGTGCAGCGCCAGGACGACCCCCGTGGGATGGTGCAGGATGGCACCGATGGGTCCCATCTCCTCTTCGACGTAGAGATCGAGTTCGAAGCCGAACACCGACGCGTACCAGTCCGTGCTGATGTCCAGTTGGGTGACGGGTACCCGAACGTGGTGCAACCCGGTGATGGTTGTCATGGCCCCCATGGTGCCATCGAAACGTCGTGGTGACAGGGCTCGCCCCCGGGATCGCCGATCCCCGGAGATGGGACCTTCGGCCCTAGCTCGGGTGCCGCCGCCGTATCTACCGTGGACCGAGAGGAAACGTACCGGCAATTGGATGCCGAATCCCCGTGGATCCGGTTTGGCCGGCCCATCTACGAGTGGAGGGCCCATGACACTGACCACAGACCAAGAGACGGTCGAGACCCCTCCGACGGCGGTGCCGTTCGTGGCGCCCGGTCGGCCCGGCAGCATCGTCGACGTCAAGCCCCGGTACGACAATTACATCGGGGGTGAGTGGGTCGCGCCGGTCGAGGGTCGCTACATGACCAATGTCAGCCCCGTCAACGGCAAGCCCTTCTGTGAGGTGGCCAGGTCGACCAAAGCCGACGTCGAGTTGGCGCTGGACGCCGCCCACCGGGCGAAGGACGCGTGGGGTGAGTCGTCGCTGACCGAGCGGGCCGCCGTCCTCAACCGGATCGCCGATGCCATCGAAGCCAACCTCGAGATGCTCGCCGTCGCCGAGAGTTGGGAGAACGGCAAGCCGGTGCGGGAGACCCTGGCGGCCGATCTGCCCCTGGCCGTCGACCACTTCCGGTACTTCGCCGGAGCCACCCGGTCGCTCGAGGGCCGGTCGACGGAGATCGACAAGGACACCGTCGCCTACCACTTCCACGAGCCGCTCGGTGTGGTCGGCCAGATCATCCCGTTCAACTTCCCGATACTGATGGCTGCATGGAAGATCGCGCCGGCGCTCGCCGCCGGCAACTGCACCGTGGTCAAGCCGGCGTCGCCCACCCCGTGGTCGATCCTGAAGCTGGCCGAGGTGATCGGGGACGTGGTTCCCGCCGGTGTGCTGAACATCGTGACCGGGCCCGGTGGCGAGATCGGCAAGGCCCTCGCCTCGAGCCCGCGCATCGCCAAGATCGGCTTCACGGGAGAGACGACCACCGGTCGGCTGATCATGCAGTATGCGGCGGAGAACCTCATCCCCTCCACCGTCGAGCTGGGAGGCAAGTCGCCGAACATCTTCTTCGCCGACGTGATGGACGAGGACGACGACTTCTTGGACAAGGCGATCGAGGGACTGGTGCTCTACGCCTTCAACAAGGGCGAGGTGTGCACCTGCCCGTCACGGGCCCTTGTGCACGAATCGATCTATGACCGCTTTATGGAGCGATGCCTCGCGCGTATCCGGTTGATCACCCAGGGGAACCCGCTCGATCCGGCGACCATGATCGGCCCGCAAGTCTCCGTCCAGCAGATCGAGAAGATCGCCTCGTACGTGGACATCGGGCGCCAGGAGGGTGCCGAGTGCCTCATCGGTGGGAACCGGACTGAGGTGGGCGGGGACCTCGAGGGCGGCTACTACTTCGAGCCCACGGTGCTCAAGGGCCACAACGCCATGCGCATCTTCCAAGAGGAGATCTTCGGGCCGGTGCTGGCGGTCACCACGTTCAAGGACGAGGAAGATGCGGTGGCGATCGCCAACGACACCCTCTACGGCCTGGGGGCCGGGGTTTGGACTCGAAACGGCAACCTGGCCTACCGGATGGGCCGCGCCATCAAGGCCGGCAGGGTGTGGACGAACTGCTATCACCTCTATCCGGCCGGTGCGGCGTTCGGCGGCTACAAGATCTCGGGTGTCGGCCGGGAGAACCACCAGATGATGCTGGAGCACTACTCCCAGACAAAGAACCTGCTTGTGAGCTACAGCACCAAGCCACTCGGCTTCTTCTGAGCGGCGCCCGGTGCCGATTGCAGGGAAGGGGACCGTCGAACGGGTCACGGCGACAGCTGCCGCACTCGAGGCGATAGGCCGCCTGGAATCCGAGCGGGGTCCCGTCATGTTCTTCCAATCCGGAGGATGCTGCGACGGGAGCCTCCCCATGTGCTTCGAGGACGGCGAACTGGTCGTCGGCGATCACGATGTGCTGCTGGGACGTGTCGGTGGTGCGCCGTTCTACATCGACCGGCGCCAGTGGGAGGTGTGGAAGCACACCCAACTCATCGTCGGCGTCGGGGAGGGGGCGCCCGAGGGGTTCTCCTTGCCGGCCGGCGACGACGCCCACTTCATCATCAAGTCCCGGGTGTTCGACCCGGACGAGATGGCGTCGATGGTCGAGGATGCGCCTGCCCGGGCCGGGGGCGAAACCGGATCTCTCGACGCCGGCTGACCATCTCCAGCCGTTGAGCCGTTGAGCCGTTGAGCCGTTGAGCCGTTGAGCCGT
>CAZNLF010000007.1:0-15944 GCA_964573595.1 uncultured Acidimicrobiaceae bacterium | reverse complement strand
AGCCGTTGAGCCGTTGAGCCGTTGAGCCGTTGAGCCGTTGAGCCGTCAAGCGTTGGGCGTTGATCCGGCGTCCGGCTCGTCGGTACCGTCCCCGCCAGGCCCGTCGGACGGGTCGCGCAGTACGAGGACGGGGCAGTTGGCGTGGACGACACAGTGCTCGCTGACCGAACCGAGGAGCATCCCGGTGAACTCGCCGTGCCCCCGGCTGCCGACGACGAGGAGGTCTGCGCCGTTCGACGCCTTCTCGAGGATCATCGACGGGTGGCCTTCGACGACCGCCGCCTGTATCTCGACGTCAGGATGGGCGTTCCGGACCGGTTCGAGTGAGTTCTCGAGGAGGACCTCGGTGTCGTGGTCGGGATCCCAGTCGGAGGGGACAGGGAGCGACATGCCATAGCTGGTCGGCAGCTCCCAGGCCATTACGCCTTCGAGCACGGCGCCGGTCAGCTCCGCCTGACGGGCGGCCCAGCCGGCGGCGGCGATCGAGGAGGGCGAGCCGTCGATCCCGACCACGACCCTGGGGCGCCCGGGCTGGTGTCCGTCCGGCACCGCTCCACCGTCCGGCGCCGCTCCACCGTCCGGCGCAGTCGCCGGGGTGCCAGCATCGCCGGCAGATCCCGCACTGGCGTCGCCGGGGCCCCTGACCACGACCACGGGGCAGGGTGCACGGTGAACGCAGCGTCGGCTCACCGAGCCGAGCAGGCGGCCCTTGAATCCGCCCAGGCCCCGCGAGCCGACGACGAGGAGATCGGCCGCCTCGGCCTCCTGCATCAGCAGCGACTCGGGTGAACCCTGCAAGCTCCTCCGCTTGACGACGACGCCGGGAGCGGCACTCTCTGCGATGTCCTGGGCCGCGTCGAGCACCTGGCTCATGGCCCGCTTCGCGTCGCTCGGCTTCGTGAGGACGTAGCCGGAGCCGAACCCGGTGACCACCTCCAGGACGCTGCCCGTGCGCAACGCCTGGGCGGCGGCCCAGACCACGGCCCTGCCGGCATTGGCCGAGCCGTCGGTCCCGACGACGATCCTGCGCGTGGCGTCGGGACCCTTCCCGGTCGATCTCCCCGTACTCACCACGACAGCCGGACCCTTCCCGGTCTCTTCAGCGATCTCATGCTTGGCCATGGTGAGAGTCTCGCGTGCGGCGCACCGGTGGCGGTAGGGCCGATGGTCACCATGATGACGACCCCCATCCGTCCCGGGCCGACCACCGCCGGGGCTGGGCTTCCATCCGACCCGGTTACCCTTGTAGCAGGGACTGGACCCCCAATCTGATCGGACGTAGTGGACGCAGCCGTCGAAGTCGAGAGCGTCACCAAACGGTTCGGGTCCACCCTGGCACTGGACGATGTCTCGTTCTCGGTCGAGGCCGGAAGCGTGCTGGCTCTGCTCGGGCCGAACGGTGCCGGTAAGACGACGCTCATCCGTGTCCTCACCACCCTCCTCGAACCGGACGAGGGTCATGCCCGGGTGGCGGGCCTGGACGTGCAGACCGACGCCAAGGTGATCCGGTCGATGATCGGGTTGGCCGGACAGTATGCCGCCGTCGACGAGTTGCTCACCGGGCGTGAGAACCTCGAACTGGTCGGCCTGCTCTACCACCTCGACAAGTCGGAGTACCGGCGACGGGCCGAGGAGGCCCTGCGGCGTATGACACTCACCGATGCGGGCAACAGACCGGTCAAGACCTACTCGGGCGGAATGCGCCGCCGCCTCGACCTGGCGGCCAGCCTCATCGGGGAGCCCCCCGTGCTGTTCCTCGACGAGCCGACCACCGGACTCGACCCCCGCACCCGCAACGATCTGTGGGCCTTCATCGAGGACCTCGTCGCCGAAGGGACCACGGTGCTGCTCACCACCCAGTACATGGAGGAGGCCGAACATCTGGCCGACGGGATCGTCGTCATCGACACCGGGAGTGTCGTGGCGCGGGGGACGGCCGACGAGCTGAAGGACCACCTGGGCGGCAACGTGTTGGAGATCCGGGTGTCGAACGCCGATGAGCTCGGCCGGGTCGCCACGTTGGTCGCCGGCCTCGGCAGCAAGCCGCCTCGGATCGACCGGGACCTCAACCAGGTGAGACTTCCCGTCCGGGAGGGGCCGCGGTCGCTCATCGCGGCGGGGAGGGTCCTCGACGACAGCGGCATCGAGCTCGAGGACCTCGGGATCCGGAGGCCGTCGCTCGACGACGTGTTCCTGTCGCTCACCGGGCATCCGACCGGCACCGACGCCGGACCGGTGGCGGATACCCGAGCGCACGGTGGCCAGAGGTGACCGACCTCGGGGCACAGCGCCTGGCCGCCAAGGTCGTCCCGATGACGCCGGGACTCTACCTCCGGGACATCGAGGGAGTCACCAAGCGGAACATCCTGAGAATCGTCCGTACGCCACAGCTGCTGTTCATGTCGATCGTGCAACCCACCATCATCCTGCTGCTGTTCCGCTACGTGCTCGGTGGATCGATCAAGATACCCGGGGTCGACTACGTGGACTACATCGTCCCGGGCATCTTCCTCGAGGCGGTGCTCATCGGGGGCATGACCACCGCGCTCGCCCTGGCCCAGGATCTCCAGGCGGGGATGATCGACCGCTTCCGGAGCCTCCCGATGGCCCGGTCGGCCTTCCTCGCCGGGCGCACGTTGGCCGACCTGTGCCGGAGCGTGCTCGCCCTCGCCTTCATCATCGGACTCGGACTGCTCGTCGGTTTCCGGTTCCACAACAGCTTCGTCGCATGCGTTGGCGGCATCGCGCTGATCATCTTCTTCGGTTACGCCTTCACCTGGGTCTATGCGTCGGTCGGCCTGGCGGTCAAGGATCCCCAGACGGCCCAGATGGCTGCTCTCCTGCCCATGTTCATCCTCTTCTTCGCCAGTTCGGCACTGGTACCGGTGAACAGCATGCCGGGCTGGCTCCAGCCCTTCGCCCGCAATCAACCCGCCACGGTGGTCATCGACTCCGTGCGGGCGCTGTTCGAAGGAGGACCGCTCTATCACCAGCTCTGGCAGGCGCTGGCGTGGTGCGCGTCGATCCTCGTGATCTTCTTCGTCGTGTCGTTGAACCTCTACCGGAGAGCCACCGCATAGCCGGAACGCACCGCTGACCCCCCGATCGGAGCCGCCTCCGGTCGTGCCGGGCCGACCGGCGCGGCGCCGTCCTGCTCGGAGGTCACCGGGCACCGTCCGGCCAGGTCGCAACGGGCCGAGGCGCAGCGGTAGCAGTACCGCTCCAGTCGGCTCTCGAGCAGATACGGCTGGGGGCGGAAGATCACCCGACCGCAGTGGCAGCGGCACCGGCGGGGTGGCGGCCGGTCGCCGTGGGGATCCTGGATGCTGCGCCCAACGTTGGTCAACACGTTCATACTCGGTCGAGCAGCCGGTGTCGGGAGGGCCGCTCACCCCCTTCACCCCACACGCTACGAGGGGCCCCGTAGTACCAGCCGGGCGCTTCCGTAGAGCCAGCTGTGAGTTTGCCGCCCCGTCCCGGGCGCGGTCTGAGGCGGCGGAGCGAACTTGCTTGCCGGCCGTTCTGCACCGGCTCCTGCGGTCCGGCGCTCAGTCGCCATCGTCCCTGGTGGCTGCGGTTCTGGCCACCAGATCGATCTCGCCGACCGTGAGGCGGTGGCCCTTCGCGCACCGCAATTCGGCCTCGACCACCTCTCCGCAGTCCCGATGGTGGAGCTCGACCCCGCTTCGGCGCAACCATTTGTCACCCCACTGCATGAGTGCGGCGAGCACGGGGAAGAACTCGGTGCCCTGTTCGGTCAGGCGGTACTCCATCCGGGTCCTCTTGCCCGGATCCCGGTACGGCTCGCGGACGAGCAGGCCCTGATCGACCAGCTCGCGGAGCCTCGCGGCGGCGACTGGCTGGCTGATGCCGGCCCGCTCGGCGAGCTCGTCGAACCTCGTCGTCCCGTAGAAGGCCTCGCGGAGGAGCAGGAACGCCGACCGCGCCCCCACCACGTCGATCGCACCGGCGACGGGGCATCTCGTCGCCTGCCATCCCCCCCTCGGGTCGAGACGCCCGGTCAGGTTGATGGTCGAGGAATCCATGGGCCCATCGTAGCTGACTTGCGTACCCATAAGTTAGAGCCTAGGGTGCGTGACTATGGTGGAGCTAAGTCAGACTGCGCCCGCACCGGATTCGGCAGGGAGCCCATCGGGGGACGTGTCCCCCCGGACGGTGCTCGTCGTAGTGTGCGCCGGGGTCGTGCTGGCCAGCCTGGACCTGTTCATCGTCAACATCGCTCTTCCGGACATCGCCCGTGACTTCGGGACGACCAACGTGGCGCAGCTCTCATGGATCCTCAACGGGTACGCCATCGTGTACGCCTCCCTGCTGGTGTTCTTCGGCCGGCTGGCCGACCGCTACCGACGCAATCATGCGTTCCTCCTGGGGGTGGCCGTCTTCACCGCCGCCTCCGCCGCCTGTGCCCTGTCCACCAGCGTGGACATGCTGATCGGGTTCCGGTTGGTCCAAGCGGCCGGTGCCGCGCTGCTCACGCCCACCTCGCTCGGGCTCGTCCTGGCCGCCTTCCCCCCGGAGCGCCGGGGCGGTGCCGTCAGGACCTGGACGGCGACCGGGGGAGTCGCCGCCGCCCTCGGTCCGGTCCTCGGGGGCCTGCTGGTGGCGGCCAGCTGGCGCTGGGTCTTCCTGGTCAACGTGCCCATCGGTCTCGTCGCCCTCGTCGTCGGGTGGCGGGTGCTGCCGGATGTGCCCGGCCATCGGGTCCCCTGGCCCGACGCCGGGGGGACGGCGTTGGTGACCGGGGGCGTCGCCGCACTGACCTACGGGTTGGTGAAGGGTGGCGACTGGGGTTGGGGATCCCCGGAGACGGTGGTGGTCCTGGGGGCCGCGGCCGTCCTGCTCGGGTTGTTCGTCTGGCACTGTGTCGGATCCAGCAATCCCCTGATCGACCCGGGGCTCTTCCGGGTACCGAGCTTCTCGGGGGCATCAGCGGTGGCGGTCCTGTTCTCCGCGTCGTTCGGGGCGATGCTGCTCTCGATCGTGCTCTGGTTGCAGGACGCGTGGCACTGGTCAGCCCTGAAGGCTGGTCTCGGGATCGCACCGGGCCCGTTGATGGTCCCGCTGTTCGCGTTCGTGGTGGCCACCCCCCTCATCGCCCGGCTCGGTTCCGGTCCGGTGATCGCCATCGGCTCGACCGCCTTCGCCGCCGGTGTCGCCTGGTGGGCGCTGGCCGTGGGTCTTCAGCCCGACTATGCGGGTGAGGTCCTCGGGGGCATGCTCCTCACCGGGATCGGTGTCGGGTTGACCCTGCCCACCTTCATGGCCACGGCGGCGGGCTCACTCCCGCCGGCGTCGTTCGCCACCGGCTCGGCGGTCGTCAATATGATCCGCCAGGTGGGACTGGCGATCGGTGTCGCCGTGCTGGTCGCCGTCGTCGCCGTGCCGACGAGCTCGGCGGCACGCCTCCACGCGTTCCACCGGGCCTGGTGGGTGACCGCGGCCATCGCGCTGTTGGGGATCATCCCGGCCCTGGTGCTGCTGCGCAGGTCGCCCGGGAGCCCCGCCTGGGTCGGGGCCATCCCATCCGGCGTCGCAGGACACCGGCGTGAGCCGCCGTCACCTGCCGATCGTGGATCCATCCCCGGTAGCCTGGATCCGGACGGGACGGACGGGACGGACGGGTAGGTCGGGCCGGTCGGGCCGGTCGGGCCGGGAGCCCCGGGTCGGAGGGCCCGGAGCGGATGCGGCGTGATGCCTGTGCGAGCGGCCGGGATGCAAGCAGTGGACAGCGGCACGCTCCCGGGGAGGAGGGCCCATGGTGAGGACACTCGGTGACGTGGTTGCAATCGGGCGCAGGGACGGGAACCTGGCCGTCGTCTCGACACTGCGGTCCGATCTGACGATCCAGTCCTCGGTGGTCAACGCCGGTGTCATGGCCCATCCGTCCGGCGGCGCCGACGTGGTGGGATTCGTGACCTACGGGAGGACGAAGTTGGCCAACCTCCGGACGCGGCCTCAGCTCAGCGTGACCTTCCGGTCCGGCTGGGAGTGGGCCACGGTCGAGGGTGACGCCGAGCTGATCGGCCCCGACGACTCTCACCCGGGATTCGACCCCGAGAGGATCCGGCTGCTGTTGCGTGACGTGTTCGTGGCCGCCGGCGGGGTCCACGACGACTGGGACGCCTACGACCGGACGATGGCCGAGCAGCGGCGAACAGCCGTCCTGGTGGACGTGAGGCGGCTCTACAGCAACCGGTAGTCACGCCGGGTCAGTGGGCCGATCCTCCGGCGCCCGGCGCCCCCACACCTCGAAGTCGAAGGGGATGCCCCCTTCGACCTGCTGTCCGGTCCCCGTTTCCCGTCGGAACCGGTCCTCGAACGGCGGGAAGAACTTGGTGCATGCGAAGTCGGCGTCCAGACGGGTGAGGTACAGCTCGTCGACGAAGGGGAGGGACTGGGCGAACAGTGCTGCCCCCCCGATCACCCAGACCGACTCGTCGGACCGCTCCTCGAAGAACCCGGCCAGATCGGGCACGGCGACGAATCCCGGGCGAAGGGAGCTGCCGGGCCTCGCCAGGACGAAATTCGGTCGATCGTGGAGGGGCAGCTCGAACTCTGCGTACGTGCGAAATCCCATCAGCACGATGCCCGAGCTCGTCTCGTCCCGGAAGTACCGTGCGTCGCTCGGGATCCGACCCTGCCAGGGGATGCCCCGGTCGTCGGCGAGGCCGCGGGACCGCTCGATGGCGACGATGATCCGGATCATCGATCGGTCGGCCGGGCGACGCTCGGGGTGCGGTCGGTGCTCATCAGCCGGCATCGGCGCGGTGGAGATCCGGTCATCGGGTGAACTCTGCCACAGGCGGGACCGCTCGATGACGGCCGACCGGGCGGCCCGTCCTCGCCGGGACGGCCGCCGAGCGCTCGTGGCCGCCGGCCCGAGGTGGTTCCGGCCGGCTACTCCGTGGTGATCCCGATGAAGCCGGCGGGGCCGAGCTCAGCGTCCTCCTCGGCGATCACCTCGTCGAGGTACCTGCCGCCCTCGCCACGAGTGGGGAGCAACCAGGCGAGCACCGCGGCGGCGATGCACACGGCCACGGCGATCCACAGCACCATCGTGTAGCCGCTCTCGGTCGGCAGGTGCCGCCCCGGCGGTGTGTGGCCGGCCAGGATCGAGGCGGTGAGCGCGCTGCCGAGCGAGAAGCCGATGTAGCGGACCACCTGGTAGAAACCCATCGCGCTGCCGGTCTCGCTCTCGGGGACCGCGCCGACGATGAGCCCCGGGATCGCCGCCGACGTCGACCCGATGCCGACGCCGAGGATTGCCATCATCACGAATGCCTGCCAGAGCGACGTATGGAACAGGGCGAAGAAGAGGCCGGCGGCGGCAGCGGCGAGCGACCCGATCGGGAGCAGCCCTCGAGACCCGACGCGTTCGGTCATCCACGGCAGGGCCCGACTGGCCGCGAAACTGGCGATCGACAGCGGCACGAGGCACAGTCCGGCGACCACCACCGAGGCCGAAAACCCGTAGCCGCCGGACCGGGGGGCCTGGACGAACTCGGTTACACCCGACATGTACATGTACATGGCGACGCCGAGGACGATCGCACAGCCGTCGCCGGTCAGCACGGCCGGGTGACGGAGGAGCCGAAGCTCGACGAGGGGCGCGCCCGAGCGGAGCTGCTGGAAGACCCAGGCGGTGAGGGCCGCCGCCGCGGTGAGGAGCAGGCCGAGCACCGCTGCCGAGCCCCAGCCCCACGAGCTGCCTTCGGCGACGGCGAGCAACAGCGCGATGAGACCGGCGGTGAGGAGCACGACGCCCGGCACATCGAGTGGACCGGCGGAACGGGCGCGGCTCGAGGGCACGACGACGGCGACGCACAGGAGCGCCAGTCCACTGACCGCCGCCCCGAACCAGAAGGCGGCGGCCAGGCCGAGGTGATCGGCGATCAGCCCACTGACCGGGTAGCCGACTCCGACTCCGGCGGCGACGCACACCGACAACAGCGCGATCGCCGGCTTGACCCGTTCGTGCGGCAGGTGGTCCCGGGCGGCGGCCATGGTCAACGGGACGAGGCCCAGGCCGATCCCCTGCAGCGCACGGCCGGCCACCAGGAGCCACAGGCTCGACGCCAGTGCGGCGACGACTCCGCCGGCCGTCACGCCGACCAGTCCGGCGATCATCGCGCCGCGACGCCGCGGACCGTCACCGAGGCGGCCCATCACGGGCGAGCTGACCGCGCCGGCGAGCAGGGTCACCGTCAGCGACCACTGTGCGGTGCTCAGCGGCACGTGCATCTGGGCGGAGATCGTCGGGAGCAGCGGAGCGCCCAGTGAACTGATGATGGCGACGACCATCGTCGTGAAGACGAGGACCGGGGTGAGTGCCGCGAGGCGACGGCCGCCGGTCACGCGCCGCCCACCTACCACGCCGTCCGCTCCACGATCACCGGGATCCGCCCGGGGCGGCCGGCAGCAGCGCTCGCCGCATCCCATCGGGTGCGTCGGTGATCGCATGGTCCGGCCCGGCGCCGGACGGCAGGGGTATCGCGCCCGCCTGGCAAGCCGATTTCGGTTCGCCATCGTCGTGGGGTCGGGCCGACGCAGTGGTCACGCTCCCATGTTGGCATCGATCACCTCGGCCCCACGTACTGTGAATACCGGATACCTCGATCGACCTCGGCCGGGTGACGAACGCCGGCGGCGGTGAGCCCGGAGAACGGGTTCATCCCACGGCAACGGGCGCCACTCCGATCGCCCGCCCAGGCGGACCGAGTTCCACAACCACCGAGACGAAGGGATGCCCGTGACAACGAGTGCGCTGCTGGTCATGGATGTGCAGAACGGCATCGTGGAACGCTTCGGCGAACACGCCCCGGACCTTCTTTCGACGCTGGCCCGAACGATCGGGGTGGCACGGGAAGTGGGGATTCCCGTCGTCTACGTCCGGGTCGCGTTCCGAAAGGGCGCTCCCGAGGTGAGCGCCAGGAACAGGGCCTTCGCCGCGGCTGGATCGGATGCCATGAACGAGACGGAGGTGACCACCGAGGTCCACCCGGTGGTCACCCCTCGGGACGGTGAGGTCGTCGTGACGAAGCGCCGGGTGAGTGCCTTCTCGGGCAGCGATCTCGATGCCGTGCTGCGGGCGCTCGACGTGGATTCGCTGGTGCTGACCGGCATCGCCACCGGCGGTGTCGTCCTGTCGACGCTGCGGCAGGCGGCCGACCTGGACTTCCGGCTGACCGTCCTGAGCGACGGGTGTGTCGACGCCGATCCCGAGACCCACCGGGTGCTGATGGACAAGGTGTTCCCCCGTCAGGCGTCCGTGATGACCGCAGAGGAGTGGATCACCACCGCACGGCAGTGACCATCTGCCCCTGACCCGGCGCGTCCACCGGGTGAATTCGTCGGCACCTGCCCGACGCGTGCCGGATTCAGCCCTGCTGGAGCACCGTGAGCCCCTGCACGGTCGGCAGCGCCACCTGGACGCGGGAGAACACGACCGAGCCACCGAGGCGGGGTGTGATGTAGGCGACCGTGGTGGCGACCAGCTGCAGTTCCAGCGACGTACCGGATTTGGCCGTGTAGCCGATCGTCTCCATCGGGATGGCCACCGCGTGGGGCTTGCCGTCGAGGGTGACCGGGACCGGGGTGACCTGGTTGTTGACCACGATGCCGGTGCTCGGATCGACCAGCTGGGCGAACACCCGGGTCGGCCTGTCGCCGGCCGGTACGGTACCCGAGTACGTGAGGGACAGTTTCGGCGCTCCCACCACTACGGCATTCCGGTCGAGCGGCACGGTGATGTCCACCGCGTTGGTCGCTGGCGCCGGGGTGACGGCGTAGGCGACGGCGTCGACGACGTTGGCGGCCTCGGAGTTGGCGGGCACGGTGGGCGGCCCGGACCCGCCTCCGCTCTTCAGCTTCAGTGTCCCCGAGCCGGTGCCCACGAACGAGCCGCTCGTCGGCAAGGGGAAGCCCGGCGCCGTGTAGGAGGTGCCGTCCTGATCGACGAAGGCGAAGCCCTTCAGTACGTCGACCGAGGTGTCCCTGGCCACGTAGTGCTGCATCCAGGCCAGCGAGAGTCGGCCCACGTCGATGGCCGTGCCGGGATCGGTCAGGCACACCCCGTGACCACCGCAGAACCACGCCATCGACACCGTCGTCCCCTGTCTCTGCAGCGTCTCGTAATTGGCGATGCCCTCGTCGAGGGTGAACAGGTCGTCGACGGTCCCCTGGAGGATCAGGGTCGGGACCTTGACCTTGGCCAGGAACTGGGCCGGACCGCGGCCCACGAAGAACGCGGTGGCTTTCGCATCGATGACCCCGGTGCCGCTCATCTCCTTGTCGGCGACGCGGATCTCAGGGTCCAGTCGTGCGGACGAGGCGACGCTCTCCAGGATGCTGCTCCAGCCCGCCTTCGGTGTCCGGCTCTTGTCCAGGCTGGTCCCGAGCGAGTTCCAGGCGATGGTCGGGGCGATGGCGTCGATGCGACAGTCCTGCGGGGCGGCGGCGAACTGGATGCCGCCTCCGTACGATTCGCCCACCATGCCCACTCGGGGCACGCCCGGCCGGTCGAGCTCCACGCCGTGCTGCTGTGCGAGCCAGTTGAGCATGGCGGACACGTCCCTGCCCTCGAAATTAGGGCTGTCCACTTCGGCATGGCCGCCGGACCGACCGAATCCACGCGGGTCCCACGTGAGCACGTTGAAGCCCCCTTGCCAGAGTTGGGCGATGCTCAAGGCGCCCTGGATCCCGGTCTGGGAGGTGTCGGTGTCACCGGACTGCCCCCACCCCGGCCCCATCAGCACGGTCGGGTGGACCTGGCCGTCCGCCGACGGGTCGGGGAACCAATGGATCCGGATCTTCGTGCCGTCGAACGACATGAGTTCGAAGTCCGTCGGGGTCCCGGCCACCGGCTTCGCCGTCGTCGACCGCCAACTGCCCGGGGGTCGGCACGTACCCGACGACGTGACGGACACCATCGGTGTGGCCGAGCCGCTGGAGGAGGAGCAGGCGGCCAGGCCTGACGCGGCGAGCAGGAGCGCCACGCCGACGGCCACGGAGTGCCCGATCCCTGCCCGCCTCTTCGTCGCCGTCGTCCCCGTCACGGTCGTCCCCTCCCTGTCGGCCCGTCGATGGGCAGGCGCCCGGGATGGCCCGTGCGTGCTCAGGCCGACGAGGCCCGCCGACCATTACACACTGCCCCGGCGCGTCGTGCGAGTCATCGGCGTGCTCGGCCCTCTCCTGGGTGCCCGTCGAGGTGGGACTGCCGTCGGGTCGTTCAGTGGTAGTAGTGATCCTGCTCGAGATCTTCGAGGAGACCGGGTCCGGTCGGCTCCCATCCCAGCACCGCCCGGGTGACGGTGGCGGTGGCGGGGCTGTCCAGGCCCACGAAGTGGGCCTGGTGGCCGAAGTGTCCGCCCGCGTCGGCCGGGGCGACCGACGCTGACGGGATGTCGAGGTGGCGGCCCATGACCTCGGCGATCTCCCGGAAGGCGACGCCCTCGTCGCCGACGGCGTGCAGGACCGAGCCGGCGGGAGCGACCTCGACGGCCAGGCGGGCGAGGCTGGCGGCGTCGGAGCGGTGGACCGCGGGCCAGCGGTTGGCGCCGTCACCCACGTAACCGGCCACGCCCTGTTGACGCGCCGTGCCGACGAGGGTGGCAACGAACCCGTGGTCACCGTCGCCGTGGACCGTCGGGGGGAAACGCAGCACCGACGACCGGACGCCGATGCCCCTCAGCGACAGCGTGAGGAGGGCGGTGGCCGACCGGAGCCCGGCGGGACTGGCTCGAACCTCGGCGCCGGGCACCAGCCCGTCGTACTCGGTCGCCACCCGACCGGGAGTGAGCCCGAGCATGCCCGAGGCGAGCACGAAAGGTCGGTCGGAGCCGGCCAGGGCCGTGCCCATGGCCTCCACCGCCCGCCGGTCGGCCGCAGCGGCGGCGGGGAAGTTGCCGCCGAAGGCAATTTCGTGCTGGAAGGCCAGATGGATCACACCGTCGGAGTCCGCCGCCGCCTTGGCCAGGCCGTCGGGGTCGTCGACGTCGCCCCGTAGGACGATGGCACCGACTGAGTCGAGCCGCTGGGCCGAAGCCTCGGAGCGGGCCAGGCCGACCACCTCGTGGCCGGCTCCGAGCAGCTCGGGCACGACCGCCGAACCGATCCAGCCCGATGCGCCGGTGACAAAGATTCTCATGGTGGGTACCTTCCCGTTTTGATGTCAGTGACTGCTATCACCCTAGATCGGATGTCAGTTACTGTCAACACCGAGGAGGCGGGCCGGACCGTCCGGCACCACCCTGGTTCACGCTGTTGCGAACCGAAAGCGTGTCGCCCCGCCCACGCCGGTCGTCGCAATGGCGGCCACCTGCTGCGCTTCGATCCGGTAGACCGTCCACGGAGGAGGTCCGGCGGAGGGGGCGCTGTAGTCGGCGGTGAGCGCCACACCGGAGGCATCGACCCGAGCGGGCCACCCTTGTCCCCTCCACTGTTCCGCCATCGTGGCGACGGTCGCACGGTCAGTGATCTTTCGGGCCGCTCCCTCGACGACGAGGTCGAACTCGCGGGTCGCGACGCTGAGGGAGCAGCGAGGATCGCGGGCGAGGTTCCTCCCCTTCCGGGTCCTCTCACCGGTCTCGAACCAGAAGGCACCGTCGAACCAGAGCGCCCCGACCCCCGTCACGTGCGGGCTTCCCCCCGGATCGATCGTCGCCAACCAACAGGTGTGGCGATCCGGTCCGCCCGTTCCCGGCGCCTGAGTGACCCCTTGTGCCAGGCGTCGTTCTATGTCGAGCCAATCGATCAGTGGCAGCCCGTAGAGGTCTGCGAGGTTCGTGGATTCCATGGAGATCAAACGGTAGTGGCGACCGGGACTCATCGCCGGCCACACCAGATCCAGCCGGTGTCGTGGGTCGCCACCCGACTCACCCACGCGCCCAGTCGAATGGGTCCCGGACCTGGTCGGTCCCGGTGAACGGGTCGGCCCGCCGCGGGCACGTCCGGTACAGTGCGAACCGCCAGCAGCCGAGTCTGCCGGGAGCGCTCCGCGGCCCCGGGGCGAAGGCATACGTGAGGGGGACGGAGTGCCTGTTCGAAGGAAACTGGTGCGGATCGCACGCGTCACGGTGATGGCCGTCGCCTGTGTGGCGGCGAGCGTGCTGCCAGCGGTGTCGTCGGCCGCTCCGGCCGGGGCGGCGAAGGCCTCAGCGCCGCACTACTACCTGGCGCTCGGCGACTGGCTCGCCACCGGCATCGGCGCCAGCTCGAGCGCCGACGACTACGTGAATCTGATCGCCGAGCACGAGGCCACCCGCTACCCGAACCTCCAGGCGGTCGACCTCGGGTGTGGCGGTGCGACGACGGCCTCGATGGCCGACGGTCCGGGTTGCTCGTATACGACCGGTACCCAGCTCGGCGATGCGGAGGCCTTCCTGCGAGCGCATCCGCGGCAGGTGGCGTTCGTGACGATCGACATCGGGGCGGACGACGTCGCCGCGTGCCAGTCGTCCTCCGGGCTCGACGCCACCTGCGCCGCGGCCGCGAACAGCCAGATCTCGACCGACCTCCCCCGGGAGCTTGCCGAGCTCGAGGCGGCCGGTCCCGGGGTCCCCATCTACGGGATGAACTACTACGACCCGTTCCTGGCCTCGTGGCTGAGCGGAACCGCCGGGCAGGCGGTCGCCACCCAGAGCATCGCCAGCTCCGACCAGCTCAACGCCCTGCTCGACCAGATCTACACGGCGGCCGGAGCGTCGACGGCCGATCCGTCCTCGCTCTTCGAGACGGACGACACCGATCCGATCGGCACCTACGAGGGCGCCACTGTGCCCCAGGATGTGGCCACGGTGTGCCAGTGGACCGAAGCGTGCACGTCGCCGGGAACCATCCAGCCCGACGACCAGGGCTATGGCGAATTGGCGGCGGCGTTCGAGCAGGTCATCGACGGTGTGTCCGTCGACACCCGGGGGCTCCCACCCGGATCGGCCAAGAGGGCCTACTCGGCCGGGTTGACGGCCACGGGAGGGTACGCCCCCTACAAGTGGTCGATCGTCGGTGGTGCGCTGCCGGCGGGGCTCCACCTCCAGGCAACCAGCGGAAAGATGGTCGGCAAGCCGAAGTCGCCCGGGATCTCGACGTTCACCGTGCAGGCGGTCGACACCAAGGACAAGGTCAAGCCGGCCACGCAGAACTCAGGGACGGCCACACTCTCCCTGCAGGTGTTGGCAGCACCGGAGGGCATGCCCACATCCGGTCTGTACGCCACCCCGCAATACACCGCGAGCCAGATCACCGAGTTCACCGTGCAGTACTCGTCGGCGCCGAATGCCGCCGGGGTGGTCTCACCGCTCCTCATGGACGTCTTCGTGCCACCGGATGCCGCAACGGCGCCACGGCCGACGATCGTCGAGATCCACGGTGGCGCGTTCGTCGGCGGCAGCCGCACCGACGAGGACTGGGACGCGCAGCAGGTTGCCATGTACGGCTACGTGGGCGCGGCCATCGACTACCGACTGGCTTCGCTCGCCGACGCCGGCAATGCCAACGCCCCCGCCCTGGCCGCTGCCGCGACCCTCGATGCACAGCAGTCCGTACGGTTCCTCAAGGCCAATGCCGCCACCTACGGCGTGGATCCGACACGCATCGCCCTGCTGGGGAACTCCGCCGGGGGCGCGCTCTCCCTGGCTACCGCCGTGGCAGCTGACACTCCCTACAGTGGGCCCCTGTCGAGCTACTCCGCCTCGATCGCCGCCGCCGTCTCGACGGGCGCCTTCTTGACCCCTGCGCTCTCCGATCTGACATTGACCGACAGTGATGCGCCGTCGCTGATGTTCATGTACGCCTACGACACCGCCAGCCACATCACCGCGGCCTACGCGTTCGAGACATGCAGTGCCCTCCGGGCCGCCGGCAACGCCTGCTGCGAGGTGGAGCAGGCCGGCACCGGGCACACGACATCGCTCACCATCGGAGGGCAGTGGTGGACGAGCGAGCTCGGCCCGTTCCTCTGGGACCAGCTCCGGCTGTCGACCGCCGCCCACTGAACACACCGAGAGCACCGCGGCCCTGTCCGGTCTGACCGGGTACCCGGCGTTCTCACTCTTCGATCGTCGGTGCCGAGCTACGGATCGCCACCGGCGTTCCTCTGGGTTCGAACGAATGGGTGGCGCCGGTGCTGACGCGGAACGTACTCGTAGGGCCGAAGAGCGGGATGGAGGGCCAACAGACGAGCAGCGCCGGTCCGAGCAGGGGGCGACTGTACAGCTGTCCCTAAAGGTGTAATCCTTCGTCTCGGCAAGGAGGCTCGCTGGCGGCGGACCGGCGCGGCTGACAAAGTGCCGGGTGTCATCCGGCGGGCAATCAGGGGGAACCATGAGAACCGGCGCTCGCGGCACGTGGAGAATCCGGCGACGAACTCGAAGAGACTCGCCTTCTCCAAGGGGAGCCGGTTGGCACGGATTGCTGGTCATTCTGGTCGGAACCGTCGTCACCGTCACGGCCCTGGCCGCCGGAGGGGAGACTGCGGCCTCGCCAACGCCCCAGTCATCCGTGCCGGTGACCAATGTCTGGCTCCACTCCGGGCTCTACACGCCCAAAGCACCCCCCGGGGCGACGGATGACTACCACTGCACGGTGCTCGACCCGCACGTGACTCACCGGTCGTACATCATCTCGAGCCAGTTCCTCCCCGGTAGCGCCGAGGATCACCACGCCGCCCTCTACCTCCTGCCGCAGTCACTCGTGGCCCAGGCCAAGCAAGACGAGGTGTTCAAGAACGGATGGACGTGCTTCGGGGAAGGAACACTGCCGAACGCTCCGCTGTCCGATTTCGCCCAGACCACACTGCTGAGCAACTGGTCACCAGGCTCCGGTGCCATCGACTTCCCGAAGGGCACGGGATTTGTCATCCCGGCGGGAAGCATGGTGATCATGCAGGTCCACTACAACCTGCTCGTCGGGGACAAGCCGGTGAAGAA
>CAZNLF010000006.1:21775-36635 GCA_964573595.1 uncultured Acidimicrobiaceae bacterium | reverse complement strand
CCTGCCACCGTGACCGAGGCGACGTTCACCCCGTCACCGTTGGCCGGGGCGGTACCCGGACCGCTCACCGTCAAGAACGGCAGGTTCGTCGACGCCGACGGGCGGGTCGTCTTCCTCCACGGCCTGTTCGGCGTGTGGAAGATCCCCGGCGGCCTCCCGGCGGACACCGACCCCGACGGGTTCACGCCCGCCGACGCCGACACCGTGTCCGGCATGGGATTCGACGCCTTCCGTCTTGCCTGGTTCTGGTCCGACCTCGAGCCGGTGGAAGGGGCGTACGACACCACCTATCTGGCGGGTTACAAGGCGCTGGCCGACGAGCTTGAACAAACCGGACTCTTCGTGCTCGCCGATGCACACCAGGACATGTACTCCTCGGTCTTCAACGGCGACGGGTTCCCCGATTGGGCGTCACCGGCCGCTGACACCGACCCCGATCCCGAGCCGTTCCCGCTCAACTACTTCGCGGCTCCGACCGAGGAGGCGTTCGACAACTTCTGGGCCGACGGGGGCGGGGTCCAAGATCGATATGACGCCGCCTGGAAGGAGGTCGCCTCCCAATTCGTCGGCGACCCGATGCTGGCCGGCTACGACCTGCTCAACGAACCGTTCCCCGGGTCCGACGTCGGAACCTGCCTCGGGGCGAGGGGGTGCAAGAAGGTCGACGCCGGCACGATCGAGCCGGCGGAGACCCGGGCGGCCCAAGCCATCCAATCGGTGGATGCCGGCCACATCAACTTCTTCGAGCCCAACATCTTCTTCAACTGGGGACAGCCGACCGGCCTGACCCGGCCACCCGACTCCGCCCGCACCTCGGGCCTGTCCTTCCACGACCAGTGTGCCGAACGTGCGGTCTGGGAGGCCGGCGGCGGCACCATCCAGCCGACTCCGGCGCAGGAGGCGACCTGCCTCCAGCAGTCGCAGATCCCCCTCGAGCGGGCGAGGTTGACGGCCAAGAGGATGGGGGCCGTCCCGTTCATGACCGAGGTGGACCCGATCACGGACGACGACCCGGCCGGGCTCGAGTGCATCTTGGAGGACGCCGACAAGGACCAGACCTCGTGGACCTACGGTCTCAGCTGGGACAGCGGAGAGCTGCAGCACATCGATCCGGCCAAGGCGGCGGTGTTGGCGCGGACCTACCCGGTGGCCGTCGCCGGCGCCCCGAACCGGTACAGCTTCGATGCCCGAACTGGCGACTTCACCCTGTCATACCTCGCCGATGGGGGGACGGCGCCCACGGTCGTGTCCGTACCGACGGCGATCCACTACCCCGACGGGTATCGGGTCGCGGTCAGGGGTGGCGGTGTCGTGACCTCCGCTCCCGATGCCCAGAGGTTGACGATCGAGGCACCGGCCGGCGCCAGGGTCAGGGTGTCGCTGGCCCCGCTCGGCGACGTCGTCACCGCGGCGACTTCCCTCCCCAGCTGCACATCGCTCCTCGACCCGTCGAATTGACGCCGCGCGCCCCGGTGCGTGGAGATCACCCGGACGCCGTCGTTCCCGGACCCCCAACAGTTGGCAGTCCGATTGCCAAAAGCCCCTCGGTCGTGTAGAAGTTCCCCTTGCGGACGCTGGATCGGGTCGGGAGAGGATCGGCAGGTTTGTCCACGGGACCGGGTTCGAAGGTCGCGCACGGTTGCCGTCACGGCGCAGGTCGACGGGGTCCACGACCGGGCGCCCACCCGAGGGCGCCGGTCGCTGAGTAGGGGGCATCGGATTGAACGGCTTGAGGCAGTGGTTCCTGTGGCTGGTCGGGGAGGAGCCGCGGCCCCGACTGGTCCCGGCCAGGGCGTACGTGCCCACGGCCCAGCCGGCACCGGCACCGGCACCGGCACCGGCGCCGACTCCGGCCCTCACCGGACCGCCGGGCGGCAGGTCCTTCTCCCTCTGGGACCGGAAGCTCGACCACTATCCGAGCCCGCGACGTCGGGGGTTCCTGCTGGCGATGGTGGTCCTCACCACCATCATCACCTACTACCAGCAGTACGTCGGTGGTGCCGTCGGACCGTCGATCCTCGCCCACTTCCAGATGACCTTCCGCTTCTACCTCACCATCTCCGTGGCCTCCAGTGTGTTCGGGATGGCCGCCTCGCTCCTGGCCGGGCTGGCCGACCGGTGGGGGAGGGCCAACATGATCGTCTTCGGGCTGTTGGCGGCCAGCCTGACCACGGCGTTCGCGGTTCCCCTGGCGAAGACCGAGTGGCAGTTCGCCGCCGCCCTCTGTGTGATCGGTTTCATGGAGGGCGTGATCCTCGTCGCCTCCCCGGCACTCGTCCGGGACTTTTCGCCCCAGGTGCGACGGGGCGCGGCGATGGGGTTCTGGACGCTCGGCCCGGTGGTCGCCAGCCTGATCGTGTCCGAGGTCGCCTCCAACACCCTCAAATCCCTCCGCCCGTGGGAGGACCAGTACCACATCGCCGGAGTGACCGGCCTCGTGATGTTCGTGATCGCGTTCCTCACGCTCCGCGAGCTGTCGCCGCAGCTGCGCGACCAGGTTCTCTACTCCCTCCGCGAGCGCGTGGTCATCGAGGCCCGGGCCCGCGGTCTCGACATCGAGGCGGCGACCTCCAAGCCCTGGCGACAGATGGTCCAGTGGGACATCGTCGTGCCGGCATTGGGTGTGTCCCTCTTCCTGCTCATCTACATCTCGGCCGTCGCCTTCTTCGTCATCTACTTCTCCTCGGTCTTCGGATTCACCCAGGCACAGTCCAACGGGCTGGGCAACTGGTTCTGGGCGGCGGACGCCATCACCGTGGTCGCCGTCGGGTTCCTGTCCGACCGGATCGGGGTCCGCAAGCCGATCATGGTCGTGGCCGCCACCATCGCCGTGGTCATGACCGCGATATTCGCCACCCGGGCCACCCACCCGGCCACGTCGTACGACACCTTCATCGTGATCCTGGTCGTCCTGTCCGCCAGTCGGGGCGCGGCCTACGCGCCGTGGATGGCCTCGTTCACCGAGACGATCGAGCATCGGAACCCGGCCCTCGTCGCCACCGGTCTGGCCGTCTGGGGATGGACCGTCCGGTTGGTGACCGCCGTGGCCCTGCTGGCACTGCCGTTCGTCGTCACGTCGGCGACGACGATCGTCGACTATGCCCCCCAGGTCCAGGCCCTCTCGATCCACTACGCGCCGGAGATCGCCACGGCGAAGGCCATCGAACCGGGCACGCTGAAGGAGCTCCAGTCCAAGTCGCCACCCAAATCCGCCATTCCCCTGGCCGTCCGGCAGATCGTGGCGACCGAACACGTGACGGCGTCCGTGGCGCTCCAGCACCTGCTGGCGCTCAGGGCCCTGCCGGCCTCGGACCGTGCGTTCCTCGCGGCGCACGGCAAACAGGTGCTGGCCGCCAAGAAACAGTCCCCGCAGCAGTGGGAGCACTGGTGGCTGATCTGCATGGCGGGCCAGCTCCTTTTCATACCGACCATCTTCCTGCTCGTCGGCCGCTGGCGACCCTCCGCGGCCAGACGGGACCTCGAGGAGCACGACCGTCTGGTCGAACAGGAACGCGCCCAACTGCCCGAAGAGGTGCTGGTACCGGTGTAGCCGCGGGCCGGACGGAGGCCCGCGCCGGCCGGCGGAGGATTGCTATCCTTTGTCATAATCGATGACAATTGAGAGTCTCCCAGGTCGGTGGGGGCCGTGAGGAGATGAGCGATGACCGGATCCCAGGTGACCCAGGCGACCCAGGTGACCCCGGAGCCGCGGACCCAGCTGCACGACACCCGCTACGGCGAGCTGCTGTTCGGCACGCTCGAGGGTGACACTGTGAAGGCCGAGGTCTGGACCACCTTCACCCTCAACGACTGCCCGGCCGAGCTGTGGGACCCGATCGTCGTCGACGAACTGGCCGAGCAGCGGGGTGCGACCTTCGGGCTCAAGAACGGGCCCCGCTACTGGCTGATCGACGAGCTCCTGCGTGCCTCGCTCGTCGCGGACGTCGAGTTCGGTCGGTTCGACGGCCTCGACATGGTCCGGGTGGCGTCGGTGCGGATCGACCTCGCGTCGATCGGCTCGAGGGAGTACCGCGAGAGCAAGGTGGACCGCCGCACGCTGTTCACATGGAAGGCCGGGAGACGCGTCTACGAGCTCGTCGATCCCGATGGCGGCACCTACGTCATGCAGGCGTACAGCCAGATCGTCGACCCCACCCTGTGCGAGGCGGAACTCGGGGACCTGGCCGGCCGCCTGGTCCTGCCCGAGGGCTGGAGGTTCGGGTCACGGGTCCTCGATGAGGACCTCATCGTCGACACCCGGACCGTCGAGGCGCGGGTCCTCCAGGACGAGCTCCAGAACACCTACTGCCGACTGGCCTGATCGGCCGGGACGCAGCTTTCCGGTTCGGACCGGGGTCCCGCCCGCTCCCGGTGGATCCACGGGCGTCGGGCCACCACTGGCCAGATCAGCGCGGCGATGGCACACTTTGGTGCGAACGGACGCGGAAGCAGGTCGACCGATGGCAAGGATGATCGCGGCACCGGCCCACGTGGTCGACCGGCCGGCCCTCCGCCGGCAGTTGGACGAGGCGCTGGCCCACTCGTTGACCCTGTTGGTCGCCCCGGCCGGCGCCGGCAAGTCGGTGCTCCTGGCCCAATGGGCGGCCGCCCATCCCGAGCTGTCGTGGGTCTGGCTCGACGTCGAGCCCGCCGACGACGACCCGGCACGCTTCTCCCAGCGGTTCCTGCAGGGACTCGCCGCCATCGATCCCGGATGTCGTGAGCTGGCCGGCCTGGTCTCCATGAACGGCGGGGGGCTCGGCGCTCCGCTGCTCGAGGCGCTCGGCGCCCAGATGGTCGACCTGCCGGAATCGGTCATCGTGCTCGACGACCTCCACCACCTGAGCAACGTCACCCTCCTGTCCGACCTCGCCAGCATGGTCGGGCTGTTGCCTCCCCACGTGCACCTGGTCCTCTCGACGCGTGTCGACCTCCCCATCGCCTGGAGTCGCCGACGCCTGCGATACGACATGACGGAGATCCGTCAGGCCGACCTCGCCCTGAGCGATGCCGAATCCGCGCTGCTGCTCGAGCGCATCACCGGCCGCACGCTCGGGTCGGACAGCGTCTCCGCGCTGGTCCAGCGAACCGAGGGCTGGGCCGCGGGGCTCCAACTGGCCGCCATGACCCTGCGACATCAGCTGGATGCGGAGGAGTTCGTCACCCAGTTCAGCGGAAACGACCGGCTGGTGGCCGACTACCTGAGCGAGGAGGTGCTCCAGGCCCAGTCCCAGGAGCGGCGCCAGCTGCTCCTCCACCTCTCCGTGCTGGACGAGCTGAGCGCCGAGCTCGTCACCCACCTGACCGGTGAGCCCGGGGCCCAGTTGATCCTCGAGGAGCTGGAGCGGGAGTCGATGTTCCTCGTCCCGCTGGACAACCGTCGGGAGCGGTTCCGCTTCCACCACCTCTTCCGAGACCTCCTCCGGTACCGGCTCAGGGCCGAGCATCCGCACCGGGAGGCACGCCTCCTCCGCCGGGCGGCGGAATGGCACCTCGGACGGGACGACGTCGGCTCCGCCGTCGAGTACCTGCTGGCGGCAGAGGACTGGGGCGCGGTACTCGACCTCATCCTGGCCAGGGGCTCCGAGGTCTTCGAGCGCGGCGAGATGGCCACCGTCGCCCGGTGGATCAACGAGGTCCCCGAGGCCTATCGGGGGGGACGGAACGAGATCACGCTCCTCTACGCCTTCCTCCTCGGCACGGAGGGCCAGACCGTAGCGGCGGAGGACGACCTGCGTCGGGTGGCCACCGATCCGCGGGCGACGGTCGGCGAGCGGGCGTGCGCCCAGACCTTCCGCTCCGCCCTGGTCCAATCGCGCGCCGATCCGCACTCGTCCGTCGAGATCGCCGCCGAGGCGCTCGACCTGCTCGGCCGGGTGGGCGATGCACCGATCCCCGTCGTGATGAGGCTGAGCGACCCCAGCTCGCTCGAGGCGATGGCCCTCGGCTCCGGCGGTCGGGCCCACTTCCTCGCCGGTCACATGGGGGAGGCCCGGGAGTGGCTCGAGCGGGGACTGGCCGCCCCGGGATCCGCCTACTCGGTGTGGAGGATCAGCGTGCTGGGTTCCCTGGCCCTGCTCGAGGCCTGGTGCGGCCGTACCGAGCGCGCCGACTCACTCGCCCTGGAGGCGCTGGCCATCGCCCGTCCGGTGGGCATGCTCTCGCACACGTCGACGGCCGACGCCTATCTGTCCATCGCGTTGACGGCGCTCGAGCGGGGCGAGCCACGGCGTGCCGCACTCCCCCTCCACGAGGCGACGGTGCGCGCCGCGGCCAACCGTCGCACCCAGCTGACGTGGATCGCCCAGTTCGCCCTCGCCCTGCGCCAAGCCTCCGAGGGCCTCGTCGACGATGCCACCGCGACCGTGCAGGCCGCCCAGGCCAACCTCGCGACCCCTCCTGCGCCGGTGGTGGCCGACCGGCTCACCGCCCTGCGCTGCCGGCTCCTACGACTCGGCGGGGAGCCGGAGTTGGCGTCGAGCACCTCCGGGACGGCGTCGTCTCCGATGCCCTTCCTGGCGTTCGAACAGGCGGCCGCGGCGCTCACCCTCGCCCGGCCCGATCTGGCCCGGAAGGTCATGGGCGACGCCCCGCCACCCGACGCGACGCTGGAGCCGCTGGCTGCTGTCCAGCACCGGATCCTCCAGTCGTGGCTGTGCGACGTCGAGGGATCGGTGGACGAATCGCGAGCCCACCTGGTCGACGCGCTCGAGGTGGGCGGACCCCATTCGCTGGCGGACGTCTTCCTGCGGGCCGGACCGGTGGTGGTCCAACGGATCTCGGCGCTCGACACGGACGCGCCACTGCGTGCCGACATCCTGCAGCGGGCCCGCGAGCTGAACACGCCGATGCCGGGAGCCGAGCTGGTGGACCCCCTGACCGACCGGGAGCTCGAGATCCTCTCCTACCTGCCCAGTCGCTACACCAACTCCGAGCTCGCCGAGCGCTGCTACGTGTCGGTCAACACCATCAAGACCCACATGGCCCACATCTACCGGAAGCTCGATGTGCCGAACCGCAATGCCGCCATCGTGAAGGCCCGGGAGATCGGCCTGGTGTGACCAGGGCCGGCGACCGGGGGAGGTCGGCGATCGGTCCGGGCGTCAGTGGTCGAGCAGACGGAAGGCCAGGCGCCTCCCCCGTCCCTGGCCGATGGCGAGGGCTATCCACAGCTGGAAGAGCGCATCGACGATCTCCTCCCGGTCCTCACCGACGTACACGGGACGCAGGCCCACCCCGGCGATGACCGCCTCGACGGTCGGTCGGTCGGCCTCGGGAGCGGAGAAGAACATGTCGGCCCTGCCGTCCGCGAACACGGGATCGGCCATGTTCTCGCCGCCCAGGGTGTTGAATGCCCGGGCGTAGCGGACGGTCGGGGGCAACGACGAGCGGCCGTTGGCGACCGGCTCGCCCATGCGGTTCGTGGCGTCGATGACGAGCTTGCCGGCCAGGTCGGTTCCGTTCGAGGCCGCCAGGTCGGCCACCGCCGACCCGGGGACGGCGAGGATGACGGCGTCCGATCCGGACAGTGCATCCCCGATGGAGCCGACACCCGCCCCGGGCACGCCGACGTCCTCGTCATCGGGGTGACGGGACCCGAAGGAGACATGGTGGCCGGCATTGCTGAGCGCTCGACCCAGCGTGGTGCCGATGAAGCCGGTTCCGATGATGGCGATCTCCACGCGGCCCTCCTCCCGGGTCGACCGCCAAACTACCGCCGCCGGTCGTCGGCGTGTCGCCCGTCCCACCTTCCTGTGCAGACCCGGATCCGACGCGTAGCAGCCCGGATCGTGGCCCCAGCGGTCCCCAGGAGGGGGCTGTGCCGCCCGGGTGGCGGTCGGGCAGAGTAGGGGCCATGGCGAGCAATCGTGAGCTGGTCGACCGCCTCCGCGAGGTGGTGGGCCCGAACGTGGTGACCGATCCTGAGGTGATCGCCTCGTACACGGTGGACTGGACGCGACGGTTCGCCGGACATGCCGCCGTCGTGGTCAGGCCGGGCAGCACCGAGGAGGTGGCCGGTGTTGTCCGGACCTGCCGGGAGCTCGGCGTCGCCCTGGTCCCCCAGGGGGGGAACACCGGCCTGGTGGGTGGCGGGGTTCCCCTCCACGGTGAGGTGGTGCTCGCCCTCGGACGCCTGCAGGCCCTGGAGCCGGTCGACGCTCTCGCCGGACAGGCCACCGCCGGTGCCGGTGTGGCCCTCACCGGGCTGCAACGGGCTGCCGGCTCCGCCGGCTGGGCGTACGGGGTGGACCTGGCCAGCCGCGACTCGGCGACCGTGGGGGGCATGGTGGCCACCAACGCCGGCGGGACCCACGTTCTGCGCCACGGCGACACGAGACAGCAGGTGCTGGGCGTCGAGGCCGTGCTCGGGACCGGGTCGGTGGTCTCCCACCTCGGCGGGCTGGTGAAGGACAACACGGGCTACCACCTGCCGTCCCTCCTGTGCGGCAGCGAGGGCACGCTGGCGGTCGTCACCGCTGCTCGCCTGCGCCTGGTGCCCGCCACGGCGTTCCGGACCGTCGCCGTGCTGGCCTTCCCCGCGGTCTCCCACGCCGTCGAGGCCGCGACGCTCCTCCGGCGGTCCCTCTCCTCGCTCGAGGCCCTCGAGCTCTTCCTCGCACCGGGCCTCGAGCTCGTGTGCTCGGTGACCGGCATGCGGGCGCCGTTCGCGGACCGACACCACGCCTACCTGCTCGTGGAGGTCGCCGACCACCTCGACCCCACCGAATCGCTGGCGGAAGCCACGGACTCCGTCGGCCACCTGGCCGGGGCCGTCGTGGCCACGGAGCCGGCAAGACGGGCCGAGCTCTGGCGATACCGGGAGGCGCACACTGAGGCCGTCAACACCCTCGGACCGCCCCACAAGCTCGACGTGACCCTGCCCCTCGGCTCACTGGCCGAGTTCATCGACCTGGTCCCGGCCGTGGTGCGGTCGATCGACCCGGCCGCGCGGACCTGGTTGTTCGGCCATGCGGGGGACGGCAACGTCCATGTGAACGTGAGCGGACTGGCCCCCGACGACGACCGGGTGGACGACGGCGTGTTCCGGATGGTCGGCGCGTACGGCGGCAGCATCAGTGCCGAGCACGGCATCGGCACCGCCAAGAGGCGCTGGCTGCACCTGTCGCGCAGCGACAGCGAGATCTCGGCCTTCCGGGCCATCAAGCAGGCGCTCGATCCCGACGCCGTGCTCAACCCGAACGCGCTGCTGCCCGCCGTCGGTGGCTGATGGGACCTTCAGCCCTATCGGTCCCGGGACCGGGGGTCTACCTTTACCTCGGAGTTGACGGTGATGAAGGTGAGCCGAGGCGGAAGGGAGCAGAGCGGACGTGAGCAGTGCAGGCGAGGTTGAGGAGGCGGCCGACCAGGCGCCGGCGGGGGCATCGGTGTGGGAGCGCGACCTCTGGGACCTCCTGACGAAGCACGTCAGGGAGGAGAAGCACCTGCTGGTGACGTATTCGACGCTGGCGGACGAGACCAGGTCCGAGGCCTTCGCCTATCTCGTCAACCTGCTCGTGGAGGACGAGATCCGTCATCACCGCATCTTTGCGGAGCTGGCGGCGTCCCTCAAGATCCAGGCGGAGCTGGGCGGCGAGTCGACCATCATCCCGTCGATGGACTTTGCCAACGCGGACGCCGCCGGCGTGCTCGAGGCCACCGAGCAGCTGTTGGGTCGCGAGGAACAGGACCTCCGGGACCTGAAGCGCCTCGAGAACGAACTGCACGACGTGAAGGACACCACGCTGTGGAGTCTCCTGATCGATCTGATGCAGCGGGACACCCAGAAGCACATCGCCATCCTGCGCTTCGCCCGGGACCACACCGGGTGACCATCCGCCGGGCCGGTCCGCCGCCCGAAGGCGTGCCCGCAGCCACAAGTATGGCCGGCCCCCGTCCGCCACTCCCTCCGATCCACCGATAACCACTGGTGAAGAGCTTCGAACGGATGTGACCAGGAGGAGTTGGCGATGGCAACGGTCGAGACCAGGCCCGTGCCGTCCGTCTGTGGGTGTCGGACGGCCGGACGATGACCCCGATGACGGTGCTGTCCGCCGCGCCGCGACTGGAGCCCGAGGCCTTCCTCGCCGCGCTGGTCACATCATCGGACGATCCGATCACCGGCAAGACGCTCGACGGCCGCGTGGTCTTCTGGAACGGGGCGGCCGAGCGGCTGTACGGCTACACCTCCACCGAGATGCTCGGGCACGACCTGGCCGAGCTCGTCCCGGCCGACAGGCCGAACGAGCTCGGAGAACTCCTTGCTCGAGTCCGGTCCGGACAGACCGTGCGGGATTTCCGCACCACCCGGCTGCGGAAGGACGGGACGGCGGTCGAGGTGTCGATCACCGTGTCGCCGGTGGTCGGCTCGGACGGTGTCGTCGTCGGCGGATCGACCATCACGCACGACCTGACCGCCTTCCTCCGACATCTGGCGGATCTGAGGGAGACCCACCGCCGGGCGGACGAGGCGACGTGCACGCTCGAGACCCTCCAGGACTCCGCCCCGATCGGACTCGGATTCGTCGACCGCCATTTCCGGATCGTCCGCATGAACCAGATGCTCGCCTCGGTGACCGACTCGTCGGTGGAACAGATGCTGGGCCGGACCGTGGCCGATGTCGTGCCGGAGATCTGGCCGCAGGTGGAGGGCGTGTACCGCCAGGTCTTGGACCGTGACGAGTCCGTGGTGAACGTGACGGTGCTCGGGCCGGCCAGTGCGGAGCACGGTGGGGGGCACCACTGGTTGGCGAGCTACTACCCGGTCCATCTCGACACCGAGGTCATCGGGGTGGGCATCGTGGTCGTCGACGTCACCGAACAGCTCGAGGCCCAGGAGTTCCGTTCCATCGTGATGGACCACATGGCCGAGGGAGTGTTCACCCTGGACGCAGTGGGCCGGCTCACCTACTCCAATGACGCCGCCACCCGGATGCTCGGATGGACAGAGTCCGAGCTCCGCGGCATGTGCATCGAGGACCTGATCGAGCGGCGACCGGCAGACGCCGGGCAGGCCCGGGCGGCCGAGGAGGAGATTCTGGACGTCCTGTCCGCGGGCCGTCAGCTACGCCTGGACGACGAGGTGCTCGTCTGCCGGAGCGGGCTCCCCCTCTCGGTGTCGCTGTCGGCGTCACCGCTCGCCGTCGGCGCCGCGGACGGCGGGGTCGTCGTGGTGTTCCGGGACATCACCGAGGACAAGTCGGAACGGCTCCGCATCCGACGGGAGCTGGATGCGCTCACCTGGGTGGGAAGGATCCGTGAGGCACTGGACGAGCACCGGCTGGTGATCTACTCCCAGCCGATCGTCCCCCTGTCGGGCGGCCGGCCCAGCGAGGAGATCCTGCTCCGCATGGTGGGACGCGCTGGCGAGCTGATCAGCCCCGGCGCCTTCCTGGGCGTGGCGGAGAAGTACGGCCTCATCACCGAGATCGACCAGTGGGTCGTCCGCCAGGGGGTGCTCCTCGCCGCCACGGGCCGCCGCGTGGGGATCAACCTCTCCCCCGAGTCGATCGCCACCCTGGATCTGCTCGAGTTCATCAGGACCGAGATCCGCAGTGCAGGGGCGGACCCCGCCGACATCGTCTTCGAGATCACCGAGACGGCGCTCATGCGGGACATCGACCGGGGACACGCGTTCGCCCTCGGCATCGTCGACCTCGGCTGCAGCCTCGCCCTGGACGACTTCGGCACGGGTTACGGCACGTTCACCCATGTGAAGAAGCTGCCCATCAGCTACCTGAAGATCGACATCGAGTTCGTCCGGGGCCTGGTCGACAGCTCGGCCAATCAGCACGTCGTGAAGGCCATCGTCAACCTCGCCCAGGGCTTCGGATGCCAGACGGTCGCCGAGGGCGTGGAGGACGCCGCCACCCTGGACCTCCTCTCGGAGTTCGGGGTGGACTTCGCACAGGGCTTCTTCCTCGGGCGTCCCTCCCCGGTCGGGTGAGGCCACGGTCCCGGCGAACGGCCATCCCGCCCGCCCGGCGTGTCTGGACCCGACCGTCCCCGACGAGGTGTTACCGGGCGCCCAACAACAGCTCGGTCACCAGCTGGTCGAGACGTTCGTGGCCGTAGCCGACCCCAGCGAGGGCCTCCTCGTCGCCAGCGGCGCCGGCCGCGCGCAGCCCGGCGATGGCGGCGGGGCCCAGCCCGTCCGGTGAGGTGGGCTCGTCGATGTCGGATCGGCGGGCCGTGCGCAGGGCTTCGGCGATGTCGGGGTCGTCGTGGAAACGCCGGACCTTCTCGCGGAGGATCAGGTACGTGCGCATGCACCCCCGGGCGAAGTCCCACACCCCGTCGGCGTCCTCGGTGCGGTAGGCGTGGGCGTCGAAGTGCCGCATCCCCTCCCACCGGGCGTCCTCCAGGACCTTCACCGTGTAGAAGGCGTCGCGGATCCCCTCGGAGCCGAAGCGGAAGTCCTGGTCGTACTTGCCGATGCGTTGCGCGTTGAGGTCGATGTGGAAGAGCTTGCCGTGCCAGAGCGCCTGGGCGACGGCATGGGAGAACGACAGTCCGCTCATCGTCTCGTGGGCGAACTCGGGATTCAGCCCGACCATCTCGGGCCATTCGAGCTCGCCGATGAAGGCCAGTGCATGGCCCACCGTGGGCAACAGGATGTCTCCCCGCGGCTCGTTCGGTTTCGGCTCGAGGGCGAAGCGCAGGTCGTACCGGCGCTCCCTCACGTACGCGCAGCACAGGTTGACCGCCTCGGCGTAGCGGTCCAGCGCGCCCCGGACGTCCTTGGCCGCGTCGGCCTCGACGCCCTCCCTGCCGCCCCACATGACGAACACCCGGGCGCCCAGCTCGACGCCGAGGTCGATGGCGTCCAGGGTCTTGGCCACGGCCATCCGGCGTATCGCCGGGTCGTTGGCCGTGAACGCCCCCTCTTTGAACACCGGACGGAAGAACAGGTTGGTGGTCACCATCGGCACCTTCAGCCCCGTCTCGTCGAGGGCCGACCGGAAGCGTTTGACCAGGGCCTCGCGCTCCGTCGGCGACGCGCCGTAGGGGACCAGGTCATTGTCGTGGAAGCTCACCCCATACGCACCCAGCTCGGCGAGCCGGCGGACCGTGTCCACGGGGTCGAGCGGTGAGCGGGTGTCCAGGCCGAACGGGTCGCGTCCGGGGTTGCCGACCGTCCACAGGCCGAACGTGAATCGGTCCTCTGGCGTCGGGACGAGGCTGTCTGGCATCGGGGGCTCCTCCGGATCTCGGCGTCGGCTCCGAGGATCGGGCATCGTCGTGCTCTCCCGGCAACGTTACCCACCACCGCGGCCCGGGGCATGGGTGGCCGACGGGCCCCTCCCCCGGTCGGCTGCCCAGCCGATCAGCCGCCGTCCCGGGCGTCCGCGTATCTGCGCCTCACCTCCCCCGAGGCGTCCGCATCGGGACCGGGCCCCACGAGGGAACCGCCGCGGAGCCCCCACGCTTCGGTGATCTCCTCGACGCCCGCGCCGGACACGGCGACGGCGGCCTGGAGCGCGGCTCCGGCCGAGACGATCTCGTCCGGGTCCGGGACGGTGACCGGCCGGCCCGAGAGCGACGCGACCACGTGGCGATAGGCGACTGACCGCGCGCCACCGCCCACCAGCACCAGCCGCCCCCCCTCGGTGGGCACCCCCACGGCACGCAGCGCGTCGAGTCCGTCGAGCAGCCCACAGACCACCCCCTCGAATGCCGCCCGGGCCAGGGCCGCACGGTCCACGTCGGGGCGGATGCCGGCGAGGGTGCCGGTCGCCCGGGGTCGGTTCGGGGTCCGCTCACCGGCCAGATAGGGGACGAGCACCAGTCCGCCCGCTCCGGTCGGGGCTCGCAACGCGAGCTCGTCGAGGACCGGCCGGTCGACGGCCAGCAGCCGGCCCACGACATCGGTGACCAGGGTGGCGTTGAGCGTGCAGACCAGGGGCAGGAAGTGTCCGGTGGCATCGGCGAACCCGGCGACGGCACCCGTCGGGTCGCCAGTAGGCCGGTCGCTGGTGGTGAACACCGTGCCCGAGGTCCCGACGGAGATGGCGGTCTCGCCGGGGCGAAGTCCGATCCCCAGAGCCGCGGCCATGTTGTCACCGGTCCCCACGGCGACCGTCGTGCCCTTCACCAGCCCGAGCCGGTCGGCAGCCGCCGCCGTCAGGGGGCCGGCCCGGTCCCACGGCCCGAGCACCGTCGGGAGACGGTCGACCCACTCCGTCGCCGGGTCGACCAGGGCCAGGAGATCGAGCCGGTAGCGGTCCTCCGACGGCGACCAGTACCCGGTCCCCGAGGCGTCGCCCCGATCGGTCACGAACCGCCCGGTCATCCGGAAGGTCAACCAGTCGTGCGGCAGCAGGACGTGGCCGATCTGGGCGAACACCTCCGGCTGGCGACGTCGGAGCCACGCCAGCTTGGTCACGGTGAACGCCGCGACCGGCACGCTCCCGCAGGCCTCGGCCCAGCGGGCGGCACCGAGACCGTCGACGAGCCCGTCGGCATCCGGCGCGGACTCGGTGTCGTTCCACAGCTTGGCCGGCCGCAGCACGTCGCGGTCCCGGTCGAGCACGACCAGGCCGTGCTGTTGACCGGCCACCGCGATCGCCACCACGTCGGACGGGGCGGCCCGCCCGGACACCTCCCCGAGGGCCCCGGCCATCGCCTCGACCACTGCCCCCCACCACACTGCGGGAGCCTGCTCGCTCCTCGGGGGCACCGTCGGCGGGTGGGCGGACCGCCCGGCGCCGAGCACCTCCCCGGTGGCGAGGTCGCGCAACTCGACCTTGGTCGACTGCGTCGACGAGTCGATTCCGGCGACCAGGGGCACCGGATCGACGCTACCCCCCTCCGACCCGGTCCACGGAGGGACCGCGCGCCGTCCGACGAGGGCCACCGATCC
>CAZNLF010000006.1:18694-21675 GCA_964573595.1 uncultured Acidimicrobiaceae bacterium | reverse complement strand
CCTCCGACCCGGTCCACGGAGGGACCGCGCGCCGTCCGACGAGGGCCACCGATCCCGGCCGACGAGGGCCACCGATCCGGGCCGACGGGGCCACGATCCGGGCCCCGCTCGAATCCTGACTAATCCGATAAGGTTATGTAGGCTTTACCGATAGGATAAGTAGGGTTAGGGTGGAAGCATGACACCTAGGGCAGAGGTGATCGCCGTGATCGGCGGAGGGGCGTCCGGAGTACTCGCCGCCATCCACCTGCTCCGCGATGCGCCCGTCCCGGTCCGGATCCTCATCATCGAGCCCAGGGGCGAGCTCGGCAGGGGCATCGCCTACGGGACGGACGACCTCGGCCACCTCCTCAACGTCCGTGCCGGCTGTCTGAGCGCGCTCCCCGACCAGCCCGACAACTTCACGGCATGGGCCGGGCGCCAGGGGACCCACATCGACGGTCAGTCGTTCCTCCCGCGGGCGTGGTACGGGGTCTACCTCCGGTCCCTGCTCGAGCCGGTCGAGCACATCCCGGCCAGCGTCGTCTCCGTCTCGGCGGTGGGTTTCCGGGTCGAAGTCGGCCTCTCCGACGGCGGGCACCGCACGGTCGACCGCGTCGTCCTGGCTCCCGGGTCGTCACCGCCCTCGTGGCCCGGCTCACTCGGCGGCCCCGGCAATCGGTGGATCGACGACCCCTGGTCGCCTGACACATTCGAGGTGGCCGACCCCGAACAGCCCGTCCTCCTCGCCGGAACCGGCCTGACCGCGGTCGACGCCGCCTTGAGCCTGCACGCCGCCGGGCACCGCCGGATCGTCGCCACGTCCAGGCACGGGCTGCTCCCCGCCGCGCACCCCGACCATCCCTACCCCCGGTTGGACATCGAACCGCCTTCCCGTCCCACCGCGCGGTCGCTGTTCGCCTGGGCGCGTGCGACGGCGGAGGCGGCCGGGGGCTGGGGACCGGTCGTCGATGCGCTGAGGCCCCACACCGACAGCCTGTGGGGAGCGATGACCGCTGACGAGCGCATGCGACTGCTGCGCCATGCCCAGCGCAGGTGGGAGACACAGCGCCACCGCATGGCGCCGACCGTCGCCGGGCGCATCGAGGCCATGTTGGCCTCCGGGCAGCTGACGGTCGTGCCCGGTGGCGTGCGGTCCGCTCACGAGACTCCCGGTGCCATCGAGGCGGTCGTCGGTGACCGACTGGTCCGGTTCGGCGCGGTCGTCAACTGCACCGGGCCCACGGCCCTTGTCCGCCAGTCCAGCAACACGCTCGTGAGGAACCTGCTCGCCCGTCGGGTCGTCCGACCTGGCCCGTTCGGCTTCGGGCTCGACACCGACGGGGTCGGGTGCGTGCCGGGCAGCGAGCGGAGGCTGTGGCTGCTCGGTCCACTGCGTCGGGGCCGCCGTTGGGAGACGACGGCCATCCCCGAGATCCGCGATCAGGCCACCTCGCTCCCCGGTGCCCTGTGGCAGATGGAAGCGATGGTGAGCGCATGATGCAGGTCCTCCCGATTGACGCCTCCGACCTCGGCAACCGCTCCTACCTCGTCACCGACGGTGTCGTGGCGGTGGCGATCGACCCACCTCGCCCGTGTGAACGGGTGATCGACCTGGTGCGGGCGCACGGGCTGACGCTCGACCTCGTCGTCGACACCCACCTGCACAACGATCATGTCAGCGGTGGCCCGGAGCTCGCCCGGGCCACCGGGGCCACCTATGCGGTGAGCGCCGACGAGCACGTCGGCGACGCACACGGGACCGTCGACGGAGACCTGTTCCGCATCGGATCCCTCTCGGTGACCGTGGTGGCCACACCGGGCCACACCCCCCACCACCAGTCCTTCGTGATCTCCCAGGGCGACCGGTGCGCCGTCTTCACCGGCGGGTCGCTCCTGATCGGGTCCGTCGGGCGCACCGATCTGCTGGGCGCCGATCGGACCGACGAGCTGGCCGCCGACCAGTGGGCCTCGGTTCGATGGATGCTCTACAGCCTGCCCGGCGCAGCGGTGGTCCATCCGACCCACGGGTTCGGCAGCTTCTGCTCGGCCACCCCCTGCACGGGGACGGAGACCACCATCGACGTCGAGCGCAGCGTCAACCCGGCCGCCCTCCTCGGCCGAGACGACTTCGTCGAGACGCTGCTCGCCGGATTCGGCGAGTACCCCAGCTACTTCGCCCACATGGCCGAACGCAACCGCTCCGGTGCCGTGTCGCCGGCCTACCGGGATCCGATCCCCGTGATACCCGAGGGGGACCTGGAGGAGCTGGCCGCCAGGCTGTGGGTCATCGACGTCCGGCCCCGCGCCGCGTTCGCGGGGGCCCATGTACCGGGGACGGTCAACGCGGGCGTGGACGGCCCTCTTGCCACCTACGTCGGATGGACCATGCCCTGGGGCGCCCCGTTCGGACTGTTGGCGGCCGACGACGACCAGCTGACGAGGGCGCGGGACACGCTCGCCCACATCGGCTTGGACCTGCCGCTGGGATCGGCCATCCCCTCGGACCGGGCCCGGTCGGCCGAGCTGCGCCTCGCCAAGTTCGGGGACCTGGCAGCCGAGTGGACCGACGACGTCACGGTCATCGACGTGCGCCGCCAGGAGGAGTGGGACCAGGGGCACCTCGAGGGAGCCCTTCACATACCCGTCCACCGACTGGTCGACGCCGAGATGCCCGACGGACGACTCTGGCTCCACTGTGCCGCCGGCTACCGGGCGGTGCTCGGGGCGTCCCTGCTCCTGCGGGACAAGAGGGACGTCGTCGCCATCGACGACGCGTGGCCGGCGGCCGAAGCCGTGGGGCTGCCGATCGCCACGCTCGTCGGGCGTTGAACCGCCCGACCCGGTAGGCAGCCGCCCCCGGTAGGCGCCGTCACGGCTGGTCGGGCCCCGTGGACGGGTGCACGGCGCCCCGCCGGTCCGGGGAGCTCGTAGCCCGTCGGCGGGACGGTCGGTCCACACATCGTCCTGGTAGATCGCCCAGTGGTCGTGGAACCGGGCCT
>CAZNLF010000006.1:15959-18594 GCA_964573595.1 uncultured Acidimicrobiaceae bacterium | reverse complement strand
CGGTCGGTCCACACATCGTCCTGGTAGATCGCCCAGTGGTCGTGGAACCGGGCCTCGGAAAAGAGCACGGCGTTCAGGGTGTGGTCGGGGTGGTGGTGGCTGAAGACCACGTCGGTCACCTCGGCGGGATCGATCCCGAGGCCCCGTAACGGGGCGAGGATCAGGTCCCGGTGGGCGACCATCCCAGGGTCGATCACGATGACGGCGTCGCCGTCGCGGACCAGCGTCACCGTGCTCGCCACCCGGTCGTCCGCATAGCCGTCCGTCAGAATGATCAGTTCCGCGGTCATTGTTCCTCCCCGTCGATGGTCGGCCCGCACCCGCCAGAGCATGCCATCCCCCCCGGGGGGCGGGCCGGTGACCACGCGTGGGATCGCGTCGAACGCACCCCCACGCGCACTGGCGTCCTCCCCCACGACGATCGGGTGACCTTGGACCCTAGGAACCTCGGACCGTGTCGGACAGGATGAGAAGAGAGCGAAGACGAATTGTCGAGGCCGGCGTGCCTCGGCTCCGTCATCGCCGGAAGACTCGGAGGTTGGCCATGTGGCTGGATGAACGGGGTTCGGAGGTGTTGACGCTGCCCGAATGCCGGCGCCTCCTGGCGTTGGCCGCCAGTGAAGACCGTCATGGGCATCTGGGGATCGCCACGAGCGGCGCGCCGGTGGTCGTGCCCGTGAACTTCGTGGTCCACGGACCCGATGTGCTCGTCCTCGTCGGCGAGGGCCTCTTCAGCCGGATGACCGGTCAGCTGGTCGCATTCCAGGTCGATGGCCCGACCACCGGCGCCGGGTCGGAGCCCGACGCGCCGTGGAGCGTGCTCCTTCGGGGACCTGCGTTGGAGGAGGCCCAGACGCTGGCCGCCGCGGAGTGGCTGAAGCCCGAGGTGAGCAAGCCGGGCCACCGGCTGGTGCGGATCCGGGGGGACGCGATCTCGGGCCGCCAACTGAGGGCCCGCGTGGAGCCCTGAGCCCCCTCGTCCGGGAGCCTGTCACCCACGGGCCGGGTGCGGCCGGTTGGTCCGAGTGACCAAAGTCCCTGGACACGGGGCCGTCCTCGGCGCATCATGCTCGTGATACCCGTCGGGATTCCGTCCCGGGACAAGGTCCGAGAGTCAGGGGAGGTCGCGATGCGAGAACAGGGTTGGTATGTCGATCCCTACGGACTGCACGACCGGCGTTGGTTCTCGGATGGCACGCCGACCAAGCTGGTGCGGGACGGAGACCTCGAGTCGAGCGATCCTCCGCCGGACAGGCCGTTCGAGGGTCGGCCTGAGCCGTTCCAGGCCGGATCCGACGGTGGTGACGAGATCGGAAGGGGCCCGGGGCGTCGCGCTGCCAAGCCCGAGGACCCTGGCGTGGTGGGGGCATGGGAGGCATTCGTCGAGACCGGCGGGGACTGAGGGTCGCCTCGGTCGAGGACCGTCCGCGAGTACCGGTCCCGCCGGATCAACCTCCGGCGCCGGCTCTCGAGCGGACGGAGAAGGGCCCGGCCATCACCCTTCCGATCGGCTGGTCACCGTGACAACACGACCTTCAACGCACCGGTCTCCGTCGCCCGTCCGAACACGTCGTAGGCCTCGATGATCTGGTCGAGCTTGAAGTGGTGGCTCACGAACCGGGCGGATTCGATCTGACGGGCGGCCACCAACCGCAGGAGCGTGGGCGTGGAGTAGGTGTCGACCAGACCGGTGGTGATCGTCACGTTCCGGATCCACAGCGACTCGAGGTGCAGCGTCGCCGGCAGCCCGTGCACGCCGATGTTGGCGACATGGCCACCGGGTCGCACGAGCTCGGTGCACAACTCGAATGTCTGGGGCACCCCGACGGCCTCGATGGCGACGTCGGCCCCCAGCCCGTCGGTCAGGGCCCGAACGGCGGCCACCGCATCCTCGTTCCCGTTGTTGACCGTCACGTCGGCCCCGAAGAGCTTGGCGGCGTCGAGCCGGGCGTCGGCGAGGTCGATCGCCACGACGTGACCGGGGGAGAACAGCTTGGCGGCGACGATGGCGGCCAACCCGATCGGGCCGGCACCGACGACGGCCACCGTGTCCCCGGGTTGCACCGTCCCGTTCAGCACCCCCACCTCGTAGGAGGTGGGCAGGATGTCGGACAGCATGAGGATCTCCTCGTCGCTGACCCCCACCGGCATCGGGTAGGTCGAGGTGTCGGCGAAGGGGACCCGGACCAGCTCGGCCTGGGTCCCGTCGATGAGGTGGCCGAGGATCCACCCACCTCCTCCCAGGCACTGTCCGTAGTGGCCCTCCCGGCAGAATCGGCACCGCCCGCACGAGGAGATGCACGAGACGAGCACACGATCACCGGGGGTGACGGTCTTGACCCCGGCACCCACCTCGACGACCGTCCCCACGGCCTCGTGGCCCAGGATCCGTCCCGCGGTGGTCTCGGGCACGTCGCCCTTCAGGATGTGGAGGTCCGTCCCACAGATGGTGGTGGCGTCGACCCTGATGATGGCATCGGTGTCGTCGATGATCGTGGGGTCAGGGACGTCGTTCCAGCCCTTGGATCCGGGTCCTTCATAGACAAGTGCCTTCATCGCACGCCTCCTCGCATCAGTTCCAGACCACCAGCATGCGGGCCTGTCACCGAATGCACCAGGGCCGAAAGTCATCGCC
>CAZNLF010000006.1:1204-15859 GCA_964573595.1 uncultured Acidimicrobiaceae bacterium | reverse complement strand
GGGGTCCCCTTGGCCGTCGATCCCCCTGACCTGGTCATCGACATCCCGGACCGGGTCCCGCCACACGGGTGGAGGCCTACACCCCGGGCCGGACGGGGGACGCCGTGGTCCCACCTCGCGGACCACTTGCACGCGACCGCCCCTCTGCTACCGTTTCACCGGCGGAGCGGAGAGGTGCCGTCGCCTGTCCTCGAGGAGCGGGTCGGTCAAAAGGAAATGACGAGGCGGTGGATCCGGTTGATCGGTGCGGCGGGCTCCGTCGTGGCCGTGGTGGCGACGGTGGCCTTTGTCGGCTCGACCACCACCGCAGTGGCCGTGGCGCCTCCGGCCATCACCCACCCGGCCAATCTTCCGGCCGACGGTGGTCGCACCAGCGCGACATGGTCGTCTGCCAACTGGTCCGGGTTTGCGGAAGCCGGCCACTACACCTCCGTCACCGCCAGCTGGACCGTTCCCACGGTGACGGCCGGCGCCGGCACCACGACCAGGGGCCGTTTCGGTCGCCCAGGATCGACGTCTGCGTGGTACTCGGCGACGTGGACAGGACTCGACGGCTTCAACGACAGCAACCTCATCCAGGCCGGCACCGAGCAGGACTACTACGGCGGCTCCCCCCACTACAGCGCATGGTGGGAGATCCTCCCGGCAGCAGAGACGGTGATCGCGGAGCCGGTGTCGCCCGGGGACGTCATCAATGTGGACATCGTCCAGACCCCCACCGAGGTCGTCATCCCCTCGGGACGCGGCCGGTCCACCGCCGAATACGAATGGACCATCACGTTGTCCGACGCCGGCCCGACGCATCCGTGGCGCTTCGTCACCACGCAACCCTACGCGGGCACGGGGAGCTCGGCGGAATGGGTCGTCGAGGCGCCGGAGGTCGGTGGGGCGATCGCCGCACTGGCCGACTACGGCTTCCCCCCGTCATCATCGGCGAGCGGGGACTTCCGTTCCGCTGACGTGGCGACGACGGTCGGCGGCCCTCTCCAAGGGGCCGGCCTCAACTTCGGGAACGACGCCGGCGCATTGATCCAGAACGGCGTCCCGGTGTCGACGCCCGGGCCACCGGACCCTGCGGCGACCGCCTTCAACGCCCTCTACGGGCCGACGGCTCCGCCTGCTCCGTCCGGCTGAACGCGCCCGAGCCGCAGGCGCTGACTCCCGTCGGCCCCTCGTCCGTCGGGGTCAGGGGACCGGGGGCACCGGCACGCCGCACTGGTCACGGAAGTGCCAACCGTCATGGTAGATCGCGCACGCCTTCCCGAATCCGTGGACGTAGTCCACGCCCACGCTTGTGCTGATATAGGCGCCGACCGAAATCGAAAAGACCAGAGCCGCAATTCCTATGAATTTGAAGACCCGCTTCATGGATGGATTACCTTGACTCTCTCGTCAAACGTCTTCCGCCGATGCTCCAAACTCTCCTGATCCGGACGGCTGTTCGCACTTGCGGGAAGCGCACCAAAGCTAACCCATCGCGGTTCTGAAACCGCGGCTTTCAACGGGTGCCGGCCACCCCCATTTGGACCAGGATCACCGGAGCGGTGCCGGAATCAGGGCAATCGGCCACGATTCCCAACCCCCCGAAGACCCGCGCCCGGTTCTGTGATCCGCCGTTGGGCAAGGCGCATGTCCCGTTCCCACTGCCAGTCTGCGTCGAAGGAATCGAGGGAGTTCCCGTAGGACCGGTAGCCGGGTTCGTACTCGTGGACGTGCTCCTCATCGGCGCCACGATCCCTGCCGTCACGAAGGTGGAGAATCCCGGCTCTGACTCCGAGGAACGCCAGGACGACCACGAAGGCCACGACCTTTCCGACAGCCAGCATCACGTAGGCGGCGGCGATCAGTGCCCACTTGACCAGCTTGACCAGGGCGCGGACGAGCAGGATCATCCGCCGTCGCCTCGGAGCCATCGACACACACCGTGTCCGCTGGCCGCGCGGACCACATGGTCGTGCGCAGGCCGATTCGTCGTGACCACGCTGCAACGATAGGTCAGACCTGTCACCCAGCTGCGGTTTCTCTAGATCGGGCGCTCCGCCCGCGAGCATGAAGTGCTCAGGGACGTGCCTGCCGGCTCACCTGGGGAACTCCCGAAGTGGGGGACGGCGCATCCGGACCCACGGTGTCCGGCGTGGCCCAGTCCATGCTCGGGGTCTGGATCCGGGCGAACTGCTCTTCGGCGACCGGGAGCGGGTCCGCCTGGTGGGCTATCGCCCTGGTCGCCAGTTCGAGGGCCTTGCTCCAGGCTTCCGGCGAGTTCACCTTGCGTGCCTCCGTCACGATCTCATCGAGCCCCTTCGCCTTCAGCTCCGCGTCCGCGGCGCACTGCTGGGCGGTCCGTGCCGACTCGGCAAACTTCGGAGTTGCCTGCGCCGTGCGCTCGGCCACCTGCTTGGCATCGCCGGCGGCCTGCTCAGCCACCCTCGCCGCCTCTGCCGCCTTGCGAGCGGCCTCCGTGGTCTCCTCGACGGCCCGGACGGCGTCGGCCTCCGCCTGCTCGGCGACCTTGGCCGCCTCGGCCGCCTTGCTGGCAGCCTCCGCCATCTTCACGGACGCTTGCATCGCGTCGGCCGTTGCCTGCATGGTCTGTGCCACCTCGGAGACGACGGCTGCGGCCATTGCCGCTTCCTGCCACGCTTCGGGGGTGCCGACCTTCCTCGCCCTCGACACGGCCCGTTCGGTTTCAATGGCCCAGTTGTCGGCCTCGTCTTCCACCACTTTGCTCCTTTGGTCGTGATCGCCCGACGGACGGGCCTTCGGCGCGATGACGGATCGGGAAGACCGGTCGGGTGCCTTGCCGGCCACCTCTCTGGCCGCACCGTTTGCCGATCCGCTCGTCGCCCCGCTGTCGGTTCCGTTCAATGCTCCGCTCGCCGCTGGGAATGCACCATTGGATGCCCCACTCGGTCCGACGGCGTTTCGGGCGGGGGCAGCATCCGAACCCCCACCGGCCGTACCCCGGTCATCCCCGCCCGCTCCCTCGCCGGCCGTGCCGACGACGGCATCGCCAGGTGCTTCGACTGCTGCTTCAGCTTCCGCTCCGACTGCTGCTTCAGCTTCCGCTTCGACTGCTGCCTCGCCGGTCTGGTCGCGGTCGCCGATTCCTTCGACATCCACACCGTCGGCCTCGGCGTCTGCCGGTTGGCCCGGTCCTCGGAGCGCGGCGGCATCGTCGTCGTCTACCGACGCGGCCTCGGCGTGCCCGAGGGTGGGTGCATCGGGGCCGGTGTCACCGAGATCGAGGGGTCGTACCGGGAGCGAGCGTGCGAGTCCTCCGGCCGCGGTCGGCTCCCCGAACGCCTCGGGACCGCCCTGCACCGGAGCCGGGGGATAGGCCGCGATCTCCTCGACGCGCCTGTCCACCGCCCGCTGATCGGCGAGAGGAACGAGCTGGGTCCGAGAGGGAGCGAAGGATCCGGAGGTCCTCGGGGGGAGCTCGAACGATGGCCCGTCTGCGTCCATGGTCGGCAGGGCCGGCGTCGGTACCTCGTCGTCGCCGGCCCGCGAGTGGACGTGCATGACCTGGCCGGTTAGGTGGAAGCCGTCCCAGTACCGCATCAACCCCGGATCGGTGGCATCGGGATACCAGCCGGCATCCGCATGTTCCTGCATCGCCACCGCCGGGACCTGGAGGGCGCGCACCGGATCGGACGGGGCCAGTTCGGCTGACTGCTCGTCCGGGCGGGGATCGTTCGAGAAGAACTGGGCGACCTCGTTGGGGCTGCCCGGGGCGTCTTGTTCACCTGTGTCCTTCGGGCGACGCGAGAACGGTAGAGGTGCCATGCCTCCATTGTCGACACCTACCCGGGTTTTCTTGAGGCGTTCACGGACGGCAGCACCGGCGCCGAACCGGAGCATCGACCGCCCGAATTCCAGCTCAAGACGGGTAGCCGGCCTGCCGATGACCTCATTGTGACGAATCCCACGGGGTCAGCCTCGGCGGCGGCCTCAGTTACCCCAGTTCCGAGCCTCGGTCTGGACGGCGCGCCGTCCCTCGCGTTCCAACCGGCCGTGGACCTCACCACCGGGCGCCTCCTGGGATTCGAGGCTCTGCTCCGGTGGCACGACTCGTCGGGTGCCGACATCCCCCCCAGCGTGATCATCCCCTGGGCGGAGAACCAGGGGCACATGAACGATCTGAACGCGTGGGTCCTGTCCGAAGCCTGTACGCAGGCGGTCCGATGGCCCTCGGAGTTCCAGCTGGCGGTGAATTGCTCCGTCTTCAACCTCCACCGGGGAACGGCGGCCATGGCGGCCGCATCCGCCCTCGAGCAGTCCGGCCTGAAGCCGGACCGCCTCACCGTCGAGATCACCGAGGCCTCGCTGGCCGACGACGAGGCATCGGCCGACCTTCATGTCATGACCCGCCTGGGCATCCAGCTGACGGTGGACGACGTCGGCGCGGACTGGTCAGTGCTCGAGAACGTGCGGGAGTGTGTCGTCAACACCGTCAAGATCGATGCGTCGCTCATCGCCGGGCTGGCGACCCACGACCCCCAGAGCCGGGCCGCCGTCGAGACCATCGTCACGCGCTGCCGGTCGCTCGGCATCTGCACGGTGGCCGAGGCCGTCGAGACCGTCGAGCAGGTGGCCATGCTCCGCGAGATCGGGGCGGAAACCGCCCAGGGCTACTTCTTCTCCCCTCCGCTGACGGCGACCGATGCCGCCGAGCTCGCCGCCATGATTCCTCCGCCGCGGTTCGCCCTCTCGATTCCCTAGGGCTCTCCGGCGCGCCGGCCGAGCCGACATGGCCACACGCCCCGGTGCCGGCGCCACTGCGGTCCCGGCCCGCGCCAAGATGGCCGACATGGACGAGGACCGCCCACCTCCCCCGAACGCGGACCGGATCGACGAGTCGGCCCGCACTGCGGCCATCACCAGGCTGCAGGACCTCTACGGCGATGGGACGCTGCCCTTCGAGCAGTTCTCGGCCGCCCTGGACGGCGTGATGGCCGCCTCGAGCCATTCGGAGATGGAAGCGGCGATGGGGCCGGCGCCTTCCCTCGTCCGACGGACTCCGTCCTCCCGACGGCTCACCGGCCCCCTGGTGGTGCGGATCGCCGAAGGTGGGTTGCGGCTGGGCGAGGGCTGGCAGTTGGCCGCCGACACGACGGTCGCCACCGGCGTCGGCACGACCCTGGTGGACCTGGCCGCCGCCACCTGGGACTGCGATCACCCCGACCTCCACCTGGAGACCTGGGGGGCGATCGAGCTGCTCGTCCCCTGCGGCGTCGCCGTGCAGTTGGTGGGCGGATGCGCCAACGTCCGGCTCGGGTCCCTCGACACGCCGGTTCCCGGTGGCCCGCTCCTGCGGGTCCACACGTCCGGGCCCTCCGGCTCGGTTCGGATCGCCCATCCGGGTGCCAGCGAGGCGGGGTGGCTCATGCGCCGGGGGCGCGAAGGGGTGCGTACCCGGAAGAACCGATAGGGCACACCCCCACGGGGCGGCCGGGTGACCGGTGCCCGCCCTGGCCGTGGAGGGGTCCAGCCGATAGAGTCGGCCACAGTCCCAAGGGGGTCTGCTCCAGATGGTTGTGATCATCATCATCGTCGTGGTCGTCGTGCTCATCGCCCTGGGGCTCTGGGCCAGCTTCAACGGCCTCGTCAAGCGGCGCAATCGGACCCAGGAGGCATGGTCCGAGATCGATATCGAGCTCAAGCGGCGCCATGACCTGATCCCCAACCTGGTGTCGACCGTGAAGGGGTACGCCGCCCACGAGCAGGACACGTTCGAGGCGGTGACCCAGGCGAGGGCCAACGCGGTGTCCGCCGGAGCCACCGGCGACCCCGACAAGATCGCCCCGGCGGAGAACGCCTTGTCCGGCACCCTGCGCTCGCTCTTCGCCGTTGCCGAGAACTACCCCCAGTTGCGGGCGGTGGAGAGCTTCCTCCAGCTGCAGGAGACGCTGACCGCGACCGAGGACAAGATCGAGTTCGCCCGCCGCTATTACAACACCAGTGCACGCGACTACAACGTGGCGCTCCAGACGTTTCCCCGCAACCTGATCGCCGGGCCGTTCGGCTTCAAGGCGGTGGCGTTCTTCGCCGCGGACGACCAGGACCGGTCGGTGCCCCAGGTGAGCTTCAACGGCTCGGACCCCGGTGCCCCCGGAGCGACGGCCTCCTCGGGACCGCCGCTGGCCGGCGGCTCGGAGGGACTCCCGCCCGCTGCGGGCGCCGAAGGCCCGCCGCCGGAGGGCTGAGTGGAGCCCTTCGGCGGTCATACGGACTGACCCGAGGCGATCTTCTCGAGCTCGGCGATGCGCTCTTCGATCGGCGGATGGGTGTCGTAGAGGCGGTGATACCAGGTCTCGTGGTGCTGTAGCGGGTCGTCGATGCACATCGCCGCCGTGGCATGGTTCATCTTCTTGAACGGCTTGTCGTTCTGTTGGAGCTTCCTGAGCGCGCCCAGCAGGCCGGCCGGGTTGCGGGTGAGCTCGACACCGCTGACGTCGGCCAGCGACTCACGACGCCGCGACAGGGCCAGACGGATGAGGGGGCCGAAGATGAAGCCGACGGCGGCGAGCAGCGCGCCGCCCACGAAGATCACAAGGATGAGCTGGTTGCCCCGGCCCCCGCCACGCCCGGCACCGGCGAAGAAGGCGCTGCGCCACAGGATGCTGGCCAGCAGGGCGGCCATGCCGATCATGGTTCCCACCACGAGCAGCAGGCGGATGTCGTGGTTCTTGATGTGGCTCATCTCGTGGGCGGTCACGCCCTCGAGCTCCTCCCGGTTCATGATGTCGAGCAGCCCGGTGGTGAACGTGATGGCTGCCTTGTCCGGGCTCACCCCGGTGGCGAAGGCGTTGGGGGACGGGTCGTTGATCACGTAGACCGCAGGCTTGGGGATCCCCTCGCCGATGGCCAGGGCCTCGACGATGTTGAGCAGCTGTGCGTACCGGGCCGGATCGGCCGGCACCGCACCCGAGACCCGGAGCACCAGGCTGGCCCCGGAGGTCAGGGAGTAGAGGATCCCCATCACCGCGAGGAGGCCGGCGATGACCATGCCGATGATGATCGGCTTCCATCCGTAGTTGGTTGTCGGTTGGGTGGCGTAGCCGTTCGCCGCCGCGTGCCGGTACAGGGCTCTGAACAAGAGGCCACAGACAGCGCCGATGGCCAGCCAGATCACGAAGAACAGCGAAACGAAGATGACGCTCCGTCGCTTGTTGCTAGCGATCTCGCTGTACACGTGGCGAATCCTAGGTCATCAGCCGTGTCCCGCCTCCGGCACGGACGTCTTGCCAGTAGGGTCGGGCACGATGGTGGCCCGGGTGGCTGGAGCAGTGACGAGTGGCATGACGGAGGCAGTCTCATGACCGAGGAAGTGAAGTACGTCATCGGGGCCGAGGCCAGTTGCACCGACGGCACCTGTGGCGAGGTGACCCGCATCGTGATCGACCCCGTCGGCCAGGAGATCACCCACCTCGTGGTCGAGCCGAAGCACCGCCGGGGCCTCGGCCGACTCGTGCCCCTCGACCTGGTGGACGCCACGGGTGGGGAGGTCCGGCTCGGATGCACCCTGGCGGGGTTCGACGAGCTCGACAGGGCGGAGGAGACCGAGTTCCTCCCCGGAAGCACCGGTTTCGCCGACTACGGCTCCGGGGAGGTCATGTCCTGGCCCTACTACGGTGTCGGCGCGAACATGACCGAGGTCTCGAAGGCCATCACCTACGATGCCGTTCCGCTGGGCGAGGTGGAGGTGCGCCGGGGTGAGGAGGTCCACGCCACCGACGGCCCGGTCGGCAAGGTGCAGGGCCTGACCATGGACCGTCAGAACCGCCACGTGACCCACGTGCTCCTCCAGGAGGGCCACCTCTGGGGCCGCCGGCAGGTGGCCGTGCCGATCGGGGCGGTCGTCGGGACCGACGACGGAATTCGGCTCAACCTCTCCAAGCATGATGTCGAGGCCCTGCCGCCGGTCGAGGTGGACCAGTAGGCGGCTGACGGACACACCAGCTGCACGGTGAAGGGACCGGGGAGCGGAGCCTCGGCGCGAGGGTCACACCCGGGGGTCCGCCGGTCGGGTCCCTGCACCTACCCGGTTGAACCGACCGGGCCCGGTGCCCGGCACCCGTCGAGCACGGCCAGGATCTCGTCGCCCCACCGCTCGAGGCGGATGGGACCCATCCCCCGACAGTCGGAGAGCTGCACCAGGGTCTCGGGGGATCGGGCGGCGATGCCGGTGAGCTCCTTGTCGTTGAGCACGACGTAGGCGGGGAGGCCCTCGGCTTTCGCCACCGCCGCCCTCCACGTCCGCAGTGCCTGTTCGGCGGCAGCCCCCTCGAGTGGAGCGGCATCGGCCGCATGAGGCCGGCCTGTGCCCCCGCCCGACTTCCTCCTGGCCACGGCGGGGGTGGGGCGGTTCGGCCCGTCGCCGGGGGCTGGCATCGGGCGCCGGCCGTCGAGCTCGGCGACGAACGGCGACGGGGCATCGGCGTCAGCCAGAACCGCGACCTGGGTCCGGGCCCTGGTCAACGCCACATGGAACACCCGGCGCTCCCCCTCTTCGTCGTCACCGAGCCGGTGAGGGAAGAGCCCCTCCGAGGCACCGAAGACGATGACCCTGTCCCATTCCTGCCCCTTGATCTTGTGCACGGTCGACAGCAGCACGACCGGGCCGGGCGACGCCGGTCGGGCGAGCACCCCCCGCAGCCACGATTCGAACGTGGCGGGATCGTGGTGGAGGGCGGCCAGCGATTCGAGCGCGACCAGGTCGTCGGCGTGGGTGGACCGGTCCGCTTCAGGACGCGATGAGTCGAGGGCGTCCATCGTGTCGCCGAGACCGATCTGCACTCGGACGGCCCTGAGGGCCGACGCGGTGGACTGCCGGCATGCCTTGACCACCAGGTCGAGATGGTCGGCGTACTTCTCCAACTTCGGCACATCCCGACCCGACAGGCGTCCGGCCAGCCGACGGATGTCGGCGACCGACGTCGATCGGCCCCTGGTCAGCATGTCCCCCACCTTCGGGGCGATGCCCCGCGAGGGGCGCCGGATCGTCTCGCTGATGTCCTCGGTGCTGATGTGGCCCGGATCGGCTCCGATCCGCAGGTAGGCGAAGGCGGTGCGGATCCCGGTCCGGCGCAGGACCCGGCTGTCGAGGGGCGTACTGCACGGCACGCCGGCCTCGAGGCAGGCGACCTGCACCGGCAGGAGGGCGGAGTTCACGCGGGCCAGGAGGGCGACATCGGACGGGTCCACCCCGGCATGGAGCCAGGCGGCGATCGTCTCGACGGCCAGGCCGGCGAGCTCGTCACCGGGTGCGGTGCGGACGGCGACCGGGCCGGCGCCGGCCAACGGGCCGTCGGTCATCGCCACACCGTCGGAGCGGCCGGCGGGTGTCCGGATGGCCTTCGCCACGCGTCGCCGGTTGTAGGACAGCAGGTGCCGGGTGGCGTCCACGATCGATGGCGCGCACCGGTAGTTGACCTCCAGGGGATGGTCACCCGCGGCCGGAAAGTACCCCGAGAAGTCGATCAGGTACTCGGGGGTCGCCCCCGAGTACCCGTAGATGACCTGGTCGTCGTCGCCGACGCCGAAGCAGTCGAGGCCGGGGGCGGCCAGCAGCCGGAGCAACAGCAGGTGGGCGGGGTTCAGGTCCTGGAACTCGTCGACGAGCAACCGCCGGCAGCGGGCCTGTGCGGCCAGCCGCGCGTCGGGGTCGGTCACGAGGATCTCGATGGCGCGGTAGATCTGCTCGTCGAAGTCGACCCCACCGAGGTCAACGAGCGCCGCCCGGAAACGGTCGAAACCCTCGGCGATGCCGGAGCCGTCGGGAAACGCCTCCTCTGCGGATGCCGGGGAGACAAGCCCGAGACGGACGGCCGAGAGGGCCGCCAGATACGGGGCAACCGTGTCGGTGTTGGCCTGTCGCCGCACCTCGAAGACGCGCTGGACCAGGTCGCGTACCTCCATCTCCTCCAACACGCGCAATCGGCCCGGCGGGCCGTACTCGTTGCAGATCTGCAGTCCCACGCTGTTGAGGGTGCGGATGTGGGGCCCGTCGGGAGTGAGGAAGTCGGCGCACCGGCGCCTCAACTCCTCTGCCGCCCTGGTGTTGTAGGCCAGTGCGGTGATGGTGCCCGGTTGGACCCCCCGGTCCACGACGAGATGCCTGAGGCGCTCGGTGAGCACCCGGGTCTTGCCCGATCCCGCCGGAGCGATGACCCGGGCCGCCCCCGATCCGTGGGCCACTGCGGCGAGCTGGTCAGGAGCCAAATCAGCGCCCGGCTGGTCGTGCTTCGCCGGGCTCAGTGCCCCGGCCTCGGAGCTCCAACGGTGGACGACCGCGGTACCGGAGCGGACCGGCGGCGGATCCGGAGGGCCGCCGTCGATGAAGTACGGCCGGCCGTCACCGTCGGTGATGTCGGCATCGCCGTCTTCGGTCACCCCGGTGGCGGCCCAGCGGCGGGCGGCCTTGCGACCGTGCCACCAGATCGGCTCGCCGTCTCGGGCGTCATAGGTGTTGGCCCAGACCAGGAACTGGAGCCGCTCCCTCGTGAAGTCGAGGCCCGGGTCCAGCTCGTGCACGGCGCGGTCGGAGTGTTGGGGTGCCCGCAGCTCGCCGGCGTCCACGGCCAGCTCGACCACGACCGGGGAGCGTGACGACCACGCGGCATGCAGCGCGGCGACCGCCCCGGAAGGATCGTCGAACTGGGCATCGCCGACGACCACCCTCGGGCTGGTGGCCCAGGGACCGGGTGGCTCGGCGCCGGCGCGGATGACGACGCCCCTGCCGAGTTCGGGCGGCCCGGGGTATCCCATGGGGCCAAGTTAGCGACGGGCTGCGTCACCCCGGTCCGGGTCGGTGCCGGCGGTTCCCGTCGCCGGTCGGCGCCGTTGCGCGTCAGGGCACCTTGACGCCACCGGCGGGCCCAAGATGACCAAAAGGTGACATTTAGGTGAACTTAAGGTAAACTGGCGCCATGGAGTTCACTCAACACAAGGCCCAGGGGTGGTACGTCGATCCCTACGGCCGGCACCAAGCACGGTGGTTCTCCGACGGCACGCCCACGGCGCTGGTCAGGGACGATGGCCGCGAGTCGACCGATCCGCCGCCGGAAACCGAGTTCACCGGGACGCCCGAACCGGCACCGGAGGTGGAGGGGGCCCTGCTCCACGGCCCGCACCGCGGAGGCGTGTCCGGTGACCGGGCCGCCTGGGAGATCTTCGTCTCGACCGGCGGCGACTGACCCGGAACACCTGCCGCCCCGGTGCTCGCAGCCGAGTGCCGACCGCCGGCTGGAGCCGGAAACCGGCGAGGAGGCCAACGCGTGGTCCCCCGGTAGTCACTCGACATCTGTCGCTCCTTGGCTCTCCTGCTTCGGTCGGGTGAGTTCCAGCGATCGGATGTGAGAGAGCTGTGAAACACCACGACCACCAGGGTTCGGCCCGGTACGCCGGATCGATCAGGTCCTGACGGCCCGGTCAGTTCAGCCGTTGGAGCGGGGCGGCGATCTGGCGGGTGCCGCGGTGCTGACGGTGCAGGGCGTAGGCACCGGCTCCCATCACGGCGGCTCCGGCGACCACCAGCAGGTCGGTGCTGCCGACCTCGGGGGTCACCGCCGGTGGGCCGGCCGTGCGCGAGAGCGTGATCGTGTCGATGACGGCCGGGCTGGCGACGCTGCTGATACCTCCGCTGGTCTGGGTGGGGTCGAGCGCCTGAATGAACATGGTGGTCGTTCCCCCCTCGGTCGCCGGCGTCACCGTGACCGACAGGGCGCTCCAGTTGGCCTTCCGGTTGGCGGAGAAGGACGACACCCCGGCAGCGGCCAACCACGGGTCCGTCCCGTCGGTCACCGGGCCCACGCCTCCCGTGGCGGAGTCGCCACCGGACCACGCATTCGTCTTCGGCGGCGTCGCACTGCCGGCGTCGCCCTGGGTGGTGGTTCCGTACCAGGTGGTGTAGAGAGACTGTCCCCCGCCGCCGGCGCAGATGTAGGTGGTGCCCACGGAGGCCGGTTCGATGGTCGAGCCGGAAGGAGCCGGGGTGAGGGTCGTCCCTTTGATGGAGTGGGCCCGCTCGTACGCGTGCACGTGGCCGTTGAACACCACGTCGACGTCGTACTGGTCGAAGATCGACTGCCAGACGTTCCGGATGCCGGAGTCGGATCCGTGGGTCTGATTGCTGCAGAACATGCAGTTGTGGAACGAGACCACGATGAAGTCGATCCCCGAACCGGTGGACCGGTGCTTGGAGAGCTCACTGGACAGCCATGACGTCTGCGCGCCCTCGGTGTAGCCGTTGTTGGGGGCGATCTCGGCGGACAGGTCGTTGCCGTCGAGTTGGAGGAAGGCCACGTTGCCCCACGTGAACGACCGGACCACCGGCGAGCCCGAGGTGGAGTCGTAGGGCTGGGGGAAGCGGGTCACGAAGCCGGCGTAGCCGTCGTCGGTCAGTGGCTCCATTTCGTGGTTGCCCACCCCGGGAAGCCACGGGACGGACTGGGCCGTCGGGCTGATGCAGGAGAAGTAGCTGTCCCACGCCGAGGGCGAGTACGAGGGCTGGGACCCGCTCGGCTCGGGGAGGAGCACCCCACCGCTGGCATAGCTGAGGTCACCGGCGATGATGGTGAACTCGGGGGCGAGGCCGGCGATCATCTGGGCGATGGGCGACGTGGTCAACGTGTTGGTCGCTTCGTCGCCGGTCACGGCGAAGGTCCACGGCGCGGTCGGGTTCGCCTGTCCCGTGGTGAACGTGGTGTCCGGCCCCCACGTCACCCCATCGTTGCTGACCGAGTAGTGGTAGGTCGTGTCCGGAACCAGCCCGGTGAGCTCCGTGTTCAGGTAGAGCGCGTCGTCGACGTCTCCGCTGTTCGGCGTCCAGGGGGGGTTGGCCGGAATGGGCACCGTCACCCCGGTGGCCGTGGCGACGTTCCCGTAGGCGTTGGACAGGCCCCATCTGACCTGGGGACTGGGAGCCACGCCCGGGGTGTTGTAGCTGCCCGCCGACCAGTTGATCCACATGTCCGCGGTCGGGTCGGCGCCGTAGGAGATCCACTGGGACGGTGCGAAGGGGCCCGCGGCGAAGGCGGACGCCTGCTTCCAGAACAGGGGTCCGGCTGCCGCCGCGGCCGCGCCGATCGCTCCCGCCTTCAGAACCGTCCGACGACCGAAACGCCTCCGCAGGAAATCGTGCATCTCCTGAGGACGCATGTCGGGAACGAACTTGTCCGGGATTTCGCCATAGGGGGTGTCCATGCGTCCGCACAGTAGAGAGCGGGGATGACCAGGCCGTTACGGATCTGCGACGTAGGGAGGAACTCACGGAGAACCTTTGGCTCCCTGTTTCGGAACAGGAGGTGACGGGTTCCCGAAGTTCCGGTGACGCCACCGTGACGTCGACAGCCGTGACCGGCCGTGCGAGTCCCCGTCTTCATGGTCCCGACACCCCAAGTCGCCTACGCTACGGCCAACGGCGGGGGCAGGTGTCCCCTGGTCACCGATGAGGCCGAGGTGCAACATGCGGAAGAAACTGACCCTGCTCGGTGTGGCGGCTGCCCTGGTCGCGGCCGTCCCCGGGCTCGTCGGGGGCGGGGTGTCGGCGGCCGCCACCGCGCCGGGGGATGCCACGGTGACCATCGTCCAGGGACTTCCGGCCAGCCCGGTGGTCGATGTCTACATAGGCGGCACCGAGGTCGTGGCGGGCTTGAAGTTCGGGACGGTCAGCCCACCGCTGTCGGTAGCTCCCGGCACCTACCCGGTGGCGATAAAGGCTGGCTCCTTCACCCTCGTGAGTGCCATCGAGACGTTCTCTTCAGACGAGAACGCCACCATCACCGCCAACCTGGACACCACCGGGGGTTCGGACCTCAACTTCTACCAGAACCCGACTGCCCCGACCGCGGCCGGAAGTGCCGCGGTGCTGGTCCGACACACGGCGAATGTGGGCGCAGTCGACGTCTACCTCGGTTCGGACCAGGTGGCCAGCGGGCTGACCAATGCCACGTCGGCCGGACCCGTCGCCGTCCCCGCCGGCACGGTGCAGGTGTCCGTCACGACGAGCCCCTCGACGTCGCCCTCGCCCGCGCTCATCGGGCCGGTCGGCCTGTCGCTCCACCCGGGCGACGTGTACATCGCCTACGCCATCGGGGACAGCACCGCGTCACCCAGTACGCTCACCGCGGTGGTCCAGAGTTACGCAGTCGGACAGACCAAGGTCGGCGGCGGGTACCGGCTGACCAGCGCGAACGGGCAGGTCGCCTGCTTCGGCGGTGAGCAGTGCCTGGGCAACCTCACCGGGCTCCACCTGAACGCCCCGGTCGTCGGCATCGCGTCGACACCGGACGGCGGCGGCTACTGGCTGGTCGCCTCCGACGGCGGCGTGTTCAGCTTCGGCGACGCCCACTTCTACGGGTCCGCCGGCAACATCCACCTGAACGCCCCGGTCGTCGGCATCGTCCCGACCGCCGACGACGCGGGCTACTGGCTGGTCGCCTCCGACGGTGGCGTGTTCAGCTTCGGCGACGCCCACTTCTACGGGTCGACCGGCAGCCTCCATCTGAACGCCCCCGTGGTCGGCATCGCCACGACGACGACGGGGAACGGCTACTGGCTCGTGGCCAAGGACGGCGGTGTCTTCAGCTTCGGCAACGCGACCTTCTACGGGTCGCTCGGGGGTAGGCATCTGAACGCCCCCGTGGTCGGCAT
>CAZNLF010000006.1:0-1104 GCA_964573595.1 uncultured Acidimicrobiaceae bacterium | reverse complement strand
CTGAACGCCCCCGTGGTCGGCATGGCGTCGACCCCGGACGGCGGTGGCTACTGGCTGGGGGCAGCCGACGGTGGCGTGTTCAGCTTCGGCAACTCGACCTTCTACGGATCGTCCGGTGGTCAGCACCAGAGCTCCGCGGTGGTCGGCATCGCCTCCTGACGCTCCTTCATCTCGGAGCCGTCGCCGGCCCATCCCGAGACGTCCGGCGGTCGCCACGAGCCCGGGGTTCATCTCCGGGACCTTCCGGCAGGGGTGCCCGTGCGCCGGAGGCGTCAGGGGTCGACGGCCAGCGACAGGGTGGCTACGTCGTCGAGGCGGATCGACTTCGAGGCGAGGGTGATCCAGCCTTTCCGCTGGAACTCCTGGAGGCAGGCGTTCACCCGTTGCCGAGACGCACCGATCGCCGAGGCGAGCTCGGCCTGGGTGATCCGGATCTGGTCCGACGAGCCCCGGCCGTAGGCGAGCAGGAACTTCGCCACCCTCTGGCTCAGGTCCAAGAAGACGAGGTCCGCGGCGAAGCCGGTCGTCTTCCTCGCCATGTCGGCCAGGTGCTCCAACATGGCCACGGCCACTGCGGGCCGTTCGTGCATGAGCTCCATCACCACCGCCCGCGACAGCGTCATCGCCTCGCTGGCCACCGTGGCGGTCACCGTGGCCGACCGCGGTGCGTGGGACAGCATGCCGAGCTCGCCGACCGTCTCACCGGGGAAGACCATCGACAACAGGAGCTCGACCCCGTCAGACGAGTAGCTGGAGACCTTCAGCTGCCCGGCGGTGAGGATGAGCATGGAGTCGGCCGACTCGCCTTCGCAGTAGACGACCTGACCCTTCCCGTACCGACGTTCCACGCATCGTCGGGCGAGCAACGCGCGGTCGGCGGGATCCAAGGCGCTCAGCACCCGCGATGCGGCTGCGAAGTCCCAGTCCCCGGTCGTGGTGTCTGCGAACACTGGGCCCTCCCGCTTCAGGGTGGGTAGCGACACTTCATCGCGGACTCCGCCGGGCGAGTCCCCGCTGACCTCACGTGCCACCGTCACCATAGTGAGTTTGCCTGCACCATATTGAGCTTGCACGGGAATTGCCATCACCAGAATTGGGGAGGGC
>CAZNLF010000005.1:35335-37174 GCA_964573595.1 uncultured Acidimicrobiaceae bacterium | reverse complement strand
CAGATCGCCGGCGGGTGGGAGGACGACCCCGACCTCTTCGCCCGGGTCTTCCCGATGGACGTCCGGCCCCAGGCCCACGAGATCATCCGCACCTGGCTCTTCTCGACCGTGGTCCGATCCGAACTCGAACACGACTCGCTGCCCTGGCGGGACGTGGCCATCTCGGGGTGGGTCCTCGACCCGGACCGCAAGAAGATGTCGAAGTCGAAGGGCGACGTGGTCACCCCTCTGCCGCTGCTCGACAAGCACGGGGCGGATGCCGTCCGCTACTGGGCGGCCGGGGGCCGCCCGGGTACCGACACGGCGTTCGACGAGGGCCAGATGAAAGTCGGGCGCCGGCTCGCCATCAAGGTGCTCAACGCCTCGAGGTTCGTCCTCGGCCGGATCGCCGGCGACGGGTCGGCGGTGGTCCTGCCCGGTCCTGACGCGGTGACCGCCCCGATCGACCGGGCCATGCTCGCCCGGTTGGCCGATGTCGTGGACGAGTCGACCGCCGCCTTCGAGGAGTTCGACTACGCCAGGTCACTCGAGCGGACCGAGGCCTTCTTCTGGTCGTTCTGCGACGACTACCTGGAGCTGGTCAAGACCAGGGCCTACGGGGACCTCGGCGAGGCCGGGCCGGCATCGGCCCGGGGGGCCCTGGTGCTCGCCCTGTCCGCCCTGCTGCGCCTGCTGGCGCCGATCCTCCCGTTCGTGACCGAGGAGGTGTGGTCGTGGTGGCAGCCCGGTTCGGTCCACAACGCGCCGTGGCCGGAGCGGGCGGAGTTCGCCGCGGCCGTCGGCGAGGTGGACGCGGGGACGGTCCTGGTGCTGGACGTGGCCGCCGAGGTGCTCGGCCAGGTGCGCCGGGCCAAGACCACGGCGAAACGCTCCATGCGGTCGCCCGTCGCCGCGGTGGCGGTGGCCGACACCCCGGAGCGGATCGCCGCCCTGCGACTGGCCGAGGACGATCTCCGCGACGCCGGCGGGATCGCCACCGTCGACACCGCCCCGGCCGCAGCGTTCGCCGTCGAGGTGGAGCTGGCCGACGAGGAGTGAGCGGGGCGGTCAGGACAGGTAGGCCCGGTGGGCGGCGGCGGCCATCTCTGCCGGCGAGCCCTCCTGCTGGATCCGGCCGTGCACCATGATGGCGGCACCGGTGGCCACGGTCAGTGCCGTGGTCACGAACTGCTCGACCAGCAGCACGGTCATGCCCTGGGCGGCCAGCGTCCCCACCAGCTCGTAGAGCTCGGCCACGATCAACGGGGCCAGCCCCATCGAGAGCTCGTCGAGCAGCAGCACCTCGGGATCGGTGACCAGCGCCCGCGAGATGGCCAGCATCTGCTGCTCGCCACCCGAGAGGGTCCCGGCCATCTGCCGTCGCCGCTCCTTCAGCCGGGGGAACGTGGCGTAGGTCTTCTCCTCGACCTGCCGGGCGCTGATCCCGCCCCGGTAGGTCCAGATGGCGAGGTTCTCGCGCACGGTGAGGTTGGGGAAGACGCCCCGTCCCTCGGGGATGGCGCACAAGCCGGTCTTGGCCAGCTTCTCCGGCGATCGCTTCCCGACCGGCTCGTCTCCGATCAGGACCTCGCCGGAGCTCGGATGCATCCGTCCGCTGATCACCTTGAGCAGGGTCGACTTTCCGGCGCCGTTGGGCCCGAGCAGGGCGAACACGCTCCCGTGCGACACCACGAGGTCCACGCCGTGGAGCACCTCGATGCGGCCGTATGCCGCCCTGACGGACCTGACGGCGATGTTCGGCGGCGGGTGACCGGCGTCACCGCGGGCCGCGCCGGCCGGCACGGCGGCCAGCCCGGTCACGACGCGCCACCCGGATCGGGGGCGCCGACCGTCGGGGCG
>CAZNLF010000005.1:16261-35235 GCA_964573595.1 uncultured Acidimicrobiaceae bacterium | reverse complement strand
CCACGGCGCCGCTGTCCGCGCTGCCGTCCGTCTGACCCAGGTACGCCGCCTGGACGGCCGGGTCGCTGCGGATGGCATCGGGGGGGCCCGAGGCGATGATGTCTCCGAAGTCGAGCACGTAGATGTGGTCGCAGATTCGCATCACGAGCTCCATGTCGTGCTCCACCAACAGGACGGCCATCCCCCCGGAGGCCAGTTTGGACAAGAGGTCCCCGAGGGCGGTCGACTCCTGCTCGTCCAGCCCCGAGCCCGGCTCGTCGAGAAGCAGCAGCTTGGGCCCGATGGCCAACGCCCGGGCCAACTCCACCATCCGCGCGTTCCCCGTGGGCATGGACGAGGCCTGCTCTGCGCCGAGGCCCACCAGGCCCACGCCGGCGAGCAGCCGGTCACAGGTCACGGCGGCCTGGTTCCCCCACCGGGCGACGTCGGTTCCATCCGGCGGCGCGGGTGCATCCTTCTTGCCGGGCAGTAACCGGGCGAGCCTCCGCCGGTCCCACCACTTGACGTCGGACTCCAGTCCGACTTGCACGTTCTCACCGGCGGAGAGCGTGCCGAACAGCTCGAGCCGCTGGAACGTCCTCGCCAACCCGAGCTTGGCCCGGCGGTGGGGCTTCACCGAGGTGACGTCGGTGTCGAAGATGTGCACGCGGCCCCGCCCGGGGGTCTGGAGCCCGCTGATCACATTGAACAGGGTGGTCTTGCCGGCCCCGTTGGGGCCGATCAACCCGGTCACGGTCCCGGCCTGCACGGTCAGGCTGACGTCGCTGAGGGCCGAGACACCCCCGAACCTGACCGCGACGTCGGACACCGTGAGCACCGCCGTGCGAACTTCTTCGGCCTCAGCCTGCGGCACGGGTCTCACCCCCCACTCCGACGATGCTGCCCACGCGGGCGCCGCCGTCCCCGGCCCGGGGGGAGGCGTCTCCGGCACGCCTCACCCACGGCAGTCGGAACTGCAGCGCCTCGATGCCGAGGATGCCACTGGCGGCGCGGCCGATCAGGATGATCCCGACGCCGGCGAACAACCCCACCCCGTTGGGCCACAGCTGGTTGAGCACCACGAACGTCACCGCGGCCAGGAACGCGCCGGTCACCGTTCGGATGCTCCAGATGGTCACGAACAGCACGAAGATGATGCCCGGGAATATGTCGAAGTCCGAGGTGCCCACCACTCCCTGCACCGTTCCGTAGAGCGCACCGGCCAGTCCGGACATGGCGGCGGCGATGGCGAACACGGCGACCTTGGTGACGCCGATGTTGAGGCCCACCGTCGCGTAGGCGGCCGGTGAGTCGTTGAGGGCGACGAGCCTCCGCCCGAACAGGCTGCGGCGGATGGCCAGCACCATCCAGGCCGACAGCACGAAGAAGGCGGTGACCATCAAGAACTCGCTCCGGTCACCGCCGAAGGACAGCCCCGGCAGCACGATGCGGCCGATGCTCACCCCCCCGGTGCCGTAGATGTGGCCGTCGGCGAAGAACCCGGTGGCCACCGCGTCGGCGAAGGCGAAGGTGGCGAGGGCCAGGTAGAGGTCCCGGAGCCGGACGGTGGGCAGGGCCACCAGCACCCCGATGCCGGCACAGACCACGGTGGCGGCCACCAAGCCCAGCACCGAGCCCCCTCCGGCGACCTTCCCCATGATGAACGCCCCGATGCCCATGAAGGAGAACTGGCACAGCGAGACCTGGCCCGAGTAGCCGGTCAGCAGCACGAGCGAGAGCCCGACGATGCCCAGGGTCATCACCAGCCCGCCCAGGTCCAAGACCGTGGTCCCCTTGAACTCCGTGTTGGCGAACAGGGCCGCGACGATGACGGCCAGGACGAAGAACGCCGCACCGGCCAGCAACGATTCGCGGCCTCCGGCCACCCGGGGGGCGCGCACGGTGCTCAGCCGGCCGACGGCCCGCAGCCTCACCGACGGCAGGGTGACCAGGGCCACGAACAAGAAGACCATGGGCAGCGCGTAGGTGATGTCGGGCACGAGGTTCTGGGGGACGTGGGGAAGGATGTAGTTGATGACGTAGTTCTCGGCGAGACCGATGGCGATGGCGGCCACGAAGGTCACCGGGATGTTCTTCAACCGGCCGACGATGGCGGCGGCGTAGCCGTTGACCACCAGCAGGGTCATGGCCTCGATGCTGATCCCGGTGGTCTGGGTGGGGGCGAGGAGCACGCCGGCCAGGGCCGCCAGCATGAACCCGAGGATCCAGCCGTACTGGCTCATCCGGTTGGGGGACGCGCCGGACATGGCGAGCAGCTCGGGATCGTCGACGACCGCCCGGAGGGCGTAGCCGGTCCGGGTCGAATAGAAGAGCGCACGCAACGCCAGGGCCACGGCGAGGGCCACGCCGATGATCAGGACCTCTTGGTACTGGATGTTGATGCCCGCCAGCCGGAACTGCCCGGAGACCATGTTGTTGACGGAGCGCTCGACCGTCGGGCTCCACACCAGCGTGGACACGCCGGTGAGGATGACCAACAGCCCGAGGGTGACCATCACGGGACGTTCCGCCGAGGCCCCGTGCAGGCGGCGCATGAGTACCCGTTCCACCAGGGCACCGGCGATGGAGGCGCCGACCACCAGGATGATCACCAGGGCCAACAGCACCGGGACGTGGTGGGCCGACACCAGCTCCCAGTAGCAGAAGGCGGCGACCATGCCCACCGCCCCCTGGGCGAAGTTGAACACGCCCGACGTGGTGTAGGTGACCACCAGCCCGGTGGCCGCGATGGCGTACCCGGCTCCGAGCATGATCCCGAAGATGGTGTACTGCAGAAAGTTACTCACCGGTCATTCTCGTCCCCCGTTGAATCACGTCGAGCACCCAGGGAGCCACCGGGCAGGTCAGGACCCGGGTGGCGTCACGTAATGCCCGTTACAACGGTACCCGTTGGTGCTGCTGGTCACCGGTGGATCGTCGAACCGGTGGAAGTCCCCGAAGGCGACGACCCCGATCAGGTAGCAGTTGCCGACCGCCTTGGCCGCCGGGTTGCTCGCGGTGACGATGTTGTTCCCGCTGAACGAGGTGATCTTGGACAGGGCCTGGAGCAGCGAGCCGCGGCTGGGGTCGGAGCCTGAGTTCTTCAGCGCATCGCTGAAGAGTTCGGCCGACAGCCATCCGTACAGCGTGAAGAGGTCGGCCTTGAACCCCGGTGACGCCTTGGCCACCCAGGTGTTGAACAGGGCCACGGCCGGGATGACCGACGAGTCCTGGCCCAGGTAGAGCGAGGTGTTCTGGTCGAGGTAGGCCCCGTTGACCGCCGAGGCGCCTCCCGAGTTGGGGATGAGGGCGTTGCTGTAGCTGGCCGCACCCAGGACGACCTGGGGGTGGAAGTTCTGCTGGTCCAGGTTCTTCAGCAGCGCCGAGGCGTAGTTCTGCGGGAGCTGGTCGATGAAGATGATCTTCACCCCGGCGTTCTTCATGGCCACCACGTTGGCGGTGAAGTCGGTCTGGGTCACCGGGATGCTGGGGTCGTAGACGACCTTGTAGCCGAGTTGCTGCATCACGTACTTCTCCCCCGCCCAGTCCGTGAGGGCGGACGCCGTGTTGGACACGATCGTCCCGACGCCGTCCGAGTCATCGGGGAACTTCTGCTTGAAGTACTCGAGCGGTCCCGTCTCCCATCCACCGTTCAGGGGCACGGCACTGAAGACGTTGGGGAGCTTGTTGGTGGCCGGGTCGAGCACCATGGAGACATCGGGCATCCCCGGGTTCTGCTTCAGCAGGGTCCCCCCGAAGCTGTCCTGGAGCGAGAAGCCCCCGACCAGCGAGAAGTCGTTGTTGATGGCGTTCTGGGTGGCCTGCTTGTTGCCGGAGCCGCTGAAGCCGTCATCGGCCGAGTCGACGGAGATCTTGCGGCCGTTGATCCCGCCCGTCGAGTTGACATAGTCGGAGTAGGCCTGGGTGCCCACCAGCGCGCCCTTGAAGAGGCCGCCGATGGACAGCGTGGACACGTTGCCGATGCGCACGGAATCGGACGTGATGCCGGTGTGGTCGCTGAACGCGCTGGACGGGATCTTCGAGCTGGCCGATCCCCCGCTGTTCGACGAGGTGTCCTTGGCGGAGTTGGTCGAGCTGCATGCGACCGCCGTGGTGGCCACCAGCACGAGCACCCCCACGGTGGCCAGACGCGTCTTCCATGATGCAGAACCCAATGCTCCCCCTTGGTATCGGTCGTGACCACAGCGACGGGATCATGCGGAGGGTCCCGTCCGTGACGATTAATTGACTCTACGTCAGAAACTCGTCCGACTGTCTAGCACCGTGGGTGCGGACGCCGATAATCCGGGGTGGGAGGAGGTCTCACTCGGTCCGGTTCGGCCCGACCACCGTCGGCCGACCCGGGGCCGGAGGGTCGACCACGCGGGCCCGGATACCGTCGAGGAACCGGACGACCCCCATGGTGGTGTGGCGGCAGCGGATCGAGGCCAGCACGTCGAAGGCGTGCTGGGCCCGGGGGAGCTCGACGTAGACGACCGGCTCCTGGGAGGTCTGGCGGAGGCGGTCGACGAAGTACCGGGCGACGACCAGGGGGACCAGGGTGTCGTTGACGCCGTGGAGCACGAACATCGGAGGGGCGCCGGCCGTGACCCGCTGGTCGGGGGACGCCCGCTCGAACAGCTCCGGGCGGGCCGCCTGCGAGACCTTCATGACCCGCTTGGCCAGGAGTTCGACCAGCCCGGCCCCATAGGCTCCCGAGCGGTCGGGGGAGCCGGTCAGGTCGTAGACGCCGTAGAAGGGCACGCAGGCGTCCACCCGGGTGTCGAGTCCCTCGAACCCGGGCTGCCACTCCGGCTCGTTCGGGGTGAGTGCCAACAGTGAGGACAGGTGGCCACCCGCCGAGCCACCGGACACGGCGATGAAGCCCGGGTCCCCCCCGTACTCGGCGATGTGCTCCCGGACCCAGGCCACCGCCCTCTTGCAGTCGACGATGTGGGCCGGCCAGGTCGCCCGGGGGCTCAGCCGGTAGTTGATGGCGACGCACACCCAGCCCCGCTGGACCAACTCGTGCATCATCGGGATGCCCTGCTCCCTCTTGTCGCCGATGACCCAGGCGCCGCCGTGGATGTACACCAGGACGGGCGCCCGCTCGGGCGCCACCGCCCGCCGCGACAGGATGTCCAGCTTGTGCCGGTAGTTGCCGTCGCCCCAATAGTCGATGTTCCGCACCCGCCGGATGCCACGCAGCCGGAAGGGCACGGCGACGACCAGTCGCCACCACCGGTTCCAGGCCGGCACCGGATCGAACCCCTCCACCCTGATCGGCCCCCCGGCGGCGTCGTCGAGGGCCGCTTCGACCAGCGCCTGTGCGCCGTGGGCGACCATGGCGAGCCGGAGCATCCCCACCCAGCTCGCCACGGCGATGGCCAGCCCGAGCCACCCGGGCCACGCCCCGAACGCCCCGTTCAGCGCCAGGACGGCGGTGACGGCCACCTCGAGCAGCCCGACGTGCAGGGGGAGCTCGCCCGGAATCCACCCGAAGGCGAAGCTGATCACGGTGAACGGCTCGCGGCGCACTGGAAAGAAGGCGTTGACCACGAGCACCGCGAAGACCATGCTGACTGCGAGGAAGACCCAGGGCACACCTAAATACAACACGGTCGGGCCGGCAATGTGAAGTGATGACCGGCACCGGGCCCGACGGTCGCCGATCGGGCCGACGGTCGGATCGACGGTCGGATCGAAGGTTCGGACGACATCAGGGGAGGGAACAACCGATGGAGCGACTGAGCGGACTCGATGCCAGCTTCTTGTACCTGGAGACGCCGACCCACCACATGCACGTGGCTCTCACCCTGGTCTTCGACCCGTCGACCGTCCCCGGCGGCTACTCCTTCGAGCGGATGAAGGCATCGATCGGTGCCCGGATCCCACTGGCGCCGGTCTTCCGCCGGCGCCTGGTCGAGGTACCGTTCCGCCTCGGTCACCCCGTGTGGGTCGACGATCCCGACTTCGACATCGACGACCACGTGAGACTGGCGGCGGTCCCCGGGCCCGGTGGGCTCGAGCAACTGGCCGACCTCGCCGGCGAGATCGCCGGACACCAGCTGGACCGCAACCGGCCCCTGTGGGAGATGTGGGTCGCCGAGGGCGTGTCGGGTGGGCGCATCGGCCTGATCGCCAAGATGCACCACTCGACGGTCGACGGGGTGTCGGGGGCCGAGCTGCTCTCGGTGCTGTTCGACCTCGAGGCGAATCCCGCGCCACAGGCGGTTCCCCCGGCCCCGGCCCTGGACACGCGGGTGCCCTCGGGCATCGAGCTGATGAGCCAGGCCATGGTGGCCCGCTCCATGCGCCCGTGGGAGATCACCCGCGACCTGGTGCGGACCGGGCAGAGGGTGCTCGGTGTCCGCAGGGTCCGGATCGGTTCGGGCCACCGGACCGGGCCGGGAAAGGCGGCCCTGCCCCTGTCGGCCCCACGCGTGTCGTTCAACAGCGCCGTGACCAGGCGGCGCAGCGTCGCCCTCACCTCGATCGGGCTCGAGGACGTGAAGCGGCTCAAGCGATCAACCGGCACCACGGTCAACGACGTGGTCCTGGCCGTGTGCACCGGCGCCCTGCGCTCGTTCCTGCTGGACGGGGACGAGCTGCCGGACAAGCCTCTGGTGGCGGTGGTGCCGATCTCCGTGAGGCCGGACCTCGACGATCCCAAGGGCTCGAACCAGGTGTCAGCCATGTTCGTACAGCTGCCGGTGGAGGTCGAGGACCCGATCGAGCGGCTGATGGCGATCCACGAGGGCACCGAAGGGGCGAAGGAGGAGCACAACGCCCTCGGGGCCGACATGCTCCAGAACTGGGCCGAGCACGCCACCCCGAACGTGTTCGCCAGCGCCGCCCGGTTCTACTCGAGGATGCGCCTGGCCAACGTGCACCGGCCCATCGCCAACCTCGTCATCTCCAACGTGCCGGGACCCGACTTCCCCCTCTATCTGGCGGGTGCCGAGCTGGAGGCCGGCTTCCCCCTCGGGCCCGTGATGGACGGGATGGGGGTCAACATCACCGCCATGAGCTACCGGGGCGCCCTCTACTGGGGGATCATGGCGTGCCCGGAGACCATCCCGATGGTGGACGATCTCACCGATGCGGTGCCGGTGGCCCTCGACGAGCTGCTAGAGGCGGCCGGCCTGGATCGGGCCTCCTACCGGCCCGACACCTCCCTGGCTCACGGGGAGTCGGCCACCGCCATCGACGAGGCTCCTGAACACACCGGAATCGGCTCACCGAAGGTCTCGGGGGCGGGGGCGTAGGGGATCACCGCATCGAAGCCGTCGACCAGGAACGCCCCCGTCTGACCCGGTCCGACCACGATGTCGGTCGGGTGCTGCGTGCCGGCGGTGACCGCGTCGGTGCTCCGCTCGGGGAGCCGGACCGGATCAGGCGGGTTGGAGAAGCTGCTCAGCGGGACCGGATTGACCCAATTGTTGGCCGCATCGGCCACGAGCAGGCTGGAACCGTCGGTCGTCACGGCCACCGCCGCCGGGTCCGCGATGCCGAACCGGTCGAATCCGGTGGCCGGCCCCGTGGTCCCGGTCGATGCGGCGATGGGGAGGACGCGGCCGCCGAAGTCGGTCCCACCCTGGCCCACGACGTAGACGGTGGTGCCGTTCCCCGTGACGACGATGCCGTTTGGGGAGTAGACCGAGGACACCGACAGCCCCGTCGGGATCGGGGCGCCGGCCGTGGCGTTCGAGGTGTTCACCGGGATCACCGCGCCGGCGACCAGGGCATAGAGCGTGGTGTCGGTCGGATCGAGGGCCATGCCGAAGATGGTCCGGCCGGCCCCGAGGTCGAGTGGGGTTCCGACCTGCCGGGTGGCCGCGTCGATCGGGACGATCGAGTTCCCGCTCGCCGCCAGGACCGTCCGGCCGTCGGGCAGGACCACGATGGCGTGGGTGCCGCCGACGCCGGGGATCGGGATAGGCGATTCCGCCTGCTGGGTGGCCAGATCGATGGGGATCACGACGTTCTGGACCGGCTCGGCGCCGGGGACGACCGGTGCCGTGCTAGTCGTGGAGGCGGTGCCGGCGGTGGCCGGGGGCACGGTCGTCGAGGAGGCCGGCGAGGACGGGGCGACACCGTCGCTGGTCACCACGAAGGCCCACTGTCCGTCGGGTGAGGTGGCGATGGCGAAGTCACCCAGCACCGGCGAACCGGAGATGGGCAGCTCGATCGGGGCTTCGGCCGTGTCGGTGGCCAGCTCGACCGGCGTCACCGCGGTGGGGCACACCACATAGCCCACGGCGCCGGGCGGGGCCATCGACGGGTCGTCCACCGGCGCCGGACGGGGGGTTGCGAACAGCGAGCAGGCCGACAGGAGGCAGGCCACGACACCCAGCGGCGCCAGGATCGCGGTGCGCCGTCCTCGCGGGTGGCCACCGGTGCCGGGGGGGGTTGCCGTTCGGAGCGTTGCCATAGGTGGTGCTGACCATAGCGACGGCACCGCAACTGGTGGCAACGTGGCTGCCCGACACCGGGCGGACGGACGATCGGGACCAGCCGGCGGTGCCCCGGCCGGACGGGCGGTCGGGACCGGCCGGCGGTGCCCCGGCCGGTCCGCTCAGGAATGCTCGAAGCTGGGCACGCCCTCCACCTCGAAGGCGAACTCGTCGACGAAGCACCACCACCACTGCTCGCCGGGCTCGAAGGACTGGATGAGGGGATGGCCCGTCTCGTCGAAGTGGGCCGTCGCGTGCCGGCCCGGTGAGTTGTCACAGCAGCCGGAATGCCCGCAGATCATGCACAGGCGCAGGTGCAGCCAGCTCCCGCCGTCCCGCAGGCACTCCTCGCAGCCGTCGGCCCCGGGGGTCACCTCCTGCACCTGGGGCAGGTGATGGCAGAACTCCTCGGCCTCGGTCACGGTGCGCCCACCTCGATCTCGCGTTCGGAGCGGTCTCCGGCGATGCTCATCGTCCCGAGTATACGAAACAGGCTTCGGCGGGTGGCCCTTCCCGGGATCGACGGCGGGCCCGTCGCTCGGCGGTGATCAAGTCCTGGTCGGCAGCCTCGTGCGCCTGGCCGACGCCAGGGCGGACGCCACGTGGTCGGCCAGCATCTCGAGCGAACGGACTTCCTCGCCCTGCAGCTGCAGCGGCCTCGAGTGGGCCAGCACCACACTTCCGAGGCGCGCCCGCTGTGCCCACAGGGGGAGGACGACCATCACCCTCGCCCCTCCATCGCGTAGCGAGGCGCTGCCGAGGAATCCGCGACCGACCGCCTCCCCGCCCGTGTAACACGAGCGGACATTGTCGACCAGCGAGCAGAGTGAGCCGAGCTCGGACCGGGTGAGCCGCTGCAGACCAGCCTGGAGTGGACCGACCGCGGCGGCGACGGTCGGTCCGTTGTGGCCATCGATGACAAGAGCACCGGAGTCCATGCGCGAGGCGTCCCTCAGGCAGCGGACCAGTCGAACGGGCGTGCTCGCGGTGTCCTTGACACCGGTGATGGCGACGGACGCTCGGACGATTCGGTCCCACGGACCTTCCTCGAGGTGGGCCCCGATGTCCCGGAGCCGGTCGGCCAGCAGGGCGGCACATCCCTCGAGCTGCTCGAGCATCCCCGTCGGCAGCGGGATCAACGACTCGACGTTGAGGGCCCCGACGGTCCGGTCGGCGACGGTGATCGGCACGCACACCTCGGACACGACGCCCGGGACGGCCTCGAGGTAGTCGGGGTCCTGGGACACGTCCGGCACCACGATCGAACGACCCGACTTCCAGGTGCGCCCGGTGATACCGGCACTGACCGACATCCCGTCGAGGATCTGCCACAGCCCACGCTGAGCGGTGCAGCGGAGCTCGCCGTGCCGCTCGAGATAGGCACTGGGCATGACCTGGCCCTGCCGGAACAGGTGCTCGACCACGACGGCACAGGCTTCGGAGGAGTCGGTGGCACGACCGAGGCCCTCCCGCAGGCGCACCTCGGACGCCACCGAGCCCGTCCCCGGTGACCTGACCACGGTCATCTTCAATGACTGACGATCGGCGGCGGTCGGGGTGACCTCGGGCCAGGCGGGCCCGGGGCGGGCGAGGAGGTACCCCTGGACCAGGTCGACCTCGGCATCGCGGAGCGCACCCAGCTCGGTCTCGGTCTCCACGCCCTCGGCGATGACGCTGGTGCCCATCTCGCTGGCGAAGGCGACCACCGCGCTGACCAGCGCCCGCCGGTTGCGGTCCCGGTCGAGGTCCCGGACCAGCTCGCGGTCGAGCTTCAGGAAATCGGGGGTGAGCTCGATCACGTGGCGGAGGCTCGAGTACCCGGCGCCGGTGTCGTCGATGGCGATGCGGACCCCGCGGGAGAGCCAGGGGACCAGGTCACGGCGCAGCTCGCCGTAGTCGTCCACCGCCTCCTGCTCGGTGATCTCCAGGACCAGCCGATCGGGCAGCACATGGAGGAGGTCGAGCGCCGCCGGATCGGACAGGAGGGACGGGCTGAGATTGACGAACAAGAGCCGGTCCTCGGGCGTGGGCCCGAGCATGGCGGCGGCCCGCAGGCAGGCGACCTCCAGCCGGCTGCGAAGGCCCACGTCATCGGCGCGGGCCAACCACCAGTCAGGGGGCCGTGCGGGCGCAATGGGCATCCGGGCCAGGGCCTCGTACCCCACGATGAGTTGGTCCGCCGGTCGGACCACCGGTTGGACAACCGCCTCGACGACGCCGGGCTCGCAGAGGTGCTCGATGAGATCCCTGATCGCGAGGAGGTCGCCGGGCTCCACGTCCGGGAGCTCGGTGCCGAGGGTCATTGTTGTGCATCGGTCTCACCACGACCCACCTTGAGCCCTTACCGGCAGGCAGGAACGCAGGGGCGGCGGCGCACCGGTGGTCGAACGCATCGTGGAACGCGCGCCGCGTGCGTGCCAGGAACACCACCGGATGCCCTCGGGCCCGGCGTCATTCCGGTCGCTGCGTGTCCACCACCGGAATGGTCACCGACCTCCCAGGTCAGAGCAGGCTTTGCCCAAAAGTGATCCAGACCACGGCACCGGTCCGAAGAGGTGGTGTGGTCCGAACACCGCCCGGTGTGGAAGAGACAGGGCACCGGCGGGCCAGTGGCCGGAAACGGGCCAACAGCGGGACACGCGGCAATCGCTGTCCGAGCAAGGAAAGGTGCACTCCATTGACTCCACACTCCGATCCACCGACGCATCACGATCCACCGAGACGTCACGGACGAGTGGTCGTGGTGCTCGTGGCCTCGTTGTTGGCCGTCCTGGTCGGCCTCAGCTTCCAGGCGGCATCGGCCACGGCTGCGGTGCAGGTCCCACCACCCAACGGCAACAGCGGGACGACCATCGACCCACTGCAGTACAACTGCGGCAACGACGCCCCGACCTGCGGACAGGTCGGCGAGTCCAACGGTTATTACAACGGGACGAACGTCGACCTGCTGTACAGCGAGAACTACTACTGCGACGCCAATGTGCCCGCGAGTGCCGCCACGGGCTGTGAGGCCGGTGCGGGTCCGTCCGCCACTCCCAGCGGAACCTCGGCGGGGAGCAGCGGGACGTCGCTCGGCAACACCACCCACAGCGACACGCTCTACATCCCGACACCCGTCTTCGCCAACCCACCGCCGACCCAGTGCACGGCCACGGCGACCTGCATCGACCACCCACCCACCATCGACCTGCACGCGCTGGCGTCGTACCTCGGCGTGAGTGACGCGTCGACGTTGGACAACGTCCCGATCCCGGCTCACGACCACGTCGTCGGCACCCGAAACGGGGGCCTCCCGGAGTGGTGGAACGTCGAGGTGGTCGCCACCAAGGATCCGACGGTGTTCAACACCCTGACCAGCGTCAGCGCCATCGATGCCGCGGTGACCGCCGGCACGGCGGCGGCGGTGCCCACCAACGCCTTCCTGTTCTTCCAGGTGCTCCCCGGGACCCTGTCCTCGGCCATGGCGGCCGACCTGACGGCGACCGCCCCGCCGGGACCGGCCGTGCCCGCGGCACCCGCCGCTCCCCCGGCCAGCCAGGTCGAACCCGGGACCACGTTCAACAATCTGAAGAACGACTGCGGAGCCACTGCGCCGAACTGCCAGAACGTCGGGATCAGCCGCGACTGGATCGAGGGCCAGGATGTCGAGGCCCTCTACACCGAGCCCTACTACTGCGGGACGACGACGGCGAGCGTCCACTCGTCGTCCGGATGTGAGGCGGGCTCGGACCCGACCTCGGTGCCACCGGGCGTGGCGGACCCGACGCCACCGACGCCGACCCAGACCAACAGCCAGATCGACCCGCTCTACATCCCGGTCCCGCTGTACTCGAGCCCACCGGTTCCCTACGTCCAGTGCTCCAGTGCCATCACCTGTATCGACCACCCGGCGACCATCGACCTGTCACAGCTGGCGTCGGTGCTCGGCAAGCCGGCGGCATCGCTGGACAACGTGCCGCTCCCGGGCCACGACCACCTGCTCACCACCAGGAACGGCGACCAGCCCGAGTGGTGGAACGTCATCGTCATCCCGGTGACCTCGGCCAAGGGACTGGCGTCGGTGGAGGCGGCCAAGGACTACGCCTCCGTCAAGACTCTGGAGAACGCCTCGGGAAGCGGGATCGGGGTCGACGGCGTCGGCGAGGTCCCGACCAACGCCTACCTGTGGTTCCAGACGCTGCCCGGTGGCAGCTCGCCGACACCGGGACCGGTCCAGACCACGTGCCAGTCGACGCTCCCCTCCGGCTCCGTCGTCGGTGGGGCCGCCCTCGACGACGGCACGGGCTACTACGAGGTCGACAGCGCCGGTGACGTCGCCGCCTTCGGTGCGGCCACCTGCTACGGCGACCTGACCGGCAAGGCCCTCAACAAGCCGATCGTCGGCATGGCCGTCGACCGGCAGACGGGTGGCTACTGGCTGGTGGCGTCGGACGGAGGCGTGTTCTCCTTCAACGCCCCGTTCCACGGTTCGACGGGCTCGATCCGGTTGAACAAGCCGGTGGTGGGCATGGCGGCCAACGTCAACGGGACGGGGTACTGGCTCGTGGCCTCGGACGGAGGGGTGTTCTCCTTCAACGTGCCGTTCCACGGTTCGACCGGGGGCATCAAGCTCAATCAGCCGGTGGTGGGCATCGGCCTCGACCGGGCGACCGGCGGGTACTGGCTGGTGGCGTCGGACGGAGGTGTGTTCTCCTTCGACTCCACCTTCTACGGATCGACCGGGGGCGTGAGGTTGAACAAGCCGGTGGTGGGCATCGCACCCGTGTCCGACGGGAGCGGCTACCGCCTGGTGGCCTCCGACGGAGGGGTGTTCGACTTCAACACACCCTTCTTCGGCTCCACCGGGAACATCAGGTTGAACCAGCCGGTCATCGCCGGGCTCAACAACAACTCCTATGACGGCTATTGGCTCGTCGCCTCCGACGGAGGGGTCTTCACCTTCGGCCCGCCGAACGAGGGCATGCTGTTCTTCGGCTCGGCCGCCTAGCGACCGTTCCGGTCACGCGGCGTCGACCCGCCACGTAGGTCGTACCGCCAGAAGGCGGGGCTCCGGCCCCGCCTTCTGCGCTGTCCGCCACCGACCTCGTCGTAGCCGGGGGAGCACGTCCGGGAGCACAGCCGGGCGACGGGTTGTGCTGACGGGCGCCAGCGGAGCCGCAACGAGCCGATCTCCGGCCTCGACCGGGCGACGGCCCGCCGGCTCCTCGAGGACGTGCTCGCCACCAACGGGGGCAGGAGCCTCGTGTACGTGACCCACCACCACGAGGAGCTGGACGCCTTCGACGATGTGCTTATGATCGAGGGCGGACGGGCCACCGGTGTCCGGCCCCGGCCGCCCGGGACCTTCGGGGTCGAGGTGGTGTCCGAGGCCACCGCCGGACGGGCCCTGGATCGGATCGGCCGACGACGAGAGAGGCAGGCGCGCCATGAGCGAGTCCGGGCCCGACGATGACGTGCCCATCGTGGTGCCAGCGCCCGTCGCCCCCGGGGCCGCAACGTATCCGTCCGACCTCGAAAGGGACGTGGCCATCTCCCGCGGGGACGTGGTGCACCTCCGTCCGATTCGCCCGACCGACGGGGTGGGCCTCGTCGAATTCCACCGCGGGCTCTCCGACCGGTCGGTGTACCGGCGGTTCTTCTTCGTCCACCCGACGCTGTCGACGCCGGAGGTCGAGCACTTCACCCATGTCGACTACACCGACCGGCTGGCCCTGGTCGCCGAGGACGACGGTCGCATCGTCGCCGTCGGTCGCTACGAACGGTCACCGGGGACCACCGAGGCGGAGGTGGCCTTCGTCGTGACCGACGGCTATCAGGGGCGCGGGATCGCCACCGTGCTCCTCGCCCAGCTGGCGGAGGCGGCGAGTGCTCGGGGGATCACCGAGTTCACCGCCCAGACCCTGGCCGAAAACCACGCCATGTTGGCGGTGTTCCGAGGCTCGGGGTTCCCGGTCACGACGGTGATGGAGTACGACACCGTGAACGTCAGATTTCCCATCGGGCCGGGCTTCACGACGGGAGCGGATCTGCTCTGAGTCCGACGGACCGTCGGCCGGACGGAACCCCCTCCCCTGCCAGGGGACCTTCTCCTCTGGTCTCGCCCGCCGGCGTTGCCTACCGTGGCAGGGGACGAGAGGATGGGCCGGTCGGACGACATCGGTGGGCCCGCGAATGGTCACCGATCACCGGACAGCCGAACGCCGGACAGCCGATCGCCGGACAGCGGGGGCCAGCCAACGATCGGCAGCGACGAGGAGCGGAAAGCGATGACCCAGACCACCGCGACTGCAGTCGGTCCGCCCCGCGCCGGGCGGCCCGGGCGCCCGGGTGGTGGACCCCACGGGCCCGACGGACGCCCCGGAGCAGCCGGGCCCGACGGACGCCACGGAGCGGCCATCCTGGCCGGACTGGGCGGCTGAGATGCGTCTGGTGGTCGCACTCGGCGGCAATGCCCTCCTCGAGAGGGGCGAGGTCCCCGAGGCCGAGATCCAAGAGGAGCACGTCGCCGTCGCCGTGCAGGCCCTGGCCCCACTGGCGCGCGACCACAGTCTGGTCGTCACCCACGGGAACGGGCCGCAGGTCGGGCTGCTGGCCCTCGAGAGCGCCCGCGATCCCGTCCTCCCCCACCCCTACTCCTTCGACGTACTGGGAGCCCAGACACAGGGGATGATCGGCTACTTCCTGCTCCAGGCCTTCGAGAACGCGCTTCCCGGCCGACAGGTCGTGAGCCTGGTCTGCCAGACGCTCGTCGACCCGGCCGATCCGGCGTTCGAGCGGCCGACCAAGTTCGTCGGCCCCGTCTACCAGGAGGACGAGGCGCACCGCATCGCCCGGCGGCGGGGGTGGGCGATCGGCCGGGACGGCACCGCCTGGCGGCGGGTGGTCCCCTCCCCCGAGCCACAGGCGCCCGTGGAACTGGACACCATCGGCATGCTGGCCGACGCCGGCGCCATCGTGATCTGCTCGGGTGGCGGGGGCATCCCGGTCAGCCGGGGTGGGGACGGACTGCTCCACGGCGTCGAGGCGGTCATCGACAAGGACCTCACCGCATCCTTGCTGGCCCGGGAGCTGGGAGCCGACGGGCTGCTGCTGCTCACCGACGTCGCCAACCTCCAACTGGGCTTCGGCACGGCCGAGGCCCGACCGGTCGGCCACACCTCACCGGAGGCCCTCCGAGCCGAGTCGTTCCCCGCCGGGTCGATGGGACCGAAGGTGGATGCCGCCTGCCGGTTCGTGGAAGCGACCGGCAGACGGGCGATGATCGGACGCCTGGCTGATGCCGCCGCACTGCTCGGGGGAACGGTGGGGACGACGATCGAACCGGCGGGTAGAGCGGCCCTATGACCGGAGGAGGCGCGGGATGCCAGTAGCAGTGATGGGGGCGTGGGCCGTCGACAGTCCCGGACCCATAGACGACCATCCCCTGCGGCGCGTGGAGCGGCCGGTTCCCGAGCCCGGCCCGGGCCAGGTGCGGCTACGCGTCAGGGCCTGCGGCGTGTGCCGGACCGATCTCCACCTGGCCGAGGGCGACCTCACCCCCAAGCATCCCGGCGTGGTGCCCGGTCACGAGGTGGTGGGCGCGGTCGATCTGCTCGGTCCGGGCAGCGACCGCTTCGTCGTCGGCGCGCGGGTCGGTGTGCCGTGGCTGGCCCGGACCTGCGGCGTCTGCCGGTTCTGCGTCGCCCACCGGGAGAACCTCTGCGTCTCACCGCTGTTCACCGGCTGGGACGTCGACGGCGGCTACGCCGACTACGCGGTGGTGAACGAGGACTTCGCCTACGCCGTACCCGACGGCTTCAGCGACGAAGAGGCCGCACCCCTCCTCTGTGCCGGGATCATCGGCTACCGGGCCCTCCGCCGGTCTCGATTGCCCGCAGGGGGGCGGCTGGGCATCTACGGGTTCGGGGGCTCGGCCCATCTAGCCGCCCAGATCGCCATGGCCGAGGGGGCACGTGTCCATGTGCTCACGCGGGCACCGGCCGCCCGCGAATTGGCCCTGCAGCTCGGGGTGGCCAGTGCCGGCGACGCCGCCGACGCGCCACCCGAGCCACTGGATGCCGCCATCCTCTTCGCGCCGGTGGGCACCCTCGTGCCCCCGGCATTGGAGGCGCTGGAGCGTGGCGGCACCCTGGCCATCGCCGGCATCCACCTGAGTGACATCCCCCCGCTCAACTACCAACGGCACCTGTTCGAGGAGCGCGACCTGTGCAGCGTGACGGCCAACACCCGTCAGGACGGCGAGGAGTTCCTCGAGGCCGCCGCTCGCATACCCGTGCGGGTGACCACCGTGCCCTACGCCATGGACCGGGCCAACCAGGCACTCAGCGATCTGGCCCACGACCGGTTCGACGGCGCCGCCGTACTCGTCAACCCCGACTGACCACCTGGGCGGCTACCGTTTCGGGACTTTCGACCCTACTGACACCTCGTCAGAACCTTCACTCTGATCCGGTGACCAACAGTGGCTGAGCAAGGCATCACGGTCCTCACGCCGGCGGAGTGCCTCGAACTGCTGGCGCTGGCAACGGTCGGTCGGGTCGGGGTGAGCATCGGCGCGCTCCCGGCGATCCTTCCGGTCCACTTCGCCCTGCTCGACGATTCGGTGGTCTTCTCGACCTGGCCGGGCACCAAGCTCGATGCGGCGGCCAACGGCGCGGTTGTCGCCTTTCAGGCCGACGCATTCGAACCGCCACACCCCCACAGCTGGAGCGTGCTCGTGCAGGGGATGACCTCGGAGGTCACCGATCCCGGCGATCTCGCCGAGGTGGGCGAGACCACGATGACCACCTGGTCCGGCGAGCCGCCGACCCGACGCTGGGTGCGGATCAGCCCGGGGACGCTGAGCGGGCGCCGGTTCGGATGACCGGCACCGAGGCCCCCGGTTCCGGCCGCCGGCGGCCCGGACCCGACACGGCCGGGTAGCCGACCCCGACAGCCCTCTCACGCCGGGGGGTCCGGCCACCGGGTGAACCTGCCGCGGGTCGAGGTCAGCGGCGACGAAGTCTCAGGCCGGCTCGCCCGCGGCATTGGCCGGCAGATGATCGTGGACCTTCGACAGCAGTTCGCTAGCCCGCTCGACCGTCGCCGCCTTGGCCACCCTGCGGGCCCGTCGCCTGGCCCTCCAGCCGAGGGACGGGCGACCCTCGGTGTCGACGGCCGCGAGGATGAGCCCGCCGAGGAGCCCGAGGTTCTTCAGGAAGTGGGTCCGCTGCTGCGCCCGGGTGTCATCGTCCGGCTCCTCCCAGAATCGGTGTCCGGCATAGGTCGTCGGGATGATCGAGCCGATCAGGGCGATCGCGGCGATCCGCCGGAACCGGCCGGATGCCAGCAGCAGTCCGGCACCGACCTGCACCCCGCCGTTGATCCTCACCAGCGTCCGGGGGTCGCTCGCAAGGGCGGGGACGCTCTCGGTCAGGGGCCCGGTCACCGCCTCGGCCGCCTTGACCTTGCCGTCAGGGTTGGAGATGGCGTCCACGCCCCCGGCGATGAACATGGAGGCGAGCAGGGGGCGGGCTACGACACGGGACAGTGGCATGTCGATGCTGTACCCGCCTTCGGCCCCTTTCATGCGCCGGGCGTGGCGAGGGCGGTCGGGCCTGGAGGAAGGTTCACTCCTTGCGATTGGCACCGAGTGCCAATATCATGCGGAGGCCGGCCTCACGGCGGTCGGTTGCAGCCGGGTCGGCATCGTCGCCCGCATCGAGGAGCCTCGGCGCGGACGTCGACGGCGAGCCTCGGGCAGGGGCCCTGCGTCCTTCGAGCCGCCACGTCGAGAGTGAGCGATACCCAGGTCATGAGCGAGCGCCTAGCGGGAAAGGTGGCCTTCATCACCGGTGCGGCCCGGGGCCAGGGCCGTAGCCACGCCATCAGGCTGGCCGAGGAAGGCGCCGACATCATCGCCGTCGACGTCCTGGAGGACTACGGCTCGGTCGACTACCCCATGGCGACCGCTGGTGACCTCAACGAGACCGTCGCCCAGGTCGAGTCGCTGGGCCGGCGCATCATCGCCACCAAGGCCGACGTGAGGGAGCCCGACTCGCTCGCCGCCGCCCTGGCCGGGGGTGTCTCGGCCCTGGGTCACCTGGACGTCGTCTGCGCCAACGCCGGCATCTGCTCCGTACAGAGCTGGGACGAGGTCACCCCCCAGATCTGGCAGGACACCCTCGACACCAACCTCACGGGCGTGTGGAACACCATGGTCGCGGCGGTGCCCCACCTGATCGCCAACGGTGGCGGATCGATCATCGCCACCAGCTCGGTCGCCGGGATCAAGGGGCTTCCCTTCGTCTCCCCCTACGCCGCCACCAAGCACGGCATCGTCGGCATCGCCCGCTCGCTGGCCAACGAACTGGCCAGGCACCACATCAGGGTGAACACGGTCCATCCGACCGGAGTCAACACCCCGATGCTCCTGGGGCTCGGCGGCCTCGACCCGCTGATCAGCCGCGACCCGGAGCTCGGTGCCGTCTTCAAGAACACCCTGCCGGTGGCGACGGTCGAGCCGGCGGACGTCAGCGAGGCGGTCCTCTTCCTCGCCTC
>CAZNLF010000005.1:10482-16161 GCA_964573595.1 uncultured Acidimicrobiaceae bacterium | reverse complement strand
CGGTGGCGACGGTCGAGCCGGCGGACGTCAGCGAGGCGGTCCTCTTCCTCGCCTCGGACGAGTCACGCTACGTGACCGGCCTCGAGCTCACCATCGACGCAGGCGCCACCATCCGGTGACACCGGACCGGTGGTCTCATCGCCGGGCGGCCGATCAGCGCGTGCGCCAGGACCGGCCCACCGACGTGGCATTGTTCCCGATGGAGAAAGGCAGTCAGCAATGAGGAACCCGTGGTTCGAGACGGTGGCGGAGGCACAGCGCCGGGCGAAGCGGCGGCTGCCCAAGTCGGTCTACGCCGCCCTGGTCGCCGGCTCCGAAAAAGGGCTCACCGTCGACGACAACCTCGGGGCGTTCGCTGAGCTCGGGGTGGCCCCGCACGTTGCCGGACTGTCGGCCAAGCGCGATCTGGCCACCACCGTGATGGGACAGCCCGTCTCGTTCCCGGTGCTCATCTCCCCCACCGGCGTCCAGGCCGTGCACCCCGACGGTGAGGTGGCGGTGGCCCGCGCCGCGGCGGCCCGGGGGACGGTCATGGGGCTGAGCTGCTTTGCCAGCAAGCCCATCGAGGAGGTGACCGCCGCCAACCCCCAGACGTTCTTCCAGACCTACTGGATCGGGGACAAGGACGAGATGTCCCAGCGGATCGAGCGGGTACGGGCGGCGGGAGCGGTCGGCCTCATCGCCACGTTCGACTGGTCGTTCTCCACCGGGCGGGACTGGGGGAGCCCGGCCATCCCCGACCACATCGGCCTGAAGGCGGCGGCGCAGTTCGGCCACGAGGTGCTCCTCCGGCCACAGTGGCTGCGCGAGTTCGCCCGCACCCTCTCCCTCCCCGACCTCACCGTGCCCAATCTGGGCCGGCCCGGCGAGGATCTGCCCGCGTTCTTCGAGGCCTACGGCAGGTGGATGCAGACCCCGCCGCCGTCGTGGGACGACGTCGACTGGCTCCGCCGGCAGTGGGGCGGCCCGTTCATGCTGAAAGGCGTGGTGCGGGTCGACGACGCCAAGCGGGCGGTCGACATCGGGGTGGACGCCATCTCGGTCTCCAACCACGGTGGCAACAACCTCGACGGCACCCCGGCAACCGTCCGGGCCCTCCCGGTCATCGTCGACGCCGTCGGTGACCAGATCGAGGTCCTCTTGGACGGTGGGGTCCGCAGGGGCAGCGATGTGGCGAAGGCCCTGGCCCTCGGGGCCAGGGCGGTGATGATCGGCCGGGCGTACCTGTGGGGGCTGGCCGCCAACGGCCAGTCCGGCGTGGAGAACGTCCTCGACATCCTGAGGAGCGGGCTCGACTCGACGGTCCTCGGGCTCGGGCACTCGTCGGTGGACGGGCTGTCACGTGCCGATCTGGTCATCCCGCCCGGCTTCACCCGTACGATGGGGGCAGCGGGGTAGAGGGGCAGATCGGGCACAGTAAGGGCCGACGGGACCGGCTCCGGCCCGCCGACGAACCGAACCGGACCGGACCGGACCGAACAGGGAGGACCACCATGGCTGTCGACACCTTCTTCGCCTACTCCGGCGTCTACTCCGACGTGAAGGATGCGTTGGCCGACTACGACGCCGTCCACGCGCTCCACAGCAAGATCGGTCTGATCGACGCCTACGATGCCGCCGTCGTCGAACGGAAGCCCGACGGCAAGGTGAAGATCGTGAAGAAGCACGAGACCCCGACCAGGGTGGGCGGCGTGCTCGGCGGCGGTGTCGGATTGGCCACCGGACTCGTCATCGCCCTGTTCCCCGCCGCCGCCATCGGCGGCGGCCTGCTGATCGCCACCGGGGGCGGGGGCGCGGTCCTCGGTGCCCTGGCCGGTCACGCCGCCGCCGGAATGAGCCGGAGCGACCTGAAGGAGTTGGGCGAGGGTCTGGACGACGGTCAGGCCGGCCTCGTGGTCGTCGCCATCGCCGACGTGCAGGCCAAGGTGGAGGCGGCCATGCAGCGGGCGCAGAAGATCCAGGCGAAGGAGTTGAAGGCCGACCAGAAGGCCATCGAAGCCGACGCCGAGGCCGGGTCCAACTAGGCGGAGGCGCCGGCCACGCCCCTCCCGCCGGCGCTCCAGGCGGAGGGCCCACCGACTGACGGTGGAGGGACCGACCGGATGCTCAGCGCGGCAAGCTCGTCGGAGCGGTGTGCTCGGTCCACGACGAGCCGTCCCATCCGGGCGGCACCGGGCCGTGGGCCGGCGGGGGCGGCCTCCTGTCCGGGGCGATCGGGAGCGCCAGGATGACGAGGAGCGCGGCCAGCGGCAGGACGAACGGGCCGATGGTGAGTATGCCGAGGAGGGCGATCGAACCGGCGATCGCTCCCGCGGTCATCCCGGCGGCACCGACCCGGGTCGAACGACGCGCCACCCTCCACCAGACACTCGCGGTCGAGACCACGAGCGCCCCGCCCAGCAGGGCGAGGATGATTCGCACCGGACCCGGGTCCATCTGGTAGACGGTGGACGTCGACCGGGTGACCCGGGCGGCGTGGCCCTCGACCAACGACACACTCTCCGAGGAGTACGAGGAGAGCGCCACGAGCACCAGGGCCAGGGCCGCCCAGGCCACATAGGCCCCGGCCAGGAGGACGAGTCGCAACGCGACCTGCCTCGTGCGGCGGTCCCAGCGGTGCGGGGCTGCGTCCGGGCCATCCGGTCCCCGCGGTCCACCGTCGCCGGTGGTGGCGCGCCGGCGCTCGGCGTTCACGACCCGACCCCCGTCACTGACGGGTCCGGAACTCCGCCGGTCCCGAACCCGGCGAAGAGCCGCACCAGTCCCTCCGCCCTGGCGAAGAGGGCATCGGCCGGTGCCCGATCCCCGTCGAGCTGGGTGAGCATCTCCATTCCCAGGTACAGGGCGACGACGGCGAAGGCCAGCTCGTCCGCCGGCACGACGGTGCCGAGGGGCGAGTCCCCCAATGCCCCCGAGATCGCATCCCGTGCGAACGCCGTCCACGGTTCGATGCGCCGTGCCACCTCCTCGCCCAGACCGGGCGTCGAGGACGCTCCGGCGATCATGGCGACCAGGACGGCGACGTGCCCGGCGTCGAGGTCCTCGCGGAAGATGGACGACGCCACGTCGACGAGGTCGGCGGGCGAGGCGACCCCGGCCACCGCTTGCCCGTAGCGGGCCGAGCGGGCAGCACTCACGGCGTCGAGCGCGGCCAGCAGGAGGTCGATCACCGAGCCGAAGTGGTAGAACACGAGTCCCTGGTTGATCCCCGCCCGGTCGGCGATCACCCTGGCACTGGCGCCCGCGAACCCGCGCTCCTTGAGCGTCTCGACTGCCGCGTCGATGAGCTGCCGGCGGGTCTTGTCACCGCGCCTCGGCGCACCGGCCGACTTGTTGCCCGCACTGGCCGCCTTCGGGACCGCACCCACTGCCCTCTTGCCCGCACCCACTGCCCTCTTGCCCGCACCTGCCTCGGCCATCCCTGTGCCTCCTATTTGAGCGACTGCTCAAGTATACGCGCACGAGGGCCGTGGCCGGTGCGGGCGGTATTTGGGCGGGAGCGTGGCGCCTGTGGCGCTCCCGTCAGTCGTCGGCGGTGTTGCCGGCGAACAGCTGATTGAGGAGCACGTTGAGCTGTTCGCGGTCCCGGCCGTCCAACGGACCGAGGAAGTCGTCGCGCCAGGTCGCGGCGTCGGCGGGGGCGGTCCCCCCGTTCGGTGGCGGCCCGTGCCGGCTCCGGCCAGCCGGGTCCGGACCGACAGGGCGATTTCTGCGCCGCTCCTGTCCCTTTCGGGTCTCGCCGATCGTCTTTACAGTGGATGACGGCGAACGGCGCCGGTCCAGAGAACCGAGGAGTTGGAATGCCCACCTACGCTGCCCTGATCTACAGCAAGGACGTCGACTGGACCCTGGCCGAGCACGGCGACGAGATGAAGGAGTACGCCGCCTTCGGTGAGGCCGCCGCCGCGGTCATCCGCGGCGGGAACGCCCTCTACCCGACGAGCACCGCCACCACCGTGCGGGTGAAGGGTGGCAAGGGTGGGGACGTCGTCACCAGCGACGGGCCCTATGCCGAGACCAAGGAGGCTCTCACCGGGTTCTACCTCTTGGAGTGCGCCGACCTCGACGAGGCGGTGGCGACCGCAGCCAAGCTCCCGGCGGCCTGGGACGGTGCGGTCGAGGTCCGGCCGGTGATCGACCTCTGACGACGGGAGTCCGGTGATAGCCGCCGGTGACGCGCTGGCGCGGCTCGTCCGCGAGGAAAGGACCGGGGTCCTGGCCACCCTGGTCCGCGTCACCGGCAGCGTCGACCGGGCCGAGGACGCAGTGCAGGACGCGGTCGCCCGGGCCCTCGAGACCTGGCCCCGTGACGGCGTGCCGGCCAGTCCGAGGGCCTGGCTGCTCGTGGTGGCCAGGCGGCGGGCCATCGACCACGTGCGACGCGAGTCCGGCCGGTCCGGCAAGGAGAGAGAGGCGGAGGCGATGATGGATGTCGACCCCACCCCGGAGACGACCGAGACGGTGCGCGACGACCTGCTCCGACTGGTGTTCATCTGCTGCCATCCCTCCCTGGCCGCAGAGGCCCAGGTGGCCCTCGCCCTGCGGACCCTCGGCGGCCTGTCCACCGCCGAGGTCGCCCGGGCCCTGTTGGTGCCCGAGGCCACGATCTCCAAGCGGCTCACCAGGGCCAAGCAGAAGATCGCCCAGGCCCGGATCCCCTACCGGGTGCCCACCACCGCTGAGCTACCGTCCCGGCTGGCGGCGGTCGCCGCCACCATCTACCTCATCTTCAACGAGGGGTACGCCGCCGGTACCGGCTCACATCTGGTCCGGGCCCCCATGGCCGACGAGGCCATCCGGCTGGCCCGTCTGCTGGTCGACCTGATGCCCGACGAACCCACCACGTTGGGACTGTTGGCCCTCCTCCTGCTCCATGACGCCAGGCGGCTCACCCGCACCGACGACGAGGGTGACGCCGTCCTCCTGATCGACCAGGACCGGACCCGCTGGGACGTGTCGAACATCAAAGAAGGGGTCGAACTGGTGGGCGCCGCGTTCCGCGTGAGCCCCGACCGGCCCGACCGCTACGCGGCCCAGGCGGCCGTCGCCGCCTGCCACGCGCTGGCGCCCAGTTACGCCGAGACCGACTGGGGCGCCATCGTCTCGTGGTACGACGTACTGCTCACCGTGCAGGACACTCCGGTGGTGCGCCTCAACCGGGCCGTCGCCGTGGCCGAGCGGGACGGTCCCGATGCCGGTCTCGCGCTGGTGGACGGGATCGACGGGCTCGACGGCTACCCCTGGTGGCATGCCACCCGGGCCGAGCTTCTCTCCCGGTCCGGGGACGACAGCGGCGCCCGGGACGCCTTCGCGCGCGCCCTCGCGCTCGGGACGAGCGAGCCCCTGGCCGCCCAGCTCCGGCGTAGGCTGGCCACCCTGGGCTGATCCCCACAGGAGCGGCATTCCGGAACCGACGGCATCCCGGCATCCCGGCGGCGAGGGGAAGTGCCGAGTTGGGCCTCCGGCCACCATAGTGAGGCGGATCTTGCCGCTGAGCCGACAGGGGACACGCGAGAGCCAGTGGGGTTCTGTCGAGCCTGCCAGCGCTACCTCGACCGAGTTCGCGGTCGTCTCGGGAGGCGTTGCCTGTGTCGCCGAGTCAGACGGCCTGCCCCCCGGTTGCCGCCGATTCGACGTCACGACACATCGCCATCGGGAGCACGCTGACGGATGACCGAT
>CAZNLF010000005.1:0-10382 GCA_964573595.1 uncultured Acidimicrobiaceae bacterium | reverse complement strand
GAGCGGACTGAGCGGACTGAGCGGACTGAGCGGACTGAGCGGACTGAGCGGACTGAGCGGACTGTGCCGACGGGGCGTTCGACGAGCGGAGGAAGGGAGCCGGTGGCGTGAGCCGGCTCCCGGACGGAGAATGGGCCGGTGGCATCGAGGATGGAGCGTCTGGAGCAGATCGTCGCCCGGCTGCCGGAGGCGGTCCGGGTGGACATCGAAGCGTGGGGTGGCGAGCCGACGTTCCGGGTCGGTGGCAAGAACTTCGTCTTCGCCAGCCCCGACGCCACCTCCATCAGCGTGAAGCTCCCCGCCGACGAGGCCGCTGCCATGTTCGCCACCGATCCTCGGGCCGTCCCGACCCGCTACGGGCTCGGCCGGCACGGCTGGGTCACGATCTCGCTCACCGGACGCCTCGGCCCGGGTCGCTGGAGCGAGATCGACGAGCTCGTCCGCACGTCCTACACGATGATCGCCCCCCGACGACTGGCCCGGCAGGTGATCGCCGAGGGCACGTCGACGCCGGACGGGCGGTGATCACAACGCTGCCCGGTAGGCCTCGAGGCGCCGGACGAGCTCCTCGGGTCGGGCGAGGGCCGGGAGGTGGCCGCTGCTGATCTCGTCGGGGACGATCCCCAGCCGTTCTCGGACGACCCGCCGCTGGAAGTCTGCGGGGAAGAAGCGGTCGTCTCGGCACAAGAGGAACCTGGTCGGGACCGAAGGCCAGGCGTCGAGGGGCCACGGCTTCTCGAACGGTGTGTCGGACTGCCGGCGAATGTGCGCCAGTGACCCGGCGGCCACGTCCGGTGGCAGATCGTGGGCGAACACGATCTCCGGGTCGAACGGATCGGGGAAGTGGTGACCGGTGTTGGACCACCACTCGCCAGGTGATTCCCCCGGTCGCGGGGTCATGGCGGCCACCAGCACGAGCAAGGTCACCGGGAGACGGTCACAGACCAGGGGCGCGGTGAACCCGGCCAACGACTGGGCGACCAGGATCACGTCGTGGCGGTCCCCGACGGCGTCGACCACGACGTCGGCGTACTCGGCCAGGCCGGCGGTGTCGTCGTCACAGGGCAGGTCGGGGGCCACGACGTCGTGGCCGAGCGCCCGCAGTCGTGGGGCGACGAGATGCCAGTACCAGGAGTCCGACCCGGCGCCGTGGACGAGGACGTAACTGGCCATCACCCGGTAGACGGTTCCGGGGACCACGACTCATCGCCGGCCGCCGCCACCGCACCGGGGGCAGACGTACCTACCCGTGGTCGGTGCCGAGGTCGTCGGAACGCCCGGCCTCGAGTCGAGACCACGGGGGAATGGGGCGTCCGCCCGGCCACGCCGACACCGGTGCTCAGCCCGGAGGCGAGTCCTCCCACGTCTCCTGGCGTCCGTGAAGAGTGAGGTCCATGAGCGCGTCGCTGTAGTCCATCGCCTCCACACCGCGGATGGTGGTCCAGTAGGTCTCGAAGACGCGGTCGCCGTCCCGCACGTAGCAGACGATGCATCCGTAGCGGGTCATCCGTCTGTGGTTCCCAGCGTCCCCGGCAGCGAACCATGACCCTCGTGACGGTCTACAGGAGAGGCGGCCGGGTCAGTCGCTCAGGGGCACGACGTCGAGTTCAGCGATCCGATCCGCGTCTGCGGTCACCGTGATGGCGACGATCTGTCCGTCGACCACGGTGAATTCGATGACACTGCGGATGTGCCCGCCCGGCGCCCACGCCAGTGCGGGAAGACCGTTGGCGATCACAAGACGTGTTCCCCGAGCGCCTCCGCTCAGGGCTGCGGCGACCTTCGTGGCTCCTCGGGTCTCGGGCCGCGATCCCATGCGCAGCGCCGCCTGGTCGGGCTCGAGCACGGCATCGGGGTGGAGGAGACGCACCAAGGCCTCAAAATCCCCCTCGCGTGCCGCACGGAGGAACGCATCGACGAGGGTGCGGTGCTGGACGAGATCCACCCTGGCCATGGCCGGCGTGGATTGCACCCGGCGGCGGGCCCGACTGGCGAGTTGCCTCGAAGCGTCTGGTGAACGGTCGAGAATCTCGCCGATCGTGCCGAACGGCACCGCGAACACGTCGTGCAGTACGAACGCAACCCGCTCCTCGGGAGCCATGGAATCGAGGACCACGATCAGGGCCGCTCCCACCGAGTCGGCCAGAGCCGCCGCCTGTGCCGGGTCTCGCTCGGCAGCCCGGTCCTCGAGGTCCGGAACCTCGGCCCCGCTGAGTTCCTCTCGACGCGAGTGTCGCGACCTCAGACGATCGAGGCAGATCCGTCCCGTGACGGTGGTCAGCCACCCGGCCCAATTCTCGACAGCAGACTGATCACCGCGCACGACTCGGAGCCACGTGTCCTGGACGGCGTCTTCGGCTTCCGCACGGGATCCGAGCATCCGATAGGCGATGCCCTCGAGACGCGATCGGTTGGCCTCGAACTGCCCGGACACCCATTCGACGTCGTCCATCCTTGTTTCCTTAGCTCGGCGGTCCATCTCCTGTGGGCCGGGCCCGGATCGCATCTGATCCCAGCCCGACGAAGCGTCGGTGATCAGTCCTCGGGAAGAGAAGCAAACTCACGCTTGGTGTTCCGATACCAGCCCATCCCGGCCAGCGGCTTCCTCCACCTGCCCTTCATCTCCTTGAAGGCAGTCTCGTGCGTCACGTCACCGTTTGCGACCACCTCTTTCAGATGCCGATCCTGGGCCTTGATGATCTCGTCTGCAGTATTTCCCTGGTGCACGGCATCGCACGGGCCGCCCAACTGCCTGCATGTCATCGTCTTCATGGATTCGCTTCCCTTCATAGTGTTCGGATCTCGGCGGTATTCGGCTCAGCGCCCGCGTGCTCGTCTTCTCCGCCCATGGCCGGGTTCTTCATCCGTTCCTGCATCGCGGTCTCCGTCGTGTCGTTTCCCGGTCCGGATGGTCGGGCGCCGTGGGTGTCCCACAGGCCAGGTTCTGGCCTTTGGTGGTATGACGGATGTCCGTGCGGAAATGTGACCGAGGGACACGGTGTGTGACCCACCCCTCGAGCGGGTGGGTCCCCTGTCGTGTCTTCGGCTGCTGCTCCCCTGCCGTTGCTGGTGTCCTCCGGTTGGCGGGAGCCCTTCTCTGTTCCCACGATCCCGTAGGGAGCCAAAAGGGGGGACCGATGGGGACCCGAAGCGGAATCAGCCATTCCCTGGTTGCGACCCTCGGGTAATTCCGACGCGCTGTTCAGGCCTGCGACCACTCCCGTTCCTCTTCGTACGACCCGGTCGTCGATGCCTCCGTCCTACCGAGGGCCGTCGTGGCGGTCCGGCCCGGCAGGAGCCAGAAAGCCCCCAGCGCGCCCAGGACCGCGACCACCGCGCCGGCGATGCAGGCGGCCTCCAGGCCACTGTGGAAGGCGGTGTCGGCGATCGACTGCAGATCCGGTCGCAGTGCGCGGGGGGCGTGGCCGGCGACGGCCAGCGCCGCCGCCACCGACTGGTGAGCCTCGGCCTTGGGGCCGGCCGGGATGGGAAGGGGGCCGAATGCGCTGATGATCCGGGGCGCGTACGACGAGGCGAAGATGGATCCGAAGACGGCGACGCCGAGCGTCCCGCCCAGCTCCCTCGTCGTGTTGTTGACGCCGGCGGCCGCGCCGCGCTGCTCATCGGGGACCGAGCCCATGACCGCCTCGGCGGTCGGTGCGGTGATGGAGGACAGTCCGAGGGCCAACAGCACCATTGCCAGGATGATCGGGCCGAAATATGCCGTCTGGGCCGAGGTGTTGAAGGCGGCCACGAGCAACCCGCCCGCCATGAGCATCAGCCCAGCCGTCACGACGAGCCGGGATCCGACCCTGAGCGCCACGACCGCCGCGATGGGGGTGGCGATGGCGGCCACGATGGCGAAGGGCAGCGTGTGCACCCCGGCGGCCAGTGTCGAGTAGCCCTTCACGAATTGAAAGTACTGGGTGATCAGGAAGATGAACCCGAAGAGGCAGAAGAAGGCCACCGAGATGGAAAGCGCGCCCCCGGTGAAGCGCGGGATGGTGAAGACGCGAACGTCGAGGAGCGGCCCGGTCGTGTGCAGCTCGAGCACGGTGAAGACCACCAGCAGGACAGCGGCAACGGAGAAGCAAGCCACGGTGGCTGGTGCTGCCCATCCCCACTGCGGTCCCTCGATGATGGCGAGCACCAGTGCCGTGACGCCCGCCGTCGAGAGGATGACCCCACGTATGTCGAACGGGTGGGTCGTGATCCGGGACAACCGCGGTATCAGCAACTGGCCGGCAATGAGCGTGACGATCACGATGGGTACGTTGACCAGGAAGATCGAGCCGTACCAGAAGTGTTCGAGCAGCGCTCCCCCGGTGATGGGGCCGAAGGCCACGGCGATGCCAGATGTCGCGCCCCAGATGCCCAGCGCCTTCTGGCGCTCGGATGGGTCGCTGAACAGGCTGGTGAGGATGGCCAGGCTGGCCGGGAAGATGAACGCGGCGGCCACTCCCATGAGCACCCGCGCCGCGACGAGGCTGCCCGTCGTGTGAGCGGCCGCAGCCGTGGCAGAGAAGAGTCCGAAGAAGACCAGGCCGACCTGCATGGTGCCCTTGCGCCCCAAGCGGTCGCCGATCCCACCGCCGGCCAACAGCAGGCCGGCAAAGGCGAGGCTGTAGGCATCGACGATCCACTGGAGGGCGCTGATGGAGGCGCCGAGGTGACGGCTCAGTGTGGGCAGCGCCACGTTGACGATCGTGTTGTCCACCACGACGAGGAAGACCGACAGGCAGAGGACGGGGAGGATCAACCAGCGGCGCTCACGAGATGCGGCAAGATCGGGCATCGGTACTCCTCGAAGGCTGCACCCGGGTCCCATCCGGATATAAGTAGTACACTGTTCTATTGTTATAACACGCCGTTCTACAGAAAGCCAGAACTGTGACGAAAACCTCTCGGACCAGGACTCCCAGTGCAGGGATGGCATCCGCCCTCCTCAGCGCCGCCGCCGAGATCCTGGAGACCGAGGGTCCCGACGGCTTGTCGGTGCGCCGGATCGCGGCGGCGGCCGGCGTGGCCCCGATGGGCGTGTACAACCACTTCGAATCCAAGTTCGGGATCATCGAGGCACTGTACGTACAAGGCTTCGAGCGACTGAGGGAAGCCACGGCCTCCATCGAGGAGATCGAGGACCCTTACGAGGGACTCGCACAGTGCGGTCGCCGCTACCGGTCTCTCGCGCTGGCCAATCCGATGCTGTACCAGATCATGTTCCAGCGGGCCGTACCGGGGTTCGAACCGAGCGACCAGGCGTACGAGGTGGCGGTCCAGGCATTCGGCACCCTGGTGAACGCGACCCGGCGTGCCATGGCCGCCGGGGTGATCGCCGAAGGGCCACTCACCGACACCGCACAGATACTCTGGGCCAGCGTCCACGGCTGGGTCTCGCTCGAGCTCCTCGGCATCGGGTTCGTCGAGGATCAGGACTCGGCCTTCGAGCGTGCCCACACCGCTCTCCTGCGGGGACTGCGTCCCTGACGATCACGGCCCTGGGCCGATGTTGTGTTCGAATGACCAGGTCCGGATCGGCCGGACTATCACGGCATCTGCAGCCATTGGAGACCGGAACTGCGACGGCAATGATCAATGTCCACGTCCACGACGTCGCCGTCGCCGTCGACGTCGACTGGCGGCGGCCCAGGCGGAGGGCGCCCGCATGTCACCGCGCTGAGGACATGTACTTGGGCGAGAGCGGCGGCGAGGCGCTGGACGTGGAAGGCCGCCGTTGGCATTTCGCCGAGTGTTGTTCGGACATCCGGAACCGAAATGCATAGCCCCCGGACGCAGCCCGGGACGGAACAGGAGAGAACAATGCGTGCAACCGGAATCGTGGCGAACCTTCGGGTCGCCGACCTCGCCGCAGCCAAGGGCTTCTACCAGGACTACCTGGGGTTGGGCGTGGAGGAATTCAACTTGGGGTGGGTGGCCAGGTACACCTCGCCCGACGGACTCGCCTCGGTGCAGTTGGTCACCAGGGACGCGACCGCTTCCGAGGACTCAGTGATATCGGTGCGCGTCGGTGCGGGTGTCGACGAGGCCTTCGCCGAGGCCACCCGTCGGGGCTTCGAGATCGTTCATCCACTCACCGACGAACAGTGGGGCCTGCGGAGATTCTTCGTCCGGGCACCGGACGGGAACGTCATCAACATGGCCGGCCATGTGGATGAATAGGTCCCGATCGAGCTGGACGGGAACAGGTCGCAGACGTGCCGGCAGCAGGTGGACGAGTGGGTCGCGGCGGATCGCCCGGGTCGGAGAGTCCGGTGCCGGGCGGCCGCTCGACCCGCGTGCCTGCTCGTCGCCTTCACGACCGGGCTCGTGGACGCGTCTGGTGAATCCCGGCAGTCGACACTGCCAGCGCTCGCGGTTGGCCTCTCCCAGGACCGCGGACGTGAGGCCGGCGACGGTGGTCTGTTTCAGCTCGGCCCGCCATGCGGTGTCAGCCCTGTACATGGCCCCTCTGGTCCACCGATTCGGCTTGTCCGTCCATCACGACGTTCGAGGCCCAACCTCATGGCGCTTCGTTGCCTCGGGGTCTTAGGGTGGCGAGATGGCCAACGTCTGGTCCGGCGTGACCTTCGACTGCCTCGATCCCGAGCGTGTGGCGCGGTTCTGGGCCGCATTGCTCGGTCGTGAGCCCGGCCCGTCTCAGGACGGCTGGGTGTATCTCGGCGATCGTGGCGATGCCCACCCGCGCCTGGTCTTCCAGCCGGTCCCGGAGCCGAAGAGTGGCAAAGCCCGTATCCATCTCGACGTCACGGTCGAGGACATCGACGAGGCCATCGCCGTTGTCACGACCCTCGGCGGGCGGTTCACCGGCGAGCGGCACGTCTACGACGAAGGCATCGTGGTCGTCATGGCCGATCCCGAGGACCATGAGTTCTGCCTGGTCCGGTACATCTGATCCTCGCTCCCGCGCCGACCGAACCCACCCACTCACCGGTCGGAGCTGGCCATCCGCAAGGCACCACCTCGACGGGCCGGCGTGGCCGCCAACAGCCAGCGCACGGGAAGCAGCCGGGTCACCGGTCGTTCTACTCGGCGCCGGTCGTTTCGTACTCCTCGACCCGTGCCTGCATGAGCGCCTTCAGGAGCTCAGTTGGCAACTCACGGTTGTAGGGGAGCTTGATGAAGCCTTCACCGGCCTCATAACCAGCTGCTGTGACCGCGGCCTTTTGGGTGGCGAAGAACGGTGGTGAGAACCGCAGTGAGCTGTGGTTCTTGAAGTTCTGAAGCATCCACAGGTTCGTATTCTTGCCCCGTACGTAGACCGGCAGGTTCCACTTCAGTTCCTCCCGCGCTTCGGGGTCAGCACGGAGGCTGAGCTCCCTGAGCGCCTCGAGGTGCGGACGCTGGACGTCGTTCAGTTGGGCGAAGTAGTCATCGACACTTGCCCGCTTGGGCATCGGCATGGCGTCAGCGTACCCCGAGCGGCGACGGGAATCCGTCTGCGGAGCGGGCGCCCGTCGGATGATCCCGCTCATGTTGGCTCGGCTGCCGGCGCCGGTTGTAGAGGCGTGTGGCCCAGAGGTCTGGTGCTGAGCGATGGCGATCATAGGGACTCGTCCAGCTCCTCGACGGACGGTGAACTCTGGCCAGGGCTCGCAGAAACTGGCAGACGGCGCTCGGCGCTATCGAGATCTCGACGACGCGCTCGAAGGGATCTCACACGAGTTGCTCACCGCCACGCTCCGTCGAGCCGAACGCGACGGTCCGGTCGTCCGCCACCTCGACCCCGGCCGCGTCGACACGTCACCCTCGAAGAAGCTGCGGCTGGGCGGGAACCGATCCGCGCCGGATCGCCGCTTCCGGGACCGTCGCCACTGGTCAGCGGAGTGTGCGTATGCAGCCGCCGGTGCACTGCGTACTCAATTGTCGCCGCCGCCTGTGATCGGGGCCCGAGTTTCGGCGATTTGCATGGACCTTCGGGTTCGGAAGGTCATCGAGCGAGGCCCGTAGAAGTGGTTGGTAGCTTGTGTGTTACGGTAACCCGGCTGTTACCAATCAATCGAAAGGGTGGTCGACGGATGCGGTACTACGAAGCGAGTTCGTTGATTGCATCGAGCCCCGAGGCGGTGTGGGCCGTTCTGAGCGACGGGACGAGCTGGTCGACCTGGGATTCCGGTGTCGATGAGGTTGAGGGCCGGATCGAGCCGGGAGGGACCATAACGATACGGAGCCAGGCAGCACCGGGCCGCACCTTTCCGGTCAAGGTGACGACCTTCGACCCGCCCACTCGGTTGCAGTTCAGCGGCGGCATGCCATTGGGCCTGTTCAGAGGTGTTCGGACCTACAACGTGTCCCTCGACTCAGACGGGGCCACCTCCTTCGAGATGCGCGAGGAGTACTCGGGACCGCTCCTCCCTCTGATCTGGCGGTCGATGCCCGACCTGCGCCCGTCTTTCGAAAGCTTCGCGCGGGGCCTCAAACAGCGTGTCGAGTCGGCCCGCTGACACAATGGTCCAAGCAGGCACCTCGGGTGACCCCATCGGGGCCTTGCGTGGTCCCAGTCGGCGCGAGATCCTGCGTCTCCTGGGCAGCGGGGGCAGAGGCCCGGAACTCGGCCTGCGCGACAGCGACGACGGCTACGACCTACTCGGGTATTCCCTGGGCGGCCGGGTGGTGCTGCGGATGCTGGTCCGCGGCGCCAGACCGGCCCGTGCGGTGGTGGCCGGCCAGGGACTGGATGCGACCAGCGCGGCCAGCGACCGGACCATTCGCCGCAAGCGGCTGCTCACCGCGATGGTCGACGGGACTCCGCTCGAGCCCGGCGAGCGCGTGCTGGCCGACCGGATGACCCAGCGCGGCGTCGATCAAAGGCGCTGCTGCAGGTCCTGGACAGCTTCGTCGCGACGCCGCCGGAGGCACTGGCCCGGATCAAGCTCGCCCACCCTGGTCGTCGTCGGCGAGCGTGACCCACGCGCCGGGGCCGACACGCTGGCCGCAGCCGTTCCGGGCGCTCGGTTCACCCGGGTTCCGGGTGATCACGACGCGCTCACCAGGCCGCAGTTGCTCACCACGATCCTCGCGTTCCTCGACGGGCCGGGCCAGGGCTGCCGAGCCGCGGTCATCCTGGGCCCGGACCGGCCCCCAGACGCGGAAAATCCCGGCCTCCGCAATGGAAACCGGGACTTCCGTAACTGCGTTGCGTCCACTTCCGCGAACGGCTGATGGTGGTGGTGGCGGGGGTGGGATTTGAACCCACGACCTTCGGGTTATGAGCCCGACGAGCTACCAGACTGCTCCACCCCGCGCCGCAAGACCACAAGATACCATCCCGCCAGACGGTCCGGTTCATCGCCCCGGGTCCCGCCGATCAGCAGTCGATCCGGTACCCGAAGGGGTCACGTCACCAGCCGCCGGGCCTCAGGGAGTCGTCGTGGTGGTCGTGGTGGTCGTGGCCGAGGCACCGCCGGTCAGCTGCTGGACCTCTTCGAGGTTGGACTCGAGGGCATTGATGTCGGCCTGGTAGTTGCCCAGGTTGCCCGCCTTCAGATCGGCCTGCGACTGCGCATAGGCGGTCTGCGCCTCGCTCAACAGCGCTCGGACCTGGGGCGACAGCGCACCGGTTGAGGTCCCGCCCGGGGTGGTGGACACCGGGGCGGTGAACAGGGTGGTCAGAGCGGCACCGAGGGTGTTCCCGATGGCGGCGGGCTGATTGCCGTACACGGCGATGACCCGCTGCAACTCTGGGAACGCGTTGCGCGACGACTGCACGTAGAGCGGCTGGATGTACAACAGCGCCTTGGCGACGGGGATCATCAAGACGTTGCCCAGGAGCACCGACGATCCGTTCTGGTTGAGGAGCGACACCTCCTGGGAGACCGCCGAGGTCGCGTCGATCTTGGCCGCGACGATCGAAGGTCCCTGCACCGGCGAGTTCCGAGGGGTGACGAACATCTCCAGCTGGCCGTAGTGACCCGGGTCCGACCCGGCGATCATGAACCCCGAGAGTGTCTGGATCTGGCTCTGCGAGGAAACCGGGACGAAGGCGTCGAGGAGACTGAAGGACTGCTGGGTCTGTCCCGGTATCTGCAGTTCCTGGTAGATCGGCGCCATCCGCACGAGCTGGCCGGTCGAGACCTCCTCACCCTGGGCGTTGGTGGTCAACGTCGTCTGCAGGGCCTGCGAAGGGGAGCCCGACCCCGGTGAGGGGGAGAGTGTCCACGCGTCGGCCGCGCTGTAGAAGCTCTGGGCGTTGGTGATGTGGTAGCGGCCGTACATGGTGGCCTGCACGGTGAAGATGTCCTCGGGGTACCGGATGTGGGCCTTCAGCTCGGCGCTCATCTTCGACGCCTGGGTGAACATGTGGGGGAAGGCCTTCTCGTAGGTCTCGATGATCGGATCCTTGGGATCCATGACGTAGAAGGTCA
>CAZNLF010000004.1:30674-38929 GCA_964573595.1 uncultured Acidimicrobiaceae bacterium | reverse complement strand
CAAAAGGCGCACGCCCGCGGTCACTACCGCAAGAGGGGTGCCGGAGCCGCGCTCGTGGCGTTCGTCCTCTTGGTGATCGCCGGCGTCATGTCCTATCGCATCGTGCGGGAGGACAAGCTGGCCTCGGGTGGCTCGACAGCAGGCGCTGGGGGTGCTTCGACCGGCACCGCGGACCAGCTCCTGTCCAGTTCGCCGTCCACTCCCGAGTCACCACCGCAGGCCTAGGGCTTCCTGTCCAACCGGGTTGTTGACGCGGCTGACAGGTGGTCCCCCGCGTGAGGTGCCGATGACGGTTGGACCAGTGGAGCCAGGTGTCCAGGGCACGGGTTCTGGCTGCTTCTGATCGGTAGGGCCGGCTGGCTCCTGGCCGTCACCGTGGTGGCCGTCACCGTGCCGGCCGTCTCGATCGCCGTCGCGTCCGCCGGCTACTTCGGCCCGGGACGCCCGATCCTGCACGAGAAGAGCCGCATCGGATGGTAGGACCGTCGGCTGCGGCCCTCGTCCGGACCGGCGAAGTCCGGGACCCCGAGCGAGTAACCGGCGCGGTCACCCGACCCGTGGCCGATCGGGATCACACCCGAAGGCTGCGGACCTTGGCGGCGAGCCGCCGCCGCGTGTGGCGCCACCGGCCCGGTGCGTGTTCCGCGGTCTGGTGGAAGGCCATCAGCCCGATGTCCACGTCCACGTCGCCCCAGTCGCGGACCCGTTCCTGACGGAACAGCTCGAGGCCGACGGCCGCGCCCTCGGCGACGATGCCGTCGAACGTCCCGTGCCGACCCGGGTCTTCGACCTGGACGCCCCGGTTGCGATTCCACAGCGCGTCGCTCCCGCGCTGCAGGTCGATAGTGAGCACCACCAACCCACCGTTGCGCACGCGCGCCGAGATGTCGGCCAGGAGGGAGCGCCGTTGGTCGGCCTCGAGATGCTCGATGACACTCACCGAGTAGGCACCGTCGAACGGGGTGAGGGGGAGATCGCCGAGCGTGCAGTTCCACGAGCGGTGGGCGAGGCCGGCCCCGGCGTAGTCGAGGAAGTCCCACTCGTTCCAGTCGGGCTGGGGTGGCCAGGTCCGGCGTATGTCGGACGGGTCGACGGTATCGACCACGTACCCCTGGGCGGACAGGTACGGCGCCAACGGGGTGACCCCGGCACCGATGTCGACGAGGCGGCTGCCGGCCGGGAGGGAGTCGTGGATCAGGCGGGCGACGACCGGGTACTCCCAGACTCGGGGCGCGTGGTCCGGATAGAAGCCGATGGTCCGCCACGCCGACAGGCGCAGGGCGATGAGCGTCAGGGGGTCGGGATGACGGTCCACCAGGGAGGCGATGGTCGCCTGGGTGTAATCCCGGGGGTGCCGCTCGGGCGGCGGCCGCAGGACGGCGAAGATGGGCCCGCCCCCCCTGCCCTCTCCGACCGGATAGATCTCGGCATCCGGCGCCACCTCCACCAGCGTGGCGGACAGCAGCCCGCGGGCGTCGGGGTCGGTGCCGTTCCCGTCCTGTCCACCGGCGATGATCAGCGCCCTGGTGGCTGATCGCCACAACGGCTCGATCCGTGCCCGTTGTCCCCGAGCATCGGCACCCGGTCCCTCCGGGTCGAGGCAGAGCACCACGTCCGCCGAGGACCCGGTCTCCACCGACCCGGAGCCCTCGGGCGCGTCCGCGACCGGATCGGCGGCCCGGTGACCGGCGTCGAGCACGGTGCCCGGGTCGAGTATCTCGAGCAGGGAGCGGACGGTCGGGGTGTCGTTGCCGTCCGTCGCTGCCGCCCCCTCGAGCCAGCGCCGCTGGGTGGAGCGAGGCGCGGCGGATCGCCAGACCGTGGCGACGGCAGCATTGGCGACGGCGATCTGTCGGTCGACGGCGGCCGAGCCCGTCGGCCTGAGGAGGCCGTCCGCATCCACGCACTGGTGGTAGTGGAGGACCGACGGGGCCGGCGCATCCGGAGGGATCCTGGTGAGATCGTGGGTGGGCGTGTTCCACCGGACATCCAGGCGGTCCGTGCCGATACCCTCGGCCGCCAGGGCCAGGGCCATGGCCACCTGGTCGACGTGGACGGTCCACTGCTCCAGCAGCGCGGACCGGTCGAGGAGCCAGCGGGCCCAACGGGCCCAGGTGTCGGCGAGCGGGGCCAGTTGGGCGGCGGGGACGAGGTACAGGCCGCCGTTGTAGTTGCCGGCCACCGTCCACTGGTCGGGCCCCCACGGGAGGGGCACGGCGGCGGGAGGCTCGATGCCGGCCGCATCGAAGACCGACCGGAGCACGTCGATGGGGGGCACCGGTGCGTCGACCGTCTTGCCGGCGATCGCACCGAGGGTGACGGCGAGGCCCCTCGGGTCCTCGAGGATCACCACGTCGGTGTCGGACAGCACCGCCGTCCCGTCGACCCGGTCCTGGGCGAGGCGCAGTGCGCCGGCGATCTTGTTGCAGTGGGGCGACCGGGCATCGAAGGGCTCGACCGTCCGGACGACGACCCCGGCGTCACGGAGGTGGTCGAGCACCTCGGAAGGACCGGACCCCACGGCATGGACGACGAGGTCCGTGGCGTCCACCCCCGCCACTTCGGTCAGGGTGGCGAACCACCGGAGGGCTTCGAGGTGGAACCGGGGGTGGGCGTCGACGACGCAGGCGAAGCAACCCGAATCGAACCGGTGCGGACGAGGGTGGTCCGCGGAGTCGGCGTGGACCTCCACCCGGTCAGCGCTTCCCCACCAGGCTGTGGCACAACGCCATCGGCGACGCCGGCGCCGCGGTGGGGACGAGGGCGACGGTGACGACGGGGAGGGGCTCCCCGGGCGGCGAGGCCGGTGTGGGGTGGACGACCGCCGGTCCGTCACCGGCTACGAAGTGGGCGATCATCTTCTCCCCGTACCACATGACCGTCATCGAGTTGAGATTGGGATCGGTGGTGACCGTCGCCTGGTACTGCTCGTGGAGGAGATGGATCGGAATGGACCAGCCGGCGGCCGGCGGCCAGCTGACGTTGGTACCCGAGTGCTCGAGGATGACGCGGGCGTGGCCCTTGCCGTGGGGTTGGAGCACGAGTGAGGCCGCGCCGTAGGTCATGAGCGTCACCGGCTGGGTCAGGTACCGCTCGGACCGGTTGAAGGTGAAGCCGACGGTCTGGGTGTAGCTCGGGCTCTGCTCGACCGGCATCCACGTGTAGTGCTGGATCCACTGCCCCGGATTGTTCCGCAGGGTGTCGCCGGTGGACAGGTAGAGGCCGGAGCAGTGGTCGACGGCGAAGATCTCACCGGCCGGCGCCCAGTAGGGGAGCGTGGCTCCGGTGCGCGTATGGGCCCCGACCGACTCGATGCTGAGTGTGCGCTGCATCGATATGAAGTTGGCGCTCTGGGTCGGCGTCCACTGGGCGACCGGCCAGGCGGCGACGGCGATGTTGACCAGGACGCCGTAGACCGCCAAGACGACGATGACGGCCAGGGTCCGGGAACGGGCCTTCCGGGACCGGCCCTCGAGGCGGCGCCAGACGTCGATGAGCCCGATGGCGGCGGCCGGGATGACCAGCGGCATCATGTCACCGAGGTAGCGCTGGGAGATGTAGCCCCACATGAGTACCCCGGAAATGCCGGCGGCCGCCGCCACCAGCAGGATCCGGGTCATGGCCACCCGACCGACGCCCCGGGGGCGGAACGCCGTCACGAGGCCCCAGAGGCCGAGTCCGATGAGGAGCGGCATCGTCGAGGTCCCGCTGGCCGTCGGGTAGAACTGGTCGAGGACCCCGCCGTCGAGCTGGGCGGCCGGCGCGGTGGGCGGGGTGAGGTAGGGGAAGATCCCGCTGAGGCGTATGCCGAAGGGTTGGAGGTAGGCCCACAGCGTGCTCGGTATGACGGAGATGCTGAAGGCCCTCCCCCCGTTGGCGGCCAGGAAGTAGCGCCGGTGGGCGTTGACCGTCGTCCACACCTGTTCGGCCATCGGGAGGCCGACGGGGATGCCGAACTTGGCGTAGGTCACCGCGCTGCCGGCGAGGAAGCCGATGACGCCGACCGCCAGGACCGGCCAGCCCCACCGGCGGTTGGTGTCGCCCGCCTTGCCCAGCGCCAGCCATGCGGCGACGAGGAACGCCCCGATCACACAGGCGTAGCCGGTGGGGGTCCGCTGGAGATTGGCGCACACCACCAGTGCGCCACTGGCGACGACCCGGCCCCACGACGGCCGTTCCATCACCCCTAGGAGCGCGAACAGGCTCCCGACGGTCAACGGGATGCTCCACGCGAAGTCCTCGTTGTAGATGAAGGGGGTGGCGGCCAGGTAGAGGACCACCGATCCGCCCATCACGGTGGCCATCAGCGCCCCGTAGGAGGCGGCCTCGGCCCGGCCGACGATCGCCTGGCCCCGCATCAGGATGCGTAGGCGCCAGAGCAACAGGGCGCTGAACAGGGCCGTCGACATCCATGCCAGCAGGATCGAAGGACCGGTGAGCTTGCCGTCGAGGCTGCTGGTCACCAGCAGCACGGGCATCCGGAGGAGCGACGGGAAGATCCCGAAGTAGGTGTACTGGCGCCCGTCGTGGACGAAGGCCTCGATGCCCATCTTGCCCGGGGGCAGGTACAGGTGGCCGTGGAACATGGCCCGGGCCTGGAGATCGTAGAAGCCGTCGTACTGCACGGCGCGGAGCGGGGCGATGGAGCCCGACCACAGGTCCCAGAGCAGCCACAGCAGCGGGGGGACGACGATGGCGACACCGATGAGAACGGCGATGGTGAAGCGCCGTCGGCTGAGGTCGGCCTCGGAGCGACCGGGCCGCGACGACTGCTCGACGGGGGACTCGTCGGCCGAGGGCGGCTCCGGCCCCCGGGTCAACGTGGCGGTGCCCGCGACTACTCCTTGGGGCCCTTGCCGGCGCCCTGGCGACGGAGGCGGTCGCTGGTGCCCAGCACCCTGCTGGCGGCCCGATCGGAGACCCCGAGCCGCCGCTTCGCCCAGTCGTAGACGCGCAGCATCTTCGTGTCGGAATGTCCGTCGCACAAGGCGGCGTCGGTGGTGAAGATCAGGACGCGGTTGGCGACGGGGGCCACCTTTTCGACGCCCGTCTTCATGTCGGCGCTCCACCGTTCGAGGTCACTGCCGTACTCGGGCTGCCAGTCGTCGAGCCAGGAGGACGTCGGCCCGTCGCTGGCCCGCTCGAGGCGGTCGATGGTGAGCACCGCCAGAAGCTGGTCCTCGGCTGTCTCGGTTGTCAACGGGAATCACCTCGGTGGTCGAATCCGACGGTCGCCAGATCCATGAATCCAGGGCAGCGCGGCGTGCGGGACCGCATCTGCCCCGCGATCTCGAACCCCGTCCTCCGAGCACTCCCTCTGCCGACGACCATGCCCCCCCTTGCGCGCTCACATGCCCGGGACCCCGTCCCCAGCCTGACGAAGACTCTAACCCGTTTGAGGTCGTGTCGAACTGCACGACAACCGGGCCCACTCCTCACTAGTGAGGATCACTATTGAGGACTCGACTGCTGAGGAGCCGACTCCGCCTCCTCGCCGAGCTCTGCTTCGGCGATCTGGGCGAACAACCGGTTGAGGATGAGGAATTTGAGAAACCAAAGTATACCGAAGGCCGCCACGTTCGCCCCGACGACAAGCACGGTACGGGCCAGGTGGTGGAGATGGTGTGCGGTGGCGAAGTCGTGGGCCCACGATGCCGTCACGAGGGCGAAGCCGATGCCGGTGAGCGACATCACCCAGAACGGCAGGATCTCCCTCCACAGGTGGGACCGACCGCCCTTCTTCCACACCCACCGTCGGTTGAGGATGTAGGAGGGAATGCCGGCCATCACGTTGGCGAAGAGCGTGCTGACGACCTCGGTCCACAGGCGGAACACTCCGTAGACGAGGGTCAGGATGACCAGCGAGGTGAGCGCCGAGATCGCCGACACCGCGGTGTACCGGATCACCTTGACCCCGTCTGGCGTGTTCGCGAAGCGCCAGAGCTGCCCCAACGCTCGTTTCACGAGGTCAAGTTACTCCGCCGGCGGGCTGCTGACCAGCGTGCGACGCTCGGTCCGGCTCCGCCGGGCGGCCCATCCGTCGGGTCACGAGGAGAGCACCCCCCACAGAGTGGGGAGGTGGACCACGATCTCCTCGGTGCCCGCCGTCGGCACCTCGACGATGAGGCGGGTCGGTGCGCGGTGGTGGTGCGGGATCCGGTAGAGACGTACGGCCTCTCCGCCTCCGTGGTCTCGGGCACCACCCACCAGGTCGTCGTCGTGACCTCAACCACGAGCGCGCGCCGTCCGGGAATCCCTCCTCCCTCACCGACCTCCCCCGGCCAACCCTCGACCGGTCGCCCCTGGTGCCACGGTTGGCGCCGGATGCGTCCAGTACACTCTTCCGGTTGCCAGATGAGTCCCCGGGCACGGGGGTTCACTCGCCACTTGATGAGATGGAGGAGGGGCCGTGGTCGTCATCAGCAGGACCCCACCTCTGGCACCACCCGAACCGGCAGCGCCGCCGAAGAGAACCGCGCTCCGCCGCGTCCTCGACGTCATCGCCGTCTGCATCTTCGTGGCCCTGGCCGGGTCGATGGTGTGGTTCATCCATCGGTACGGGGTGAACGCCATCTACGACGACCAGTGGACCGACATCAACATCCTGCACGAGGCCCACATGGGCACGCTGAGCTTCGGGACGCTCTGGGCGCAGCACAACGAGAACCGGGTCTTCTTCCCCAATCTCGTCGTCCTGCTCCTCGGGTACACCACCCACTTCAACCTCGTCGTCGAGGACTACCTGAGCGGGCTGTTCGCATTCTCGACCGCCGGACTGCTCATCGCCGCCCACAAGCGGCGGTCCCCCTCGATCCCGCTCATCGCCTACTGCCCGGTGGCCATCGTCCTGTTGATGTTCGTCCCCCTCGGCGACGTGCTCTTCAGCTACCAGATGAGCTGGTACCTCATGCTGTTGGGATTGGCCGCCGCCACCATCTTCCTGGACGAGCCGGTCCTGTCGCGCCCGCACCTTGCCGCGGCGATCGGCTTCGCCGTGGTGGGGAGTTTCTCCTCGATGGAGGGCCTGTTCATCTGGCCGACGGGGCTGGTCCTCTTGTACCTCCGGCGCCGGCCACGGGGCCCGGTCATCACCTGGGTCGTCGCTGCCGGCGTCACCGTCGTCCTCTACTTCGCCGACTACAATTTCTCGGCGGCCGGTGGGCAGAAGACCTATGCCCTGAGCCATCCCCTGGCCGCCATCGAGTACTTCATCTCCTCGATCGGCAACGTCATCGAGCAGTTCTACCCCAACGCGTCCCCGACGGTCGGAAGCGACACCGTGCTGGCCCTCGGGTTCCTGGTCCTGGTCATCGCCGTGTGGGCCCTCGTGCGTGGCATCCGCCCCGGCAGGGTGGGAGGCGGTCCGATCGGCGTGGCCCTGATCATCTTCGGACTGATCTTCGTCGCCTTCATCACGTTCGGCCGTTCCCAGCTCGGGCTGTCGAGTGCTGGGCGCTATTCGATCTTCACCCTGATGATCTGGGTCGGGGCCTATCTCGCCCTACTCGAGCAACCACCCGAGGGGGCGAGGGCGATGCTGTCGGCGCTGTCGGCCCGCATCGACGACGTCACCGGAATCCATACCCGGGGAGGCGGAACTGACGGAGCGCGGCCGCCCGCCTTGGCTTGGTCGCGGGTGGTCTCGCTCCTGGCACTGGTCGGCCTGCTCGGTCTCATGGGCATCCAACTCCAGCTGGGCACCAGCCCTGCGCTCGCCGACGCCAGTGCCTGGCACAACCAGGAACTCGCCGTCACCGATGTCACGGCGAACATCGATTCCGCTCCGGACAGCCTCCTCGGGAAGTACCTCGGGAGCTATCCGGCGAGCTTCATGCGCCAGATGGCTCTGTTCGCGCAAGCCCAACACCTCAGCCTGTTCGACACCTCCCTGGCCACCGAGGACAGGCGCCAGGGTCTGAACCCCGACCTGCTCACGGTGTTGCTCCTGCCCAAGGATGGCGCCGTCCTGTCCGGCACTCAGGTGCTCGACGCGTCGGCCGAGGCGACCAAGGGGGTCACCGCCGTCCAGTTCCGCGCCTCGGGTGCCACCCTGCACGATGCCGTCATCGGCGTCGGGCGCGGGACGTTGTTCGGGTGGGTGACCAGCTGGGACACCAGGACCGTCCCCAACGGCAGCTACACCCTGCAGAGCGTCCTCGTGCACCGGACCGGTGCGACCATATCCAGTGCCCCGGTCAACGTGGTCGTGATCAACAAGCCCCCGACCTGAACCGCGGGTCAGGATCTCGGGGTGA
>CAZNLF010000004.1:26046-30574 GCA_964573595.1 uncultured Acidimicrobiaceae bacterium | reverse complement strand
TCGGGCAGGAGCACCTCGGCCTTGGGGAGCTCGGCGCCCTTGGCCACCTCGGCGATGAGCGCCTCCTCGTCGAGGCCCGACTCCGCCATCGCCGACTCGAAGGTCCTCCAGATGCCCGGCTGGAACCCCCACAGATTGACCGATGCCGGCACGCTCCCGTCGAGCTCGGGCGGGACCAGGCCGTCCTCGGAGACGAAGCGGTCCCCGCCGTGCTGGCGGGCCACCTTGCGCCGTTCGGTCAGCCCGACCAGCAAGCCTTCGTCGTCCACCTCACAGATGCCCCGGGTCACCGGGTCGTCGGTCGCCACAGTGGAGGCCAGCTCGTAGCCGACGAGGGCGTGTTCGGCGGTGGTGCCTCCCAGGTGGGCGGCGAGCAGGCCCATGGCGACCTCGCCGTAGACGTCGTCGGCGTTGGCGACCGCGAAGGACCGGTCGGTGCCGAGGCTCCCCTGGGCGGCCAGCACCGCGTGCACCGTCCCGAGAGGGAGGCGCTGCTCGGCGAAGCTCACCGGTACCGACGCCGGCCAGCACTGCTCGACGTGGTACCGGATGGACGGTCCGGTCTCGGGGTGGAGCACCAGCACGATGTGGCCGAACCCGGCCGACACCGCGTCGCTCGCCAGCAGGTCGATGACCGCCTCGCCGCCGGGCCCGATGGGCGCCAGAGGCTTGCAACCGCCGTACCGTCGGGCCATGCCGGCGGCCAGTACCACCAGCGAGGGTGCTGCTGCCCCATCCATCGGTTTGGTCACCCGCCCCAGCGGAGCACGGCACTGGCCCAGGTCATGCCGCCACCGAATCCGGTGAGCAGGACATGGTGGCCCTCTCGGAGGCGCCCGGTCTCCAGCGCGTCGACCAACGCCAGGGGGATCGAGGCCGAAGAGGTGTTGCCGTAGCGGTCGATGACGACGACCGCCTTCTCCTCGGGGATGTCCAGCCGCTGGCAGGCGGCTTTGATGATGCGGAGGTTGGCCTGGTGGGGGACCATCAGGTCGATGTCGGCGGTCGTGAGCCCGGCCTCGGCGATCGCCTGTTCCGCCGACTCGACCACCACCCGGACGGCCTTCCGGAAGATCTCCTTGCCGTCCATGTAGAGGAATCCGCCGTGGTCGCACTTGAGCAGATGGCGGAGCGACCCGTCGGCGCCGAGCTTGTACGACAGCAGCTGGCCGGGACCGTCGACCGCCTCGAGCACCACGGCACCGGCACCGTCCCCGACCAGCACGGCGACCGATCGGTCGTCCCAGTCGGTGATGCGGCTCAAGGTCTCCGCCCCGATCACCAGGAGCCGTTCGGCCCCGATGGCCAGCATCCCGTGGGCCACCGCCAGTGCGTACACGAAGCCCGAGCAGGCGGCGTTGACGTCGAAGGCGCCGCCGGTGACGCCGATCCCGTCCTGCACGGTGGCCGAGGTGCCGGGGACGATCTGGTCCGGCGTCGTGGTGGCCAGGATGACCGCGTCGATTTCGTCCGGCCGCCGGCCCGCCTTGGCCAGGGCGGCCAGTCCGGCCTCGATGGCCAGCTGTGATGTGGTGCCTCCGATACGCCGCTCACGGATGCCCGTCCGCTCCCGGATCCAGGCGTCGTTGGTGTCCATGGTGACCGACAGGTCGTCGTTGGTGACGATCTTGTCCGGCACGGCGATACCCCAACCGGTGACGATCCCACCTCGGGCGGCGATCATGGATCAGCCCGCCTCGAGCACGTGGATCCCGATGAACCCTGCATCAGTTGTTCCGGCATGGGTCCCGATCATGCCACCGGTGTTGACCGCCACCGCCAATCGGGCCCGGTCAACCTGCCTCGGCCCGGCCAGGCCGCGCAGCTGGGTGGCCAGCTCGACCACCTGGGCGATACCGGTGGCACCCAGGGGATGACCCCGGCTGACGAGGCCCCCGCTGGGATTGACCGTCAGGCCCTTCCCCCCGATCGAGGTGTCCCCGGCCACCGTCGCCGGTCCCGAGTCCCCGGGCTTGAAGAACCCCAGGGACTCGAGGGCGAAGAGCTCCTCGGGGCTCGTCGCGTCGTGCAGCTCGACGATGTCCACGTCGACCGGGTCGATGCCCGAGTCCTCCCAGGCGGCGGCGGCCGTCTCCCCCAGGCGCTCGTGGTAGTCGATGTCCCCGTTCCCCGATCGGATGGTGCTGGCCCGGATCCGCGGGGCCCCAGGTGCCGGCGTGGACGAGAGGACCACGGCCGCCGCGCCGTCGGTGAACGAGGAGCACATCAGCCGGGTCAGCGGGTACACGATGGCCGGGGAGCCGAGGACCTCGTCGATGGTGACCTCCTGTTGGAACTGCGCATTGGGGTTGAGGGCGCCGTTCCGGCGGGCCTTCACGGCGGCGGCGGCGAACTGCTCCACGGTGGCACCCCGCTCGTCGATGAGGGTTTGTGCCCACCCGGCGTTGAGAGCCATCAGCACCGAGCCCGAGGCGTTCTCGAGCTCGGTGTGCAGGTAGGTGCGGTCGATGAGCGGCACGCCGTCCTCGATGCCGGCCAGGGTGCCGGCGCGGTCACCGGTCCACATCTTCTCGACCCCGACGGCCAGCACCGTTCGGGTGCCGCCCAGCGTGGCCAGCGTGGCCAGGTGCAGCGCCGAGGATCCACCGGCACACGAGTTGTCCACGTTCACGATGCCGGCGTTGCGCAGCCCGGCCTCGCTCAGGAACGACTGGCCGCGCAGGCAGGCCTGGTCGATCAGCCTTCCGGCGGTGGCGTTGCCGAAGACGACGAGGTTGACGTCGGCGGGATCCACCCCGGCATCGGCGAGGGCCTCGCCCACCACCTGGAGCGCCATCTCCTCGGCGGTGCGGTCCCGACGGTTCATCGGGGTCATCGACATGCCTGCGATGTGCGCGGTTCGGTCCATGGGGTCCTCGTTATCCTCTTGCGCTCGCGGCTTCGGCCCGGGCGCGTCGATCGGAGAGGGCCGCGATCAGCCTCTCGAATTGCTCCAGTGGCTCGTCGGCCGTCACATAGACCGCGACGTGCTCGGCGCCGGCCTCCCGGTATGCGGAGACGGTGGCCGCCACCTCGGCAGCGGTGCCGCTCACCAGGTGGCGCTCGAACGCCTTGGCCGGAATCCCGTAGAGGGACGACATCCATCCGCTACCCCGGCGGCGCCCGGTGTCCGCATCATCGTCGATGGAGATGAACAAGACGATGGACCTGGTCACCTCGTCGGCCCGCCGCCCGGCCCGGTCCGCCTCCTTGGCCAGGCGCTCGACCGCGTCGCGGTACTGTCCCGGACTGAGGAAGAGCGGCATCCATCCGTCGGCGAGGGTGGCGGCCCGATGGAGGGCGGCCTCGGAGCTCCCACCCACCCAGACCGGCACGGAAGCCGGCTCGGGGAGCTGCCGGTAGCGCTCCGAGAGGGTGGCGGCCGGCCCGGTGTTGCCGCGGGCCCGTCCCTGCCCGGTGGCCCAGGAGCGCTTCAGCTCGGCGATGCCGGCGTCGAGGCTGCGCCCGCGGCCGGCGTAGTCCACGCCGGCCTGCTCGTACTCGCCGGGGTGGCTGCCCACCCCGACGCCCAGGACGAACCGGCCCTGGGACAGGCTCTGGATCGTCGCCGCCTGCTTGGCCACGTCGGCCCCCCGGCGCAGGGGCAGCTGCATCACGCAGGTCCCCAGGGTGGCCCGGGTCGTGGCCGTGGCGGCGACGGTGAGCGCCACCACGCACTCGAGCGCCGGGCCGTGCCAGAACAGGTGGTCACAGGCCCAGAGGGCGTCAGCCCCCAACTCCTCGGCACGGGAACAGACGTCGGCCAGCTCGGCCAGGGGATCGGCGTCTGCAGGGGTCGGAGCTCCGCTCGGGCCGTATGCCGCTGCCCACGGGGGCACCGTGTCCTGGACGAAGGTCGGTAGGACGAGTCCGATCGGCCCGAGACGGGTGGCGGGTCGCACCATGGGCACAAGGCATCGTAACCGCCGCCGGCGATGATCGCAGACACGGAGGGGGGCACCCGGCCGGCTGTCTTCGGCCCCGATGTTCGAACGCCAGCCCGGACACGGCAGACTGGTGGGGCGACGGGGACGACCGCCACGTCGAGCGAACGGCCACACCGTGAGGGAAGTGCAATGGACCCAGAACAGGCTGACCATCAGGCGGACGGAGTAGCGGCCGTGGACGGCGCCCCGGCTGCGGGGTCGAACGACGTCCCGGGTGCGGGGTCGAACGAGGTCCCGGATGCCGAGCTGAGCGACGCCGAGCGGGGTGAGCGGCTGTCCCAGTTGAACAGCCTCATCGAGCTCATGCGCCCCGCGGTGCAGGCCGACGGCGGCGACCTCGCCCTCCTGTCGGCCGACGTCGCCACCGGTGTCGTCGAGGTCCAGCTCCAAGGGGCCTGCAGCTCCTGCGCGGTCAGCTCGTCCACCCTCCAGGGCGGGGTCGATCGCATCCTGCGCGACCGGCTGGCGTGGGTGACCGAGGTCCGTGGCGGCGTCGACGAGTCCGTCGACCCCTTCGAGAGCGAGCAGATGGGCCGCGGGGGCTACGTCCCGAGCTTCTGATCCCGCCCCGCCGCGGCCAC
>CAZNLF010000004.1:19700-25946 GCA_964573595.1 uncultured Acidimicrobiaceae bacterium | reverse complement strand
ACGGTAGGGCCGTACAATCGGCGGTCCATGGGTGGCGAGCCTCAACACGGCCTCATCGAGGCTGACGAACCCGGCCCGGCACCCCCACCGGTGACCGACGCCCCGGGGCGCGGCACGCACGGTCGTCACCGCCGGCGTCGGCCGCCCACCGGGGCCTTCCCCCCGTCGCCCTGGGTCACGGTCATCGCCTTCGCCATCGTGGTCGCCCCGTTCGCGGTGGCGGTCGGACGCCTGCTGGCCGCACCGGGCGGGCACCTCTACCTGCCGGACGACCTCGCCCTCATCGACCTGCACACCCGGCGGGCCCTCCAGTGGAGCCAGCAGCTCGGGGTGTTCGACCACAACGGGTGGAACCACCCGGGGCCGACCTACTTCTACCTCCTCTCCCCGGCCTACCGGGTGCTCGGGTCCGGCGCCCGCGCCCTGTTCGTCGGCGCGACGCTCATCAACGCCCTGTCCGCCGTCGCCTGCCTGGCGGTGGTCCGCCGCTGGACCACCCCGACGCGCACCCTGTGGGCGGCCCTGTGGATCTGCCTGCTGGCCTGGCTGCTGGCCGCGGCGGGCCCGGCGAGCACCACCTACTCGGAAGGTGACCTCGGCGGCCTGGTCAGCCCGTGGAACCCGATGGTGATCATCTTCCCGCTGCTCCTTCTGGTCATCCTGTGCGGCGCGGCGATGGACCGCTCGGCCCTGTCGCTGGTGGGTGCGGTGTTGGTGGCCTCGTTCGTCATCCAAACCAACATCTCGGCGCTCCCGCCGGTCGTCGCCCTCGTGGCGGCGGCCGGCGGTACCTGGCTGGTCACAGCGATCGCCGATCGGAGGCACCGGGCCGGCCCTCCGGTGGTCGACGCGCCGGGGCATCCCCGGAGTGTGACCCGGTGGGGGAGGGGTGGCCCGATCCCGTGGGGGAGGCGACAGTGGGCGTGGGCGGCAGCCGGTGCCGTGGCATTCGTGCTCATGTGGGTGCCCCCGCTGGTCCAGCAGCTGACCAACCATCCGGGGAACCTGACCCTCATCGTGCGGTTCTTCCGCGCCCCCCACCCGGGCCACTCGGCGGGCGCGGCCCTCTGGTCGGTGGCTGCGGTCTACGGGGTGCTGGTGCACGGGCCGGCGGAGGTGATGCGGTCCTATCTCGGCCGGACGCCCCACCACGTGGTCTCGGTCGTCGTGGTGTCGGTCCTGGTGGTGCTGCTGGCCTCGGTGGTGGTGGTCGTGGGCGTGCGCCAGCGCAACCGGTTCGCCGCCGGGCTCGGCGTCCTCGGACTGGTGGGCACGGTGGCCACGGCCGTGGCCGTCACCCGGGTGGTCGGGCCGGTCTTCGGCTACCTGGTGGTGTGGGCCGTGGCCCTGCCCTTCGCCGTCCTCGTCGCCGTGGGCGTGCTCGACCTGCCGCCGGCCGTCGGGCGCGCCGGGACCGTCGGCCGCGTCATGCGCCGCGCCGCCGGGCCCTCCCCGCTCCGGTCGGGGCTGTGCGCCCTCGGCCTCGTCGCCGGCGTGCTCGCGGTGGTGAGGGTGGCGGCCATCCCACCGCTCGGGACGGTCAGCGATCCGCAGGTGGGTCGCCTCTACACCCTCGTGACCCCGCGTCTCGACCGCGAGGGGAGCGTATTCGTCGGGGACAACGGCGCGGGCACGGGTACCGGCCGACTGCTCGACGTCGAACGGTTCGTCGGCCTGGTCAACCGGCTCGACCAGTCGGGCTACCGGCCGACGGTCAACCACTTCTGGAAGGCCCAGTTCGGTCCGGGCTACCTCACGACCGGCTCGGAGGACCGCTCGGTCGAACTGGGCACCTGGCATCCCTCGTCGCCGGGCCGGCCGGGCTACGTGGGCCGGGTGGGGGACATGGCCGTCACGGTGACGGACGGTTCGGCCGGCGCCAATGGGGTCACCGGCGCCAGCGGCGCCAATGGGGTCACCGTGCCGCCGAGCGCTGCCTCCACCGCGCCAACGGCTTCTCGATGAGGAACCAGCTGGCGATGGCGATGCCGAAGATGACGGCCAGGCGGGCCAGCTGGGTGGGCCAGTACGACCAGTGGGTCCCGTACTGGCCGGGGGTGATGGCCAGGTACACGGGGAAGTGCAGGAGGTAGACCGTGTAGGACAGGTCGCCGATGAACACCAGGACACCGATCCCGACCAGCCGGGAGGCGATGCTCGTCGGGTGCATCACGAAGTAGGTGATCACCACCGCCGACGCCACCGTCGAGAGCGGCAGCCACCACACCACCACGTTCTCGCGGAACAGCGGGGCGCCCAGCAGGGTCCACACCAGCACGCCGGTCGAGGCGATGGCGGCCACGGTGAGCGTCCGCATGGCCCATGGCCTCCAGTGCTGGAGGAAGCCGTCGGTGGCGAGCAGGCCGAGCAGGCACCCGATGAACAGGGCGTCGGCCCGGGTGTCGAACGCGTAGTAGACGCGGGTGAAGGCCACGTTCTTCGGTGTGTAGAAGTGGGCGACGCTGTAGACCTGCCACAGTCGGTCGCCCACGCTGGCGACCAGACCGACGACGGCGAACACGTAGGCCAGGCGCCGACGGTGCACGGCCACCGCCACCACGAGCAGGATCGACCAGATGATGTAGAACTGCTCCTCCACGGAGAGCGACCAGGTCTGGGCCAGGTACCCGAAGAAGGGCGCGTGGCCGAAGGCCTGGCGGTAGTCGGCGTAGTAGAACATCGCCGCCGCACTGTCCCCCCACAGGCGCTGGGAGGCGTCGGCCACGTGCACGAACGAGGCATAGATGGCCAGCAGCACCACGGTCAGCACCAGCGGCGGGACCAGGCGCACCGCCCGCCGGCCGTAGAACTGCTTGAGGCTCACCCTGCCGTTGCGCATCCCCTCGCTGGACAGCATGGCGGTGATCAGGAAGCCACTCAGCACGAAGAAGATCTGCAGGGCGACCCAGGCTCCCGGCAGTGTCTTGAAGTTGGAGTGGTACACGAGGACGGTGGACAGGGCGAGCGCCCGGATCCCCGTGAGCGGTGGCCGGTTGCCCAGTCGGAACGGGATGGCCGTCGCCGATCCCTCCTTCGCTCCGTCAGCGACGGGACGGGTGGGCTCGCCGGTCCCGTCGGTGGCGGGCGGCCCCGTCGGCGGGCGCGAGGACAGGCGGCCCTCGGCGGCGGGTGGGCCCGCCTGTTCGGGTGGCGACGGTATCGCCTCGCTGTCGCCGCTCACGGGACCCGGCGCCTCACGTGACCCAGTACCCGAGGTTGAACAGCACCTGGACGACGATGGCCGCCGCCATCGAGAGGCCCAGCCCGAGGACGAGCGGCCACTGCCGTCGCCGGAGCACCAGGGCGAGGCCCACGTAGAGAGGGAAGGCGACGCTCACCATCCTGGCCGCCGACTCCGTCGAGGCGTACCCGGCCTGGTGGATGACGGTGCCGGAGGCGATGAGCACGACACCCCCCAGCACCACGATCCACGGGGCCGGCACCCGGGCCCCGGCCGGCCGGAGGCCCCGGTGGTCGCCGACGGACCGGACCACCAGTACGACGAGGGCGACGGCGGCCAGCACCAGGACGGCATCGTTGACCACCCACATGAAGGCGATGTTGGACCAGAGGGCGTCGGCGCTGAGGTTGGGGAGGATCGCCGGGTCCGCCCGGTGGGCCGTGAGCACGTGGACGACGGCGACGACGTTGTGGGCCATGCCCACGAAGGGGAAGACCACGGTCCGGTGGAAGTCGGTCTGCACCTGGGCGAAGGCGAGTGGGCGCCCGAACCTGGCACCCAGGTAGGCCATGTACCCGGCCACGCCCAGTGACCCGACGACGGCGTAGCCGACGGTGCGCCAGATCCCCCGACGGGCGACGATGGCCGCGACCACCAGGGCCGCCGTGAGCACCACCGCCTCCGGTGAGGTGGCGGTGGCATACCCGGCGACCAGCGCGGCCAACCACCACCGACCCCGGTCGAGGAGCACGGCCACCGTCACGATCTCCAGGGCGAAGAGCGCCTCCGAGTACGGCGCCAGGTAGAACACCGACGTCGGGAACCAGCAGAACAGGGCGGTCGACACCAGGGCGGCACGACCCCCGAACCGCCGCCCCACGAGTGGGTGGAGCAGCCCGGCGGCCAGGCCGAACGCCGCGAAGGACACCAGGCAGGCGGCCTGGGTGTAGCTCGGCAACCCGCCGGTCACCACGTGGGCGACCCGGACCACGAGCGGGTAGCCCGGGAAGAACGCCCGGGCATCGGGCAGGTGCGCGGGGTAGCCGTGGGCGGCGATGGTCGTGTAGTAGGAGGCGTCCCACCGGTCGAACGCCCCGAGCCACGAGCCGTTGCTCAGCGTGCCGAGCTTCGAGTGGAGCACGTCCTGGGGGGCGAGCACCACGACGAAATGGGCGATGAGGACACCGACCACGATGCGGGAGAGGGCCATCCCCATCCCCACCCGCGACGCGTCCCACCACCGGCGCAGCCCCGCGGCCCGGCCGGTGTCGGACCCCGGACCGGGCCGTCCCCGGGGCACGACGGTCCGGTCGGCTCCTCCCGCCGCCCCGGTGTCGGTGAGCGTGCCCATCACGCCGCTGGCCTCATGTCGCCGGTGCCGAGGGAGCCGAGGGAGCCACCGGTGCCGACAGCGCCGGGTCCCCCTGCACGTCGTACCAGGCGTCGATCCCGTCCCCGGTGACCGGCGGCCGAGCGAGCGACCGGCTCACCAGGCGCTCGACGGCACCGGCTTGGCGCACCGTGGGGTCCACGAGCACCACCCCCACGTGGTAGCGGACGAGGAACTGGCGCACCTCCGTGACCAGTTCGGCGTCGTCGGTGATGGCCGGAGCGAAGTAGAAGGGGACCCCACCGTCTTGCTCGAGGAGGAACTGCTCGACGGCCGGGGGCGCGAGCAGGGACGGGAACAGCGTGGGCACGCCGTCCTTGTCGGGGACCAGCGCGTACCCGCCGATCAGCGAGAAGCGCATGCCCGCCACGGCCTGCCACACCATCGGCTGGGCATGCAGCGGCGCGCCGTAGGGGTAGGTGAGGGCCACGGTGCCCGGGTGGATCCGCTCGACGGCGGACGAGGTGAAGTAGGGCGGGACGCCGGTCGGCGCGGTGGGGTTGGGCCACCGGGGCAGAAGGGAGGCGATCGCCAGCGCTCCGACCAGTCCCAGCCCGGCCCACTGCACCGGGCGCGGCACCCGGTCGTGGCCGGGGCTCGGTGCCGCTCGCAGCGCGTCGGTCCCGAGCGCCAGCACCACGGCGACGAAGAGCCAGCAGAACAGCGAGATCCGTGACGGCACGAGCTGGTCGACGAGGGGGAGGTGGCCGAGGACGGCGCCGGGCAGGGGGATGCCCGTCGAGCGCCCGTCCACGCTCAACGGCGAGCCCAGCGACAGCACGAAGGCGACGACGGCCATCGCCGCGGCGAACCGCATCCATGGGAGATGGCGGAACCGCAGGACCAGCCAGACGAGGACCACGAGGAGCGGCACCCCGAGGTAGGCGCCGTTCTCCGAGGTCACGTGGAGGGAGGTGAGCGAGTTGCCGGCCGACGCCCACGCGGTGGGAACCAGCCGCTCGAACGAGGTCGGCAGCACCGGACCCAACAGGTCGGACCGGATGAGGAGCCCGCTGCCCGGGCCCACGGTCGACGGGTAACGCTCCGGGCCGCCCAGGAACACGGACGCCGGGTAGGCGAGCACGGCGGCGGTGACGGCCAGTGCGGACAAGAGGCCGGTGGTGGCGAACCGAAGGGCGGGGACGACCTCTCGTGGCCGGGCGATGGCCAACACCACCAGACCGACCACGGCGACGAGGACGGTGGTCACCAGGATCTCCGAGGAGATGAGGAACTGTCCGGCGACCAGCAGGCCGAGGAGCAGTCCCGCCCGCCATGCCCGCCATGACCGGCGGACGAAGAGCTCGAAGGTCGCCAGCAGGATCAACGGGGGCAGGGGGACGAAGATGAGGTGGAGGTGGGCGGTGGACTGCCCGACCATGTACGGGGAGAAGCCGTAGACCAGGCCGCCGACGAAGGCGGCCGGCACCCACGTGGTCCAGCGCCGGAGGACGAGGAACATCGAGGTGGCCGACAGCGGGAAGGCGGCCCACATCAGGAGGTTGAGGCTCGAGACGGGCCCGGCGGTCAGCGTGAGCGGGGTCGCCAACAGGCCGAGTAGCGGCATCTGGGTGTTGTAGGTGAGGTTGACCCCGTCGGGGTAGTTGAGGGCGGTGGTGAAAAAGAGGCTGTGGCCGTGGGCGACCGCATGGGCCGTGGCCGCCAGGAACCAGGT
>CAZNLF010000004.1:0-19600 GCA_964573595.1 uncultured Acidimicrobiaceae bacterium | reverse complement strand
CGCCACCCCCGAGCTCGTCGGTGCCCGCGGCGGCCCGGGGGGTGTCGCCGGCCGGGGGCTCTTCCTCCCTCGGCCCGCTGCTCACCGCCGGCGGCGGGGCGGTGGTCATGCCGGCACGGCCGGCGCATCCGGGGCGGCGGTCGTCTGCGGTGCCAGGACGCACCGGGCGACGCCGGCATGGGCCGGGGCGCCCGACGGTGCGCCCGACGTTGCGGCGCTGCACGTGGCCACGGTCGACGCGGTGATGGTGACGGGCACCGACGACGGTGGCCCCGTCCACACCCAGACCCCGTGGCGGAAGACCGGGGCACGTCCGTACACGGCGGTGACGAAGGCCACCGAGTAGAGGGGCTGTCTTCCCTCCCCGGTGACGACGGTCACCCCGACGTGCCAGCGCTCGATGGCGTCACGGACCTCGGTGGCCTGCTGGGCGGTCGCAGGCAACGGCGTGTCCTGCAGTGACTCCGGGTCGGACGACAGCCGACCGAGAAAGGCCACCGCTCCCCCCGGCGGTGCGACGAACTCCGATGTGCCGTTCGGATCGGGCACCACGGCGAACCCCCCGGCCAGGTCGAAGTGGAGGCCGGTCTGGGCCTGCCATCCCATGGCGCGCTGGCCGGCGAAGGGGAGGACGAGCACGACCGTCCCGGCCGGGAGCCGCGGTGCGTCGACGCTGAACCAGGCGGGTATCGGTGTCGACACCACCGTGAAGGGCACCGAGTTGGTCAGCGCCACCGGCACGAGGACGGCTGCGCCCACGATGCCGGTCAGCCAGGCCGCCACGATCCGGGGCCGGCGCCGGCGAGAGGTGGTGGCGTGCCCGCCGCGGCGCCGCGCCAGCGCGGTGGCGAGGACGGTCGCCCACCGGTCGAGTGAGATGGCCAGCAGCATGGCCGCGCCGAAGGTCACGATCACCCCGAAGCGGATGGGCAGGATGTCGGCCACCAGCGGCAGGTGGGCGAACAGCCGCCACGGCAACCACCACCGGCTGTCCTGGCCGCCGCCGCCCGGCCGGAAGCCGAGGGTGGTCCCGAAGGAGAACAGCCAGGCGATGACGGTGCCGATGGCCACGGCCCAGGCCAGCCGCCACCGGTACCAGGTGACCACCGACACCACCAGCAGGACGACGAGCGGCACGCCGAAGTAAATGAGGCTGGGCAGGTGCACCGGGCCGGCATTCGGGCCGGCTCCCCCGTAGTAGCCGCCGGTGATGTTGAAGTAGGAGCTCTGGTGGACCCGCACGCCGGCGTCGACCAGGGCCGACGGTGTCGTCCCCCACTGGGGCGCGTCGGGCCACGGCGCCCCGACGATGCGGCGCGGGCCGGCCAGGATGAACCACGCCGGATAGGCGAGGGCCACCGCCACGATCGCCGCGGTGGTGGCGAAGGCGGTGAGGAGCCGGCGGCGCTGGTGCCAGGCGTTGCGGGGTGCCATGGCGGCCGCGGCCACCAGGGTGAGGCCGATGATCAGTACGCCCATGGCCAGCATCTCGGTGCTGGTGAAGAACTCGGCCACCATGAGCACGGCCAGCCACACCCCGTTCCACACCGCGGACCGGCGGTGGGCGATGGTCAGGTCGTGGAGGAGCAGGAACGCCAGGGGCAGGAAGAACAGCAGCGTGAAGTTCACGTGGCCGAAGGGGTCGTTCCACAGGACGAAGGGGGAGAAGCCGAACAGGAGCGCACCGAGGATCTGGGCCGGCACGAGGGTGGTCACCCGACGGGCGGCCAGGAAGAAGCACCACCCCGACAGCGCCGGCGCCAGGGTGGCGGCCACGTTGAACGAGGCGATGGGCCCGAACAGCCAGGTCACCGGGGCCAGCACGACGGCGGGCAGCATCCACGAGGTGTTGACCATCATGTTGGCCCCGCCCTGCCCGGTGTACATGGCGTTGGTGAGGAACGGCGAATGGCCGTGGACGACGGCCCACGGCGTCCAGCTCAGGAACCAGAGCTCCTGGCTGGGGTCACCGCACTGACAGGAGATGGTGGTGGTCGGGTGCCCGGTGATCCACACGTGCCACCACAGCACCACCCCGAGCAGCACGAACCCACCGAACACGGCCAGGTGGAGGGCGACGGTCCTCCGCCGGTCCGACCCGGCCGGGGCCCGGGCCGGGTCGGGGCCCGCACCCTCGGGGCCTTCATCGCCGACGCCCCCCGTCTCGGGTGACACCGCTCGCACCTCCGACCCGATCACAACGGTGCATCCTCTCACGGCGGTCGTGGTGTGGTGCGTTGGCGGTTCGGCGACGGGGGTCCCGGCGCACCGTGGCCGGCCGGGGACCCCCTGGTAGTGTCGCCGGTCGTGAGCAGGCACGGAGCACCCGGCCGGGGCCCAGGGGTCGGCCGCCTCCCTCCGGCACTGGTGGTCGCCGCCGGCGTCGTCGTGGCCGTCGTGGCCCTGGTCGGGCTGGCCGGACAGGCGGTCCGCGGCAACCGGACCGTGGGCGTCCAGCTGGAGTCCCGCACCGCCCACGACGCCAAGCTGGACGACGCCTTCTACCAGTGCCTCGACGTCCAGGCCCACAGCCTGGTGACTCCGGGGCAGCCGGTCGAACTCGTCGACGACCTCGCCGACCTAATCACGCTGCTGAAGGGGGTGGGCAGCTGGGTGACCATCGCCGACTCACCTTCGACCGCCACGGCGCGACTGTCCCTGCGGGACGGTGTCGCGGGGCCCGGCGCCTGCCTCGGCACGGTCGTGGTGGCCCAGTACACCGGTGCCGGGGGGAGGACGCAGGTACGGGTCGGGACCGGGGCCTCCGTCGCCGGTCACGGCCCACCGCCGGCACCTCCGCTGTGACCGTCACCCGGCGGTGAGCCGCCCGTGACCACGGTCCCCGCCGCCACCGCCACCCTCGCCGTGCTCGCGCTCGCTGGGCTGCTCCCGGCGATGGCGCTCGTCGGGCTGCGCTGGATCACCGTGCCGCTGGTCCCGCTGGCCGGCGCCGTCGTGGCCGCGGTGGCGGCGACCTGCTACCTGGCCACCGGCGGGTCGTTCATGGCGTGGTTCGTGGGCCTGTCGGTGCTGGCCGCCGGAGCCGTCCTGGCGGTCTGGTCGGCGCGGCCCGAGCTGCGGCCCCTGCCGGTCCCCGCTCCGGATGGGTCGCCGACGGGCACGTCCTACCGGGTCGCCGGCATCGTCGGGGCGGTGGCGGTCCTCGCCGCCTGTATCTGGTGCCTCCGCGGGCTGGGCACGCCCACCGTCGGGTTCGACGCGCGCGCCGTGTGGTTGCTCCGGGCCGGGTGGTTCCTCCAGTCCCACCACCAGCTGCTCGTCAAGATGCGGGTGAACGACGTCCCGCTCATCCAGAGCGTCTACCCGCCCCTCATCAGCGCGTCCGCGGCGGTGGCCGCCAGCGTCACCGGGGACCAGTCGGTGCGCCTGGGCGTGGTGGTGGTGGCGCTCCTCAACACCTGTGCGCTGGCGGCGGCGGCCTTCGCCCTGGTCGAGGGGGGCCGGACCTGCGCGGCCCGCCTCTGTGCCCGACCCGGTCCGGCGCCCGGGGCGACCGGGCCGGGAGGGGCAGGCGGGGCATCCGCGGTGTCCGGGGCAGGTCCGCCAACCGGGACGACCGGGGCCGGAGGGGCACCCGGGCCCGCCGGGGAAGGAGGGGGACCGGTGGCCTTCGCCCCGATGGTGGTGGGGGTGGTCGCCGCGGTGGCGCTCGTCTTCGTCGGCTTCGGGATCACCGAGCCGTTCACGACCAACGGGTACGCCGACCCGCTCTGGTCGATGGCCGCGGTCGGCGCCATGGCCTACGGGCTGCAGCTCGGTGGGCGTCGGGCCGAGCAGGGCGCGGCGGTGATCCTCGTGCTGGTCACCGGCATGACCAAGAACGAAGGGCTCGCCACCGGGGCCGCCCTCATCGTGCTCATCGCCCTCCGGTCGCTCCTGGCCATCCCGGCTGTTGAGCGGCGACGACGGTGGTGGCGACCGCTCGTGCTCGGGGCCGCCGAACTCGCCGCCATCGGGGCCTGGCCCGTCCTGATGCGCGTCATCCACGCCCGCGGGGTGACCTCGTCCTCGCACTCACCCATCGGGACCTGGCCTGGGCGGGCCCGGGCCACCGCCGACGGCATGGCCCCCTATCTCCACGTGCTGGTGCTGGCCGCCCCCATCGCCGTCGTGGGTGGGCTCGTCCTCTCCCGCGTGCGGCGGGCCGGCGGGGTGGGCAATGACTGGTGGTCCTGGGTCGCCCTCGCCGGCGGGCTCACCGCCATCGGCGGTGCCCTGGTCACGGGGGTGGGCGCCATCGAGCCGTGGCTCGAGACGACGGTGCACCGGGTCACCGAGTTCGCCGCCCTGGCCGGGTGGTGGATCGTGGCCATGTGGGCGGTGGTGGCCGCCGGGGCGCCGTCCTGGGAGCGCGGACGGCGCGCCGTCCTGCCCGATGGCACGGCCGCCCGGCCGGGGGAGGGGCCGGACGGGGAACCACCGCCGGCCGCGCTCGGCGGGCCCCACGGCGAGGGGGGGCGGATGGACCCGGGCCCCACCGCCCCCTAGCATTTCCCTTTCAGCCGCACACGGGAGGGCCCGGTGGGCCGGCTACGGGGGAGTGAAGGTTCCGAGGTGATCGACTCATCGGCCAGTGGCGGTCCTCGTCGACGCCGCGCCGTGGCGACGCCGCCGGAGCCACGGTGACCACCACCGACCGCGCCCCTGCGGGGCCTGCGGCGGTGGGGGCCGGCCCCTCGGCCGGGCCCGGTCCCGACGAGGGTGGGCCGGGCGCGCCACCGGCCCCGCTCCACGCGGTCCGGACCTACGGGCTGGCCACCGCCGGCTACCTGGCCCTGGCGCTGGTGGTCTGGTGGAACGTCTGGTCGCAGCACCCCACCTCGACCACCACCTGCGGCTGCGGGGACACCTCGCTGTTCACCTGGTTCCTCGCCTGGCCGGCCTACGCCATCGCCCACGGCCTCGACCCGCTCTACTCCACCGCGATGTTCCATCCCCACGGCGTGAACCTGTTGTCGAACACGGCCGTGGCGGGTGCCGGCGTGGTGCTGGCCCCGGTGACCTGGCTGTTCGGCCCCATCGCCTCGCTCAACGTCGCCCTCACCCTGAGCCCGGTGCTGTCCGCCCTGGCCATGTTCGCCCTCCTGCGCCGCTTCGTGGCCTGGTCGCCGGCCGCCTTCGCCGGCGGCCTCCTCTACGGCTTCTCGCCCTTCGTCCTGATCAGCCTCACCGATGCCCATCTGATGCTGGGCATGGCACCCGTCCCTCCCCTGATGGTGGCCTGTCTGGACGAGATCCTCGTCCGCCAGCGCCGCCGGGCCGTCCCGTCGGGCGTGGTGCTGGGCGTGCTGGTGGCCGCCCAGTTCTTCATCGGGTCCGAGGCCCTGGTGATCACCCTGATCGCCGCCGGCATCGGCGTGGTGCTGCTGGTGGGTGTGGCCCTCGTCCGTCGGCGCCGGCTCCTGCGGGAGCGGGTGGGCCACGCCGCCACGGGGCTCGGGGCGGCGGCCACCAGCGCGGCGGTGCTGCTGGCCTACCCGGTGTGGTTCGCCCTGGCCGGTCCCGCCCACCTCGCCGGGCCCGTCTGGGGGCCGGGATCGCTCATCAGCTACGGGGGGACCGACCTCAGGTACTTCCTCCGTCCGGCACCCGTCTCGCCGAACTCCCTCGCCCACCGGTTGTTCGGCGGCTACCAGGGCCCGTCGTTGTCCGCCCAGTACTTCGGGATCGGGCTGGTGGCGGTGGTGGTCGTGGGACTGGTGGCGTGGCGACGCGACCTCCGACTGTGGCTGTTCGCCGTGGTCGGTGCCGTCTCGGTGCCCCTCTCGCTCGGCCTGGCGTTCCACCACTGGACGCCGTGGCGGCTGTTCGTCCGCCTCCCGCTGATGGACAACGTGATCCCCAGCCGGTTCCTGGTGGTGACCTACCTGTGTGCCGCCGTCCTGCTCGGGCTGGTCGTCGACCACACCCGTGGCGCCATCGTTCGCCGGGTGGCGGGGGAGCCCCGGCCTCGGCGGGCCGGCGGCGACGGGCCCTGGCGCCGTTGGGCCGGCGCGTCGGCCGGCGTGGCGGTGGCCGCCATCGCCCTCGTCCCGTTGGGCGTGTACTTCACGGACGGGCTCCCGCTCACCACCCAGGCGGTCGTGCTGCCCCCGTGGTTCCGGACGGTCGCCCCGCGCCTCGAGGGACGCCAGGTGCTGCTGGCCTTCCCGGTGCCGTTCGCCCTCCTCCAGAGCGCCATGACCTGGCAGGCGGTGGACGACATGCACTACGACATGCCCGGGGGTGGGGGCCCCGGCTCCCTCCTCGCCCGGGCGGGACCCGAGCGCGAGGGCCAGCGCGATCTCGGGAACCTCTCGATCTCCCAGTCCCCCCAGACCATCACCGCAGAGGAGGTCACCGCCGTCCGGAAGACCCTCGACGGCTGGGGGGTGACGACGGTGGTGATCCCCGACCCGGCCCACCTCCCGCTCTACGAGCGGCTCCACCTCGTACGCACGACCGCCCTGTTGATCACGGCGGCCACCGGCCAGCGCCCGGTCCGCCAGGCCGATGCCTGGGTGTGGACCGGGGTCGACCACGCCGGCGCCCCCCTCGCCCCGTCGGCGGCCACCCTCGCCCGGTGCGGGGCCGGCCCCGCCGTCGGCAGCGCGGCCTCCATCGATCAGGCGATCTCCTGTGTCGTGGCCGGCACCCCCGCACCATGACGAACCGGCCCCGTCCCCGGGCGGTCACGCGGGACCGATCACGGTGGTCGTCACCCCGGCTGCACCCGCGACACCCGCGGCACCGGTCGAGCCGGCCGCACCGGTCCCGCCACCAGCACCGCTGGCGGTCGTGGGATAGTGGTTGTCCCCTGTGACCAGCGTTGCGCCCCAACAGGGCGACACCTCGCTGCCGCCCCGCCCCGAGACCACCGCCCCCGGTGCCGTCCTGCCCGAGGCACCCCGGACCGAGCCGGAGGGCGGGACGCTCCGGCGCTTCGCCGCCCTGGACGGGATCCGCGCCCTCGCCGTGCTGGCGGTGCTCTGCTACCACGCGGGCATCTCGTGGACCGGGGGAGGGCTGCTCGGGGTGGACGTGTTCTTCGTCCTGTCGGGATTCCTGATCACCACGCTGCTCTGCCGGGAGCTGGCCGCCACGGGGAGCGTCCGCCTCGGGCGGTTCTGGGCCCAACGGGCGCGCCGTCTCCTCCCCGCCCTGGTGGTGCTGGTGTTCGGGGTGGCCGCCTACGCCTACGTCTTCCGGACCTCGCTCGACCTGGCGTCTGTCCGGGCCGATGCCCTGTCCACGATGTTGTACGTGGCCAACTGGCACTTCATCTTCTCCGACCAGGGGTACTTCGCCCAGGCCGCGGCGCCGTCGCCGTTCCTGCACACCTGGTCGCTGGCCGTCGAGGAGCAGTACTACCTGGTCTGGCCGTTGGTCGCCCTGTTCGTGGTGCGCCGGTGGGGGATCCCCAGGCTGGCGGTGGTGGCCGGCGTCGGGGCCCTGGCCTCGGCCACCCTCATGCTCGCCCTGTACGAGGCCGGGTCCTCGATCGACCGGCTGTACTACGGGACCGACACCCGTGCCCAATCCCTGCTGGTGGGGTCGTTCCTCGGCGCGGTGGGCGCCCACGCCGGCGAGCGGTTCTCGATCCTGCCGGCCGGGTGGTCCTCGACGCCACGGCGACGATGGCTGTGGGCGGTGCCGGGCGTCGTCGGGCTGGCCTTCTTGTTCTGGGCCTGGCATGCGCTCCCCGGCGTCAGCGCCGTGCTGTACCGCGGGGGCTTCTTGTTGGTGGCGGTGGCCGCCGGGGCGATGATCCTCACCTGCGTCACCGTCCCCTCGTCCCTGCTGGCCCGGGCCCTCTCGCTCCGGGGCCTGGTCTTCATCGGTCGCATCTCCTACGGGCTCTACCTCTATCACTGGCCCCTGTTCCTGTGGATCGACCACGCCCACACCGGGTTGAGCGGACCGGCGTTGCTCGGGGTCCGGCTCGCCGCCACCTTCGCCGTCGCCACCGTGTCGTTCTTCGCCCTCGAGGAGCCGGTCCGCACGGGACGGCTGTTCCGCGGGTGGACGGGGGCGACGGTCACCGCCGCCGCCGCCCTGACCGCCGCGGTGGCGGTGGTGGTGGCCACCGTGACCCCGGCCGCCGCCGTGGTGGCGATCCCGGGAGGGGCGAGTCGGCGGATCCCACCGGCCGAGCACGCGTCCCTGGTGTCCGCCGACGCGTTCACGACCCGTCCGATCCGCTTCCTGATCGTCGGGGACTCGGTGGCGCTGACCCTCGGGGTCGGCCTGTACGTCGACTCGGTCCGACAATTCGGCGTGCGCATCCTGGACGGGGCGCAGCTCGGGTGTGATCTCGACGATGTCGACGTCGACCTGGCCGGGGTGGTCGAGCCCCCGACCGAGGGATGCCTCGACTGGCGCTCGACCTGGAAGGCCGGCGTGGACCGCCTCCACCCCGACGTGGTCGGTCTGGGGGTCGGGCGCTGGGAGGTGAGCGACCACCTCTACGGCGGACGCTGGGTGCACATCGGCCAGCCGGCCTGGGACGACCACCTGACCGCCGAGCTCGACCAGGCGATCGACATCCTGTCGTCCGACGGGGCCAAGGTCGTCCTGTTCACCATGCCCTACGTCGACCCCCCCAACGAGGCGGCCGACGGCACCCCGTTCTCCGAGAACGACCCGGCCCGGGCCAACGCCTTCAACCACCTGCTCGAAGGCGTCGCCCGCCAGCAGAGCGGCGTGGTGACCCTGGTCGACCTCAACCGGTTGCTCGACCCCCACGGCCGCTACCAGTCGGTAATCGACGGCATCACCGTCCGGTGGAGCGACGGGGTGCACATCACCAGGTCGGGGGGCGAGTGGCTCCAGCCCGACATCCTCCCGACGGTGGCCTCGCTCGGCCTGGCCGACCGTCCGGTGACGGGCGGAGTATGACCGAGCTCGAGGCGGTTCCACCGGACCACGCAGCCGCGTCGCCGACGCCCTCGGCAACGCCGCCACCCGCACCGGTGACGGCGGGCCCGGCACCTTCCGCACCGAACCGCCCGTCCCACGCCCGCCCGTCGGCCACCGGCCGGGAGCGCATCACCGCCCTCGACGGGATCAGGGCCGTGGCCCTCTTGATCATCATGGGCTACCACTTCGGTGTGGGGTGGCTGCAGGGCGGCTTCTTCAGCCTCGACATCTTCTACGTGCTGTCCGGCTACCTGATCACCGGGCTGCTGCTCGGCGAGTACCGCCGTCGGGGACGGATCACGCTGTCGGCGTTCTGGCTGCGTCGGGCCCGCCGCCTGCTGCCCGCGCTGTTGATCGTGCTGGTGGCGGTGACCCTGTTGGTCCGGTTCGTCGAGCCGGCCGGGCTCTACCCCGACTTCCGGATGAGTGCCCTGTCGGCCCTCTTCTACTTCTCCAACTGGTGGCAGATCGCCGCCAGCGGCAGCTACTTCGTGATCACCGGACCGGTCTACCCCCTCACCCACACCTGGTCCCTGGCCGTCGAGGAGCAGTTCTACCTGGTCTGGCCCCTGGTGGTGTTGGGCGTGATGACCCTGGCCCGCTCCTTCACCCGGGGGATCCGGGTGCTGTTGGCCCTGTCGGCGGCGGGGGCGGTGGCCTCGGCCGTCGAGATGGCCCTGCTCTACCACCCGCGCGTCGACACCACCCGGCTCTACTTCGGCACCGACACCCACGCCCAGTCCATCCTGGTCGGCGGGACCCTGGCGTGTGTGATGACCATGGTCCAGATGCACCGGGGCGAAGAGGGGATGGCCCCCCGGGCCGCCAGCCACCGGTGGCGGGGCCTGCTCACCGTGCTCGGCCTGGCCGGCCTGGCCGGCACCTTCGCCCTCACCTACCTCCTCGAGGGGACCTCGGACCCCGGGTTCGTCTACCGGGGCGGGTTCTTCCTGTCGGCGCTGTCGGCCGCCGCCCTCATCATCGGTGCGGTGTGCGTCCCCGGCGGCCCCATCGCCAAGGGCCTGTCGCTGCGACCACTGGTGTGGCTCGGCACCATCTCCTACGGCGCCTACCTCTGGCACTACCCCGTCTTCATCGTGGTCGACCCCGCCCGCACCGGGCTCTCGGGGATCGGGCTGCTGGCGGCCCGGTTCGCCGCCACCGTCACCCTGGCGGCCGCCAGCTACTACCTGGTGGAGCGTCCGGTGATGGAAGGGACGTTCTGGCGGTCACTCCGGGCCGTCGGCCCCGCCGTCGCCCTCATGGGGGCCACCGTCGCCGTCATCATCGTCGGCACGGTGGTGCCGGCCACCGCCGCGGTCAACGTGGGCCGGTTCCGGTCCACGGCGGCGGGCGGCAACCCGCGTGAGGTGGTGGTGCTCGGCGACAGCACGGCCCTGACCCTCGGGTACGCGCTGGCCGCCACCGCCCCACCGGGCACGACCGTGTCGAACGGGGGGCTCTTCGGTTGCGGTCTGGCCATCGCCACCAATGCGTCGAACAACCCGCCACAGCCGCAACTGAACATGTTCCCGGCCTGCAACTCGGCCACCCCGGCCAGCCGACAGTGGCCGGCCAAGGACGCGGAGAAGGTGGAGGGCACGCGCCCCGGCGACGTCGTGCTGTTCGTGGCCGGGTCGTGGGAGACCCAGGACCTGTTGATCAGCGGTCGGTGGAGCAACATCACCCAGCCCTCGTTCCAGCGCTACGAGCTGGCCCAGATGAGGAGCGCGGTGAGGATCGGCACGGCCCACGGCGCCCACGTCGACTTCACCACCATGCCCGCCCTCGCCGTGGGCGCGTCGTTCGGCGAGCGCCCGTTCCCCGAGGACTCCCCGCAGCGGCGACTCCTCTACGACGGCCTGATCGACAAGGTGGCCCGTGAGTTCCCCGGAAAGGTGAGTGTGATCGACTACGGGAAGATCCTCACCCCGCACGGCGTCTTCACCGAATACCTGGACGGGGTGCAGGTGAGGACTCCTGACGGGCTGCACACACCCTCCTATGCCCCCGGGAACGCCTTCGTTCAGAATTCGTCCGCGGCCGCGGCCCATGCCTTCTACAACTGGCTGTCCCCGCGGCTGTGGCCGCTGATCCTGGCCTCCTCCCACGCGGGCCCGGCGAACAGCCGGTGACGGGCGAACGATGACCCCGCACCCGACGACCCCGCACCCGATGACCGGGCCCGATCCGCGTAGCGCGCCCCCGACGGCACCGGTGTCGGACGCCGCGCCGACCGGCCCGCGCCAGACGCCCCACGCCCGCCCGTCGGCCACCGGCCGGGGTCGGGTGATCGGCCTCGACGGGCTCCGGGCCGTGGCCGTCCTGTTGGTCATGGGGTTCCACTTCGGTGTGGGGTGGCTGCAAGGGGGCTTCTTCGGGGTGGACATCTTCTATGTCCTGTCCGGGTACCTGATCACCGGCCTGCTGCTCGGCGAGTACCGCCGGCGGGACGGGATCACGCTGTCCGCCTTCTGGCTGCGGCGGGCCCGCCGCCTCCTGCCCGCGCTGTTGATCGTGCTGGTGGCGGTGACCCTGATGGTCCGGTTCGCCGAGCCGGCCGGGCTCTACCCCGACTTCCGGATGAGCGCCCTGTCGGCCCTGTTCTACTTCTCCAACTGGTGGCAGATCGCCGCCAGCGGCAACTACTTCGTGATCACCGGGCCGGCCTCCCCCCTCACCCACACCTGGTCCCTGGCCGTCGAGGAGCAGTTCTACCTGGTGTGGCCCTTCGTGGTCCTGGCCGTCATGCACCTGGCCCGGACCTTCGCCCGGGGGATCCGGGTGCTGTTGGCCCTGTCGGTGGTGGGGGCGGTGGCCTCGGCCGTCGAGATGGCCCTGCTCTTCCACCCGGGTGCCAACACCACCCGCGTCTATTTCGGGACCGACACCCACGCCCAGTCCATCCTGGTCGGCTCGGCCATGGCCTGCGCCATGACCATCATCCAGACGAAGCGGGGTGAAGAGGGGATGGACCCGTCGGCTCGTTCGCTCTCCCTCCGGTGTGGGCTGGTGGTCCTCGGGGCGGCCGGCCTGGCCGCCGTCGTCGCCCTGTCGTCCTTCCTCGGTGGGTCGTCGTCGCTGACCTACGAGGGCGGGTTCGCCCTGTGCGCGTTGTCGACCGCGGCCGTCATCACCGCCGTGGTGTGTGTCCCCGGCGGTGCGCTGGCCCGGTTGTTGGCCCTGGCCCCCCTGGTGTGGCTGGGCACCATCTCCTACGGGGTCTACCTGTGGCACTACCCGGTGTTCGTGTACCTCGACAACACCCGGACCGGGCTGGCCGGCCTCCCGTTGCTGGCCGTCCGCGTCGCTGCCACCGTCGCCCTGGCCGCCACCAGCTACTACCTGGTCGAGCGGCCGGTCATCGAAGGCACGTTCTGGCGGTCGCTCAGGGCCGTCGGCCCCGCCGTCGCCCTCACCGGGGCGACCGTGGCGGTGATCGTCGTCGGCACGGTGGCGCCGGCCGCGGCGGCGGTGCGGGTGGACCGGTACCGGGCGCAGCCCCCTGGGGGCGGGCCCCCGGGGGTGGTGGTGGTCCTCGGGGACAGCACGGCTCTGGCCCTCGGCGACGCGCTGGCGGCCACGGCACCGCCCGGGGTGAGGGTGGTGAACGGCAGTCTCTTCGGGTGCGGTCTGGCCGTCGCCACGGAGGCATCCAACGATCCGTCCCGTCCGGGGATGGCGATGTTCCCGGCCTGCAACTCGGCGACCCCGGCCACCCGCCAGTGGCCGGCACTCGATGTCCGGCCCGTGGCCGCCACCGCCCGCGGCGACCTCGTGCTGTTCGTGGCCGGACTGTGGGAGACCCAGGATCTGTTGAGGAACGGCCGGTGGTCCGACATCACCCAGCCCTCGTTCCAGCGCTACGAACTGTCCCAGATGCGCACCGCGGTGCGGATCGGCACGGCCCACGGTGCCCACGTCGACTTCGCCACCATGCCGGTCATGGACGAGGGCACCACCGCGGCCGGCCGGCCGCCCCCGGGCAGCTCGTCGCAGCGTCGCCTGCTGTACGACAAGCTCATCGAGGAGGTGGCCACCGAGTTCCCGGGCCGGGTCAGCGTGATCGACTATGGCGGACTGCTGTCCCCGAAGGGGGTGTTCACGACCCATGTGGACGGGGTCCAGGTGCGGGCGGCAGACGGCATCCACACCCCGGCCTACGACCCGGACGACATCTTCGCCGACAATGCCAGTGCCGCCGTGGCCCACGCCTTCGACAACTGGCTGTCCCCGCGGTTGTGGCCCGAGCTGTCGGCGTCGGCCACCGAGCGATGAACGAAGCCGACCAGACGCCCCACGCCCGCCCGTCGGCCACCGGCCGGGGTCGGGTGATCGGCCTCGACGGGCTCCGGGCCGTGGCCGTCCTGTTGGTCATGGGGTTCCACTTCGGTGTGGGGTGGCTGCAAGGGGGCTTCTTCGGGGTGGACATCTTCTATGTCCTGTCCGGGTACCTGATCACCGGCCTGCTGCTCGGCGAGTACCGCCGGCGGGACGGGATCACGCTGTCCGCCTTCTGGCTGCGGCGGGCCCGCCGCCTCCTGCCCGCGCTGTTGATCGTGCTGGTGGCGGTGACCCTGATGGTCCGGTTCGCCGAGCCGGCCGGGCTCTACCCCGACTTCCGGATGAGCGCCCTGTCGGCCCTGTTCTACTTCTCCAACTGGTGGCAGATCGCCGCCAGCGGCAACTACTTCGTGATCACCGGGCCGGCCTCCCCCCTCACCCACACCTGGTCCCTGGCCGTCGAGGAGCAGTTCTACCTGGTGTGGCCCTTCGTGGTCCTGGCCGTCATGCACCTGGCCCGGACCTTCGCCCGGGGGATCCGGGTGCTGTTGGCCCTGTCGGTGGTGGGGGCGGTGGCCTCGGCCGTCGAGATGGCCCTGCTCTTCCACCCGGGTGCCAACACCACCCGCGTCTATTTCGGGACCGACACCCACGCCCAGTCCATCCTGGTCGGCTCGGCCATGGCCTGCGCCATGACCATCATCCAGACGAAGCGGGGTGAAGAGGGGATGGACCCGTCGGCTCGTTCGCTCTCCCTCCGGTGTGGGCTGGTGGTCCTCGGGGCGGCCGGCCTGGCCGCCGTCGTCGCCCTGTCGTCCTTCCTCGGTGGGTCGTCGTCGCTGACCTACGAGGGCGGGTTCGCCCTGTGCGCGTTGTCGACCGCGGCCGTCATCACCGCCGTGGTGTGTGTCCCCGGCGGTGCGCTGGCCCGGTTGTTGGCCCTGGCCCCCCTGGTGTGGCTGGGCACCATCTCCTACGGGGTCTACCTGTGGCACTACCCGGTGTTCGTGTACCTCGACAACACCCGGACCGGGCTGGCCGGCCTCCCGTTGCTGGCCGTCCGCGTCGCTGCCACCGTCGCCCTGGCCGCCACCAGCTACTACCTGGTCGAGCGGCCGGTCATCGAAGGCACGTTCTGGCGGTCGCTCAGGGCCGTCGGCCCCGCCGTCGCCCTCACCGGGGCGACCGTGGCGGTGATCGTCGTCGGCACGGTGGCGCCGGCCGCTGCCGCGGTGCGGGTGCAGAACTCGTTGACCGCCACCCAGCGCCACGCGCTGACCGAGGCCGGCGCGTTCACCCACCATCCGGTGAGGTTCATGATGGTGGGGGACTCCATCGCGCTGACCCTGGCCCTCGGGTTGGATGTCGACAGCGTGCACCGCTACGGCGTGCAATTCATCAACGAGGAGACCCTGGGATGCGATCTCGACAATCTGCCCGCCATCATCGCCGATCACGTCGACCAACCGGTGTCCAACTGCCGGTACTGGAGGACCCTGTGGGCCCGCGAGGTGGACCGGACCAGGCCGGACGTGGTGGGGGTGCTGGTCGGTCGTTGGGACCTGTCCGACCACATCGACGACGGCAAGGTGGTCGCCATCGGCCAACCGGCGTGGGACGCCCACCTCTTCGACGAGCTCGACGAGATCGTGAGCGTCCTGTCGTCCCGGGGTGCCAAAGTCGTGTTGTTCACCATGCCGGCCATCGACGCGGCCGACGAGGCGCCCGGTAGCGCCGCCTATCCGGAGAACAGCCCGGTTCGGGTCACCGAGTGGAATGCCATCGTGGCCAGCGTGGCCGCGCACCGCCCCAAGGTGGTGACCCTGTTCGACCTCGACAAGAAGCTCGATCCCCACGGCGTGTTCCAGTTGGTGGTCGACGGTGTGACCGTCCGTTGGCCCGATGGGGTCCACGTCGCCAAGACCGGTGGGGAGTGGCTCCAACCCTGGGTCCTCCCGACCGTCGGCCAGTTGGGACTCGAGGCCCGCTCCGCCGGGGCCGGTCGTTGAGCGGGCGGCACCGAACGGGTTCAGTGCGGCGTTCGCCGCGGCCACCGTGCCCGGACCACCGAGGTGACGACCACGGTGGCCAGGATCAACGGGACCGGACCCAGCTCGAACCGGAACCGTTCGTTCTCGCCGATCTCGACCAGTGAGCTGGCGGCGAAGGCGTAGAGCGTGGTCCACCAGCACACCGCCATCGTCGCGGCCGTTGCCGGGTCGGACCGGCGCCGGCGCCAGGCCAGGACGGGTGCCCCCACCAGCGCCAGGGCGTAGACGGCGACGGCCTGGAGGGACAGCCACGACAGCGGACTGGGCGTGTGGCGGAAGAGGACCAAGGCGGGGGCCGGGTCGGTGGCCGGTTGCCACTCGACCAGGCGGTCGTAGACCTTCGCGTAGGTCCGCAGGTGCGGCCAGTCGGCCGAGTTGGTGAAGTTCTGGTCGGCAGAGACCAGCCAGACCTGGATCGAATCCCCGACGTCGGCGGCGTAGTCCGACGGGTGGGCACGGATGAAGGCGATGTCGTCGTGCAGGTACCGGGAGGAGACCGAGATGTAGATCGGGTTGTTGAAGTTGGTCGCCCCGTCGGCCTTGGTCAGCGCGCCGAGGGCGGCGATCGAGCTGGGTCGGGCCCGGACGAACTTCGGCACGTAGGCGCCGGGTCCGCCGAAGGCGGGCACCGAGGCCAGGGGGGACATCGTCCCGTCCCGCTGCAGCTGGGCGATCTCGGACGGAGGTGCCTTGTACAGGACGTCCCGGGCCAGGTTCATGCCCAGCCAGCTACTGGTGGTCGTCGTCCCGAACATGGCGGCGTCCTTCACGTACCAGGTGAGGACCACCACGAGGGGGACGGCGGCCACGGCCACGACCTGCCTCCACCGGTGCCGCAGCGCGACCAGCACCACGGCACCGGCGAGGAGCAGCCATTCGATCTGGTAGGTGCTGTTGAGCAGCACCATGATGGCGTAGGCGGAGAAGAACCCCAGCCCGAACCGGGCCCGATGCGTCCGCAGGTACCGGACGAGGCACCAGGCCCCGAAGACGCCGCATGCCGCAGTGGGGTAGGCGTAGTTGAGCCAGTTCTCGTAGAGGAGGTAGGACGGCGACGCCACGACGCACACCAGCGTCACGACCAACGCCACGACCTCGTGCACGCCGAGCTCCACCAGCAACCGGTAGGTGCAGAGCACGATGACCAGTCCGAGCACCAGGGCGGCGACGACCTCCACCGGTTGCTGCCATCCTGCGGGGAGCTTGACGAGAAGACCCCCGTACAGGTTGAACAGCGGCGGTTGGCTGTTCAGGTGCCAGACGCTCTGGACCAGCTGGTCCTTCAACAGCCGGACGTCGAGCAGCTGCCACATGTCGGTGTTGACCGTGCCGTCGAGGACGCCGGCGTCGAACCGCACCCCGACCGAGGCGGCGACGATGCGGGAGACGGCGAAGGCGACGACCAGGATCACCTCGGGCGACCTCGGGTGCCGGCGTCGCCACCGCCCGGGTCCGCCCGCGGCGTCCACCGGGGAGCGGGCGTCCTCCCCGCTCGCCGACGCCGCCGGACCGGGCACCGCGTCGCCGCGCTCCCCGGGGCGTGAGCCGGACCCCGCCGGCGCCAGGTCACTCACCGGGCCCGCTCCACTGGCAGTGCCGGCGGCCATGGAGAGCACTGTACGCGATCGGTCGGCGGCGGTCCTCGGCGTCCGGCGTGCCGCGCTCCCGGGCGTGCCGGTTGGCCTCCTCGAGGAATGGTGCAACGCGGGCGGATGCCGATGGGGGCGCGTCATCGCCCGGAGCTGCCATATGCTCCCGGCATGGCGGACATTCAGGTTGATGTCGACGCATCCGAAGTGGGCATGTCGCAGTCACGGTTGGATCGACTCGACCGGCATTTCCATGGCTATGTCGACGATGGTCGATTGACCGGCTGGCTCCTGGCGGTGGCGCGGCATGGAAAGGTCGCCCACCTCGCAAGCTATGGGATGCGAGACCGCGAGGCGGCGGCTCCCGTCGAGACAGACACGGTCTGGCGTTTGGCATCGATGACCAAGCCCATCACGTCGGTGGCGGCCATGATGCTCTATGAGGAAGGGGCCTTCGAGTTGAAGGATCCGATCTCGAAGTGGCTCCCGGGATTCGCCGACATGCAGGTCTTCCGGTCCGGCAGCTCTGTCGACCCGGACCTGCGTCCAGCCACTGAGCCCGTACGGGTCTGGCACCTGCTCACCCACACCTCCGGTCTGACCTACGGGTTCCTGAACGCCCATCCCGTGGATGCGATGTATCGATCTGCTGGGTTCGAGTGGGGAAATCCTCCAGGGGTCGACCTGGCCGGTTGCTGCGAGCTGTGGGCAGCATTACCGCTGCTCTTCGAACCGGGAAGCGAGTGGAACTACGGCGTGTCCACCGATGTGCTCGGGCGGCTGGTCGAGGTGGTCTCGGGCCAGAGCCTGGATTCGTTCCTCCGGGAGAGGATCTTCGAACCGCTCGGCATGATTGACACCGGCTTTGACCCAACCGGGTACGTCGATCGACTGGCAGCGCCATACGTCGCCATCCCGGCAGGAACTCCCTCACCGCCGGTGCGCATACCGGGCGACCTACTGGCGACACCGCCGGAGATGCTCTCCGGCGGCGGAGGCCTGGTGGGCACGGCTGCGGACTATCTACGGTTCTCCGAGATGCTGCGTCGTGGTGGTGAACTCGATGGCACCCGCCTGTTGTCGCCCCGCACGGTTTCGTACATGACCAGCAACCACCTTCCTGGAGGTGTGGACCTCGAGGAGTTCGGCCGACAGCTCTTTGCCGAGACCACCTTCGACGGCGTCGGGTTCGGTCTCGGGGTGTCGGTCGTGACGGACCCTCAGGCTGTGAAGGTCCTGACCAGCGAGGGGGAATACGGCTGGGGAGGCGCCTTCAGCACCTATTGGTTTGTTGCCCCACGAGAGGATCTGAGTGTGCTGTTCTTCACCCAACTCCTGCCCTCGAGTGCTCACCCGATCCGCAGTCAGCTCAAACAGCTCGTCTACCAAGCGCTGATGTAGGCGAGACGGGACGAGCTCTCTGATGCCGTGTCGGGAGTACGTCCTGTTTCCGGTGGGCAGCACCGTGATAGATCTCCAACGGATTGGTGCATGCTCGGTGTTTGGGACGCACCAACGTGGACGTGGACGACAACGCATGTCGGATCGTGACGGAGCGCCATCACCTTGCTACCAAACGCGACGCGGTGAATTTCGCACGGCGGACACGCACGTGGGGAGGCTCCGTGCGGCCAGCAGAACCTCCGACATCGTCGATGCCCATGTGGTGATCTGCGGGCGCCGAAGCGGTCAGCGAGTGGTCACCTCGGACGGCGCCGATCTTCGCAGACTTGATCCCGAGATTCCGCTGATCGACGTCTGAACATCGCCGCCGAGCCGGTGGTAGGGGCTACTGCGTCCGCTCCTCGGGAGGCAGATCTTCGTAGTAGCGGATACCGGCATTGCCAAGCACTGGACTCAGGCGTTCCCGTACCCAGTCGGCTCCTTTGTGCTCCACTTCCCACACTGGATCTTGACCGTCCTTCGTCCTCACGGTGATCAGTGTCACTTGCCTGGGATCGGAGGCAGGGGTTCCACGAGTGCCACCCCTTTTGACGGTTCCCACGCTGAGCAGCGTTTGAGATTTCGACCCTCCGAACTCTTCCTCGGTGACTTCAACGCTGGACACGGTGTCGAGCGGAATGCTGTGGGAGAGGCTGAACTCGCCGAAGCCGAGCTTGCCGTCCTCGATTCGGAAGTGCTTCCCGTAGCTACCGAGTTCCGTGTGCCCGCCTCGATAGACGCATTTCACAGGAAAGCCGATCGTCACGGTGTCCGGCCCCACGCTCAGGGTTTATCACTTGTCATGGGGCCCATCCCACCGAACCGGTGTGGGACAGGGGACACGGGAACTACGCTGAGATCCTACGAAAGAGGCTCCGATGGCAGTACTCGTTCCGATTCTGATTGTCGTGCTCGCGCTCGACGTTTTCTGCTTTGTCGATCTCTACCGTGCTGAGGAGAGCCGCAACCTGCCCAAGTGGGCGTGGACCATCATGATCATCCTGATTCACTTTTTCGGGGCGATCGCCTACCTGTTCTTTGGGAGGAAGCGCCACGCAGGACTCGGCTTGACCTGAGGCCCGCCGCAGACCGACTCTCCGTCGTGGGTCAGTTCTGGTTGTCTACACGCCCATAAGTTCATGGGCAGTTAGCCGCTAGCAAGCGCGCGCCGGTCAATAATGCTCCCCGAGCCGGCAGCGTTGGGGGGCAGTCTCCCCGCCGGTATCCCTTGCTACCCAGAGCCTTGTGGATGGATGGTGTCGCCTCGGGCGAGCATCTCAACGAACTGCTTGATTCGTTTGGCCCTCGTTTCGT
>CAZNLF010000003.1:35774-40169 GCA_964573595.1 uncultured Acidimicrobiaceae bacterium | reverse complement strand
GCGTGGCCGAGAATGGACGGATCGACTCCGGGACCCCGACAGCCAGCGGCAGTGAGCAGACATGACCTCCTTCGATGCCGTGGTGGTGGGGTCGGGCCCCAACGGGTTGGCCGCCGCCATCACCATGGCCCGGGCCGGACTGTCGGTGATCGTGCTCGAGGGCGATGACCGGGTGGGCGGGGGGTGCCGAACCCACCAAACGACGCTGCCGGGCTTTCGCCACGACCTCTGTTCGATCGCCCACCCCCTCGTGCTGGCCTCCCCCTTCTTCCGCCATCCGTCCTTCGACGGGCTCCGCGAACGCCTGCGTCAGCCGGAGGTGCCCTTCGCCCATCCCCTCGGAGGCGGGGCGGCCGCGGCCGCCTACCGGTCGGTCGACGAGACGGCGGCGAACCTCGGGCCGGACGGAGCGGCCTACCGGCGGTTGTTCTCCCCGCTCGTCGATCACTCCGTCGAGATCGCCGACGCCGTGCTCGCACCGCTGCGCACTCTCCCCGATCACCCGGTGGCCCTCGCCCGTTTCGGACTGGCGGGGCTCCTGCCCGTTGGGGTTCTGGCGCGACGGTTCCGCTCCACCGAGGCCCGTGCCCTGCTCGCCGGGGTCTCGGCGCACTCGATGTCGCCGTTGACGGCCCCGCTCACCGGGGCGTTCGCCCTGCTGCTCACCCTGCTCGCGCATGCCCAGGGGTGGCCGGTGGCCGAGGGTGGCAGCGCAGCGGTGACCGACGCCATGGTCGCCGAGCTCGAGCACCTCGGGGGCACCGTGTCCACCGGACACTGGGTCGGATCACTCGACGAGGTACCGGGCGCGACCGCCGTGCTGCTCGACACGTCGCCGAAGGGCCTGGCCGCCCTCGCCGGCGACACGCTCCCGACCCGGTACGCCAGGGCGCTCCGTCGATTCCGCTACGGGCCGGGCGTCTGCAAGGTGGACTGGGCCCTTTCCGGGCCGGTGCCGTGGAGCGCGGCGGTGTGCCGTCGTGCCGGCACCCTCCATGTCGGAGGCACCGCGGCCGAGGTCGCGGACAGCGAGGCGGACGTGGCGGCGGGACGGCACCCGTCGAGGCCCTACTGCCTGGTCGTGCAGCCCGGTGTTGTCGACCCGAGCCGTGCGCCGGCCGGCCACCAGACGCTGTGGGCCTACTGTCACGTCCCCGCAGGATCCACCGTCGACATGACCGGCGCGATCGAACGACAGATCGAACGGTTCGCCCCGGGCTTCTCCGATCTGATCCTGGCCCGCTCGACCAGGACCGCGGCAGAAGAGGAGCTGGCCAACCCCAACTATGTCGGCGGAGCCATCACCGGGGGTGCCGCCACGCTGAGGCAGACGCTGTTCCGACCCACGGCGCAGTGGAACCCGTACCGGACGCCGCTGGCCGGCGTCTACCTGTGCTCGGCGTCCACTCCGCCGGGGCCAGGGGTCCACGGGATGTGCGGCGTGTTCGCGGCGCGAACCGCCCTGCACGATCAGTTCGGGGGCGGATCACCCTTCGACGTCCACTAGTCGTTCTCCCCACCGTGGGGTGCCCTGCGCCGGCCGGCCGCGGCGACGGCCGTGCCCGGGCCGCCATCGATTCGGCGGTCCCCCCGGTTCCCCCGGTCCCGCATACAGGTCACGAGCCGGTCTGGTTCCCCTCGGCCTGGTAGGCGCGGCAGGGCTCGCCGCGCAGCGAATTGCAGGCCGGCAGCGTCGGGGTGGCGCTCACCCCGTTCACCGCGTCGACCACCAGGGCCGAGGCGGTCGCACCCCCGAGCCCCACCGTGGCACTCTGCCCGTCGTCCAGGGTGTCGAACTCCCAGATCGGCCGGTCACCGCCCGGGGCGGAGACAACGACGCGGAGCTCCGTGCCCGGCCTGAACGTGTGGACGATCGGGTCGATGGGGATCCGGACCAGCCGGTATGCGCGTGGCTCCAGGCTCTGGGCCTCCGCGGCCGTGTAGTTCGGATCGGTGAACAGATCGGTCGAGTCGGGCAGGTCGACCTGGTTGGAGCTCCGCAGGAAGCCGGAGGTCACGTACTCCTCCTGCCCGGCGGAGGGACGGACTTCGGTGATGCTGGCCTGGAAGTCCTCCACCGGCGTCGTGGAGCGGACCCACAGGTCCAGCGTGGCCGGGCCCACGATCGTGGTCGCCGCCTTGAACGGAGCGGTCTGGAACGCGATCCCGTCGGCGGAGGGGACGGTCGTCCAGTCCCACCCCGGGTCGGCCGCCCACGCATTGCCGGACGGGGGCAGGCTGGTCAGGGGTCGTGCCCCCGGGTCCAGGGTGAAGGTGGTGCCCGTCTGGCTGCCGGGAGGCGTGGCCGCCAGGGCCCCGCGTCGGCCGAAGTAGAGCTCCTCGGTGGTGCCGGTGGGCGGCCAGCTGGTGAAGTCGGCCGAGTACGTCGACTGGATCGCCCCGGGTCCGGCAGCTCCGGCGCCGTTGTCGAACAGGACCCGGACGAGGGGCGTCTGGGCGGCGAACCCGGCGCGCGCCGCGCTCACGTTCGGTGCGTCCGTGAACCGGATGGCCGGCAGGGGCGCCTGGGTCGACACCCCCGAAGCGAAGCCGGTGAACTCGTCGAGGATGACGGTGGCCAGCGCACTGGGCTCGGTCGGGACCTTGTCGGCCACGTAGATGTCGAGGAACTCGAGCCAACGGCTGATCGTCTGGGGGTCGGTCGAGTCGATGTGTCCGCCGTTCACCATGTTGGCGTACAGCGGTGTGGCCTTCGGGACCGCATCGATCAACGCAGGCCACTGGGGCCCGGTCTGCTCGTCCTGCAGTGCGCCGGACAGGAAGACCGGCACCGTGATGTGGCTCGCCCACTCACTCATGGAGCGTCGGTCGAACAGTGACGGGTCGCGGCCCGGACCGGTGCCGGGTGCCACCAGTTGTGGCCCCACCAGGCTCTCGAGGCTCTCCGACTGGTCGTGGAGGGCCTGGTTGGCCAGGCAGGTCGACGTCCCGCCGTCGGCCGCCAGCTCCGCGTCGATCTCGTAGTAGGTCCACGGCTGGCCGACATTGGCGACCGGGGTGGCGGCGAGCGGCGCCAGTCGTCCGTCGCTCGAGGTGGCGGCGGCCATGGCGTCGTCGATGCGGGAGCTGATCCAGCTGGCGGCGAATCCGTCGTTGTAGATGCCGCCCGGATAGCCGGTCGAGAACAGGTCGTCGGTGGGACTCATCGGGGCGATGGCGGCCAGCCCCGGCGGATCGGTCCCGGCGGAGGGGAACTCCGACAGGCCCGAGTAGCTGATGCCGACCATGCCCACCTTGTGGTTGGCCACCCAGGACTGGTGGGCGACGATCTCGACGGCGTCGTAGGCGTCGTAGTCGGACGGGTACCCGAACAGGTCGAAGGCACCGCCCGAGCATCCGGTGCCCCGCATCTGGAGGCTCACCGTGGCGAAGCCGGACACCCGGGCGAGGACAGCCCCCACGTCGGTGGCCGAGTCGGGGAGCAGGTTCGGGTCGCCACAGTCGGTACACGTCGTGTGGAGGGCCTCGGCCAGCAGCGACGGAATCGGATCGGTCGGGCCCGCCGCGTCGTAGCCCGAGTACTCGATGACCGTCGGGCAGGGGCTCGACGCGGAGCAGGTCCCCCCGTACGGGTAGCGCACGGTGGCGGCCAGTTGGACCCCGTCACGCATGGTGATGTAGTTGAGGCCCTGGTGCATCGCCTGGCCGGTGTAGAGGGGCGACCGCGGCCCAGGATTCTGGCCGGGGCCGAGCACGGGGAACGAGGTGGTCTTCTGCTTCGTGGTGTCGTCGATCCAGTAATAACCCTTACCGGGGGTGAGGTTCCGGATGATCAGTGAGCCGAGCGAGTCGGCCTTGCTGGGGTTGGCGGGGTTGGGGACGGCGCTCTGGCGCTGCACCAGGGTGATCTCGTCCCCCGGCCCGGCACCGGTCAGCCAGGCCTCGTCGACCGAGCCGCCCCCGTGGAGCCCCGAGCCGACGGCGGTCCCGGCCCCTCTGGCACCGGTTCCCGTCCCGACCGCCCGGGGCGCCCGGGCGGCTCCGGCCGTGATCGGGCTGATGCCCAGGCACAGCGTCACCACGGCAACCAGAGCAACCGACACGGACATGCGCTGAAGGTTGATTCGCATGAGCCCCCCAAGGCCTGGTGCAAGAAGATCCCACTACGGACACGAAGCACCTAGATCATGGCACCTCAGCGTGGGTCCCGCGAATGTGCTCGTCATGCCGTCGAACGCGCTGCGCCGGACCCCGGTGCGAGACTTCGGCGATGGTCCCCCGGCACGCGACCCGTACGGCGGGACCATGCGAGGCCGGCAGATCGGCCCTCCCCTGCCTCGTGGCCGCGCTCCTCGGGGTGGCCGCGCTGCTGAGCGGTTGCGCGAGAACGCCGGGCACAGACGCGTCGGCGACCCCGAGCACGGTCGATCCGGC
>CAZNLF010000003.1:0-35674 GCA_964573595.1 uncultured Acidimicrobiaceae bacterium | reverse complement strand
CCGCTACCCGTCGCCCCCGTGCAGTGGGCCCCGTGCGGCGACCTGCAGTGCGGCACGGTCACCGTGCCACTCGACTACCGGGAGCCCGACGGACCCACCCTGCAGATCGCCGTCGCCCGGCATCCGGCCGAGGACCCTGGCGAACGGATCGGTTCGCTCGTGATCAACCCGGGCGGGCCCGGCAGCTCCGGTATCGACGACCTGGCGAACGAGCTCTCCGTCCTCTCCCCCGGGTTGCTCGACCGGTTCGACATCGTCTCGTTCGACCCACGTGGGGTCGGGCGCAGCAGCCCGGTCGACTGCGCGCCGGCGGGTGGGACCGTCACCACCGGCCAGCTCATCGACCCGGTGCCGACGACAGCGGCTTCGCAGCTTGCGCTGCTCCGCAACGACCAGGAGTACGCCGCCCAGTGCGAGCACGACAGCGGCAGCATCCTGCCCTATGTGGGCACCACCGATGCGGCCCGGGACCTCGACCGGATCAGGGCTTCCCTCGGCGACGCGACGTTGACCTTCATGGGGAACTCCTACGGCACGCTCCTCGGGGCCACCTACGCGCAGCTCTTCCCGACCCACGTGCGGGCCATGGTGCTCGACAGCGCCATCGACCCGGCGCTGACCACCGTGCAGTACGCCACCGGGCAGGCGGACAGCCTCGAGTCGGAGCTGCAGTCGTTCTTCGCCTGGTGCGCGGGGGACCCGGGCTGTCTGTGGCGTCCCACCGGCGACCCCACGACCGCCCTGCTGCAGCTGATCCAGCGGACCGGCTCCCAGGCCCTGTCGGTGTCCGGCGGGGGCACCGCCGGGCCCGGCGAGCTCTATGACGCCCTGCTGGCCGGGCTCGAGTCCCAGTCCTCCTGGCCGACCCTCGCCGACACGCTCGCCCGGGCGGACGACGGGGACGGTACCGCGGCCGCCTCGATGTCGAGTCGGTACGAGACGGGCGGCTCGTCGAACGGCGCTGCGGCCGAAGAGGCCATCGACTGTGTCGACCACCCGGTGGACCGGGATCCGTCGATCTACCCGGGGCTCGCCGCATCGTTGGGCGGAACGGCCCCTGTCTTCGGCCCGCTCCTGGCCTGGGGGCTGCTCGGGTGTGCGACGTGGCCCGCCCTGGCGACCCGGTCGCCGTCCGCGGCGTCCGACCCCGGCGCACCGCCGGTCCTCGTCGTCGGCACGACCGGCGACCCGGTCACGCCCTATGCGTGGTCGGTCGACCTGGCCCGGGAACTGTCCGGCGGTGCGCTCCTCACCTGGGACGGGAACAGCCACGTGGCGTACTTCTACAGCCCGTGCGTCCGCGCCGCGGTCGAGTCGTACCTGCTGGACGGGACGGTGCCGCCGCCCGGAACGACCTGCACGGACTGATGCCCCGTCGCCGTGCACCTACCCGGCGTGCGGGTCCCACCCGGAATCCGTCCGGGGCCCAACTGGTCTAGGTTTTCCCGACGCGCCGGTCGGAACGGTCAGGAGGTCTCGTCGATGGGAGAACGGAGCGCGGTCGGGAGAACCGTCCTGGCCCCCGTCGCCGTCACCACCGCCACCGCCACCGCCGGTCTGACGAGGTGCGTACCACGGTGGAGCTGATCGACCTTCCCGAGTTCGGCCCCGAGGACTACGCGCTGATCGTCGACGGGGAACGGGACCCGTTCGGCACGGACCGGCTCGGGATCGAGTGGCGGGAGAAGACCGCGCACGTCGGGCTGGCGGAAGCGGGCCGCCTCGTCGCCCACGCCGGCTGGGTCCCGGCCCGCGTCACCGCGGCGTCGGGCCAGGCCGTCGAGGTCCTGGGGCTGGGCAGCGTCCTGGTCCATCGGTCCTTCCGGGGCAGCGGAGTCGGTCTCCGGCTGGTCGGCGGGGCGATGGAGAGGATGCGCGACCTCGGCGGCCCGGTCGGCATGCTGTTCTGTCGCCCCCAGCGGCTGGCCTTCTACCGGGGGCTCGGGTGGACCCGGACAACGAGCACGGTCACCGTGGACCAGCCGGGTGGGGTCATCACCATGCCCCTCGAGACCTGCTGGGTCCCGCTGTCGGCCGGCGCGGCGTGGCCCGAGACGGACGTCCATGTCGAGGGGCTGCCCTTCTAGTGGCCGCGGCAGCACCCCGGCCGTACGCCCCGGTTCCAGGGCTCGCGGCAGCACGCCCCGCCGAACCCGGCGCTGTCCGCCCGGGCGGCGCCGGGCTTAGAGTCTCGGTCGGGACCGGTCACCCACTCGGACGGGCACGATCGGAAGCCGACAACACGTCGAAGAGACGCCGGGGAGAGCCGTATCGTGGGTCACGAGGAGACGCTCCGTGCCGCGCAGCGACTGGAGGAGGACCAGCCCGACTTCGTCGCCCGCTCCACCGAGGAGCTGCGAGTGGCCGCTGACCGCGACCACCGTGGAGGGGTCCCGCGGGGCAGGGCCTACGTCCGGCGGATCCAGGAGCTGATCATCGAGCGTCCCGAGCTCGGGATCGCCGTCGCCAGGGCACTGGGCCTCGGCCACATCGCCCACGAGCTCATCGAGGGTGTGTCGGTGGACGGCGTGCCCGGCATCGGGCCCGACGGTGCCGCCCTCGCCCCGACGCGCCAGCACCGGACGCGTCGCCGGGGCGCGGTGATCCTCGCCGTCGCCGCGCTGGTACTGCTCATCGAGGCGGTCACCGCGGACAGCGTGCCGTCCGTCGTCCTGTACATCTGGACGGCCGTGGGGCTCGTCCTGTTCGGTGTCGGCGGAGTGTTCGTCCTGGTCCAGGAGTGAACACGACCCCACGCCCCCGGAGCCCGGCCGCGCCCCGGGGGTAGCTTGTCGGCGTGCGTGGTCCGAGGCGATGAGGGGCCCCCACCGACGGGGCCGGCGTGCCGGTCCGGGGACGCCGCCGGCGCGACTCGACCAGGCCGACGACGCCCAGGTGGACGGGGATCTCCCCTACACGCCCGGAAGCGCCCGCGGGGCCCTGTCCCATCGATCGTTCCGCTCGGTGTGGCTCGGGACCTTCGCCTCCAACATCGGCACGTGGATGCAGAACATCGCCCTCGGCGTGTTCGCCTACCAGCTTACCCACTCGGCCACCTATGTCGCCGTCCTGGGGTTCGCCCAACTCGGTCCCCTCTTCCTCCTGTCGATCCTGGGCGGGGCGCTCGCCGACGTCGTCGACCGGAAGAAGCTGCTCATCGGGTGTCAGGTCGAGCAGCTCGTGTTCTCCGTCGCGCTGGCCTGGGCCGCCTCGCGCCAGCATCCGTCGACCACGGTGGTCTTCCTGTGCGTCCTCGCCGTGGGCATCGGCAACGCACTCAACGCGCCGGTGTTCTCGGCGGTCCTTCCGGTGCTCGTGCCGAAGCGCGACATGCCCGGCGCCGTGTCGCTCCAGTCGGTGCAGTTGAACCTCTCCCGGGTGATCGGACCGGCCATCGGCGGTCTGCTGCTGCCGTTGATCGACGCGTGGGGGATCTTCGCGGTCAACGCCGCCACCTACGGCTTCGCCATCGTCGTGATCGCCAGGGCCACGCTGCACCGCGTGCACGGGGACGGGGTCGGTCGGGCCGACTCCGGTGTCCACCGCCTCCTCGGTGGACTGGCCGTCGCCCGCCGGGACCCCCTGGTGCGGTACTGCCTGGTCACCATCTTCACCATGTCGTTCTTCTGCCTCTCCTTCATCGGCCTCATGCCGGTGCTCGCCGCCCGTGACCTGCACATCAACCCGGCCGGCGCCCTCTACGGCGCGCTGTACGCACTGTTCGGGCTGGGGGCGGCGCTCGGGGCGGTGTCGGTCGGGACGGTCTTCGTCGGCGTCCGGAGGACCGTGCTCATCCGGTCGGGCCTGCTCACCTTCGCCCTCTTCCTCGCCGCGTTCGGCCTCATCCGCCAGATCTGGGTCGCCTACCCCATCGTCGTCCTCCTCGGCATGGCCTACTTCGTGACCGTGACCTCGCTGTCCACCGCCCTCCAGGCCCACATCGCCGACGAGGTGCGGGGGCGGGTGATGGCCCTGTGGATCATGGGGTTCGGCGGGACGGTCCCCCTCGGGCTGCTGGTCGGCGGGGCCATCGCCTCGGCCACCTCCGTCGCCGCCGTCGTGGTGGGAGGGGCGGTCGCCGCCCTGGCCATCGGCATCGTCGCCTGGCTGCGGGCACCGGACGCCGACGACGGCCCGCTGGCCGCCGCCTGAACGACCGCGGGCGGCGCGGTGCCGGGCTCGTCAGTCCGGAGGCCTCCCGGGCACGCCCACCGTGGCCGTGTCGGTGCCGGAACGCAGGACCCGTCCGGGGACCGCGCCGGTCAGCACGCCCTGCTCGGCGATCGCGGTCCCGTTGACCAGCACGTGTTCGACACCGGTCGCGCCGGCGAACAGGCGGGGGGCCCCGCCGGGGAGGTCGTGACGCGTCTCCAACGGCTCCGGACCGATCCGACCCGGGTCGAAGACCACGAGATCGGCCCACCAGCCCTCGGCCAACCGGCCCCGGTCGACGAGCCCGTAAAGGCGGGCCGGCACGTCGGTGAGCAGGCGGACGGCCTCCTCCACCGACAGGAGCTGCCGCCGGCGCACACCGTCGCCGAGCAGGGACGTCGAGTACACCGCACCGCACATCGTGTCGAGGTGGGCCCCGGCGTCCGAGCCACCGACCACCGCCCTCGGGTCCCGCCACACCTCGGCCCGGGCCCGCCAGTCGGCATCGGACTCGGGGATCGGGACGGCGAACCCCGTGCGCAACCTGTCGGCCACCACGATCTCGCAGAGCGCGTCCCACGAGCTGATCCCCCGCTCGTCGGCGACCGAGTCGACCCGGCGCCCGAGGACTCCCCGGTTCTGGGCGGCGAAGGTCTCCTCGACCACCAGCTGGCCCCAGTTGGCCAGATAACGGAGAATGCCCGCCTCGTCGGACTGGGCACGTCCATCCATCTCGCGCCGCACCGCGGGGTCGCCCAGCGCGGCGATGCGGTGGTCGACCGAGGTGGCGAAGAACTCGCGCCAGCCGGGGAGCCCATCGAGGATGGCGCCCTGCTCGAAGGACAGTCGGAGCGACATGGTGTGGGGAAGCGTGAGGGCCACGACCCGGCCACCCGCCTGCGCCGCCGTCGACGACGCCTCCAGCTGGTGGGCGGTCCCGTCGGGATTAGAGGCCGAGACCCCGAGCACGTTCCAGTTGACGGGGCGGCCGGCCAGCAGCGAGATCCGGCTCATCAGCTCCACCTCCGCGTCGTCGAACCCGTTGAGGCACCCGGGCAGGATCATCTCCACCGTCGTGCCGGGGTGGGAGGAGAGGGTGGCCGCCAGCCGCTCGAGCTCGGCGATGCCGGCCGACCGTGACGGGACGGGCTGGCCGTCGCCGTCGTTGTGGGTGGGGGCCCTCGAGGTGGAGAAGCCCATCGCCCCCTCGGACAGCGCCGCGTGCAACTCGGACTCGAGTCGCACCATCTGCGCCTCGGTCGCCTCGGCGCCGACGGCCCCGTCCCCCATCACCAGTCGGCGGAGGGTGGAGTGCCCGACGAGGAAGCCGGCGTTGACCCCCACCGCACCGTCCAGACGGGCCAGCCACTCGCCGAACGACCGCCACGACCAGTCGAGCCCGGCCTGGAGCGCCGCCAGCGGCATGCCCTCCACCCGGGCCATCATCCGGGTCAGGTAGTCGGCGTGGTCCGGCGTGGTCGGGGCGAGGGAGAACCCGCAGTTGCCGCCGAACACGGTGGTGACCCCGTGGAGCGGCGAGGGGCTCGCACTCGGGTCCCAGAACAGCTGGGCGTCGTAGTGGGTGTGGAGGTCGACGAACCCGGGCGCGACGATCAGCCCGTCTGCGTCGACCGTCCTTGTGGCGCTGTCGGTCACCGTGCCGACGGACACGATGCGGCCGTCGTCGACGCCCACGTCACCCCGCCGGGCCGGCCGCCCCGTGCCGTCGACGACCGTCCCCCCGCGGATCACCAGGTCGATCACAGCGCGCCCCGCCGATGGACCCTCGGCCGGGTGAACGCCGCCATCCCCTCCACCCCCAGCTCGAGACCGAGCCCCGACTCGCCCCAACCCCCCATCGGGGCCAGGTGGTCCATGGCGCCCATGCCGTGGGCGTTGGTCCACACCGTCCCGGCGGACAGGCGCCGGCCCACCGAGTCGGCCAGCTCGAGGTCGTGGCTCCACACGGAGGCGCAGAGCCCGAACGCCGTGTCGTTGGCCGATGCCACCGCCTGGTCGAGATCGCCGTAGGGGAGGAGCGGGAGCACCGGGGCGAACTGCTCCTGGCGCACGAGTGCCGAGGCCGGGTCGGGCGCCACGACCAGGGCGGGTGGGACCACCCATCCCCAACCGGGGTGGGCGGTGGTCGCCGGGCGGACCACTTCGAGTGCGCCGACCGCCGCCTCGGCGACCATGGCCTCGGCCCGGTCGCGGGCGCCCTCGGTGTGCACCGGTCCCATCGTCACCTCGGGCTCCAGGCCGTCGCCGACGACGCACGCGGACAGCACGGCGACCAGGGCGTCCCGCCACGCCGCCAACCGCCGGGCCGGCAGGTACAGGCGCTTGACGGCCATACACACCTGTCCCGAGGTCGTGAACGCGGCATCGAGGAGCCTCCGGGCCAGGTCCTCCGACGGCTCGACGTCGGGAGCGACGATCGCCGGGTCGTTCCCGCCGAGCTCGAGGACGGCAGGACGGAGCAGCGGCGCGCAGGCGGCGAGGACCGAGCGCCCGGCCGTGACCCCACCGGTGAACGAGACCATGTCGACGCCCGGGTGGGCCACCAGGGCGGCGCCCAGCTCCCGGTCCGGTCCGTTGAGCGCGTTGAGCACCCCGGGAGGGAGCCGCTCGGCCAGCGCCCCGGCCAGTCCCAGCACGGCGCCCGGGCAGGTGGGCGGGGCCTTCACCACCACCGTGTTGCCGGCGAGCAGCGCGGGAAGGATCTTGTTGCCCATGACGGCGGCCGGCCAGTTGAACGGCAGGATCGCTGCCACGACGCCGTGGGGGACCCGCTCGACCTCCGACGTCCCCACCGTCCGGGTGGCCAGCGCCTCCGCCACCAGTGGCGCCAGGGCCGTGAGCATCCCCGTCGTCGTGGCCACGTCGAACAGCGACTCGACGAGCACCTTGCCGTGCTCCCGGGTGAGCAGTGCGGCGAGAGCCTCGAAGTCGAGCGCCTCCTCGGCCTGCCGGCAGGCCCGCTCGAGGTGGGCCAGCCGCCCGTCGAGACCGAGGGACTCCCAGGCGGGCTGAGCCCCGGTCGCCGCGTCGACCGCGCCCCGGAGCTGATCGGACGACGCGGCCGGTGCCTCCAGGACCACCTCGTCGGGCCGGGCCGGGTTGAAGACCGGATAGCTCCCGTCCGCGCCCGGCACGAGCGCTCCCCCGATGGCCAGGGGCACCGTCGTCGTCAAGGTCCTCGTCGCGCCCATCATCCTCCCCGAGCCCCCCGCTCATCCGCCTCCACGACGCTACTCTCGACGGGCGTGGCCAGCACCCTCCTCCCCGACCCCGCACCCCGGAGGATCTTCGACCCGCTGATCTCCGTCGACGACCACCTCATCGAGCCTCCCGAGCTCTTCGAGGGTCGGATGCCCGTCCGACTCCGGGCGGGTGCCCCCCGCATCCACGAGGACCCGGCGGGCAACCAGTGCTGGCGCTTCGAGGGACGCGAGTATCCCAACATCGGGCTCAACGCGGTCGTGGGCCGGCCCCGCGAGGAATGGAGCATGGAGCCGGCCCGCTTCGAGGAGATGCGGCCCGGCTGCTACGACATCGAGGCCCGCATCACCGACATGGACCTCGCCGGCATCTGGGCCTCCCTCTGCTTCCCCTCACTCGTCGCCGGGTTCTGCGGTTCGGTGTTCTCCGGCGCACAGGACAAGGCGCTCGGACTGGCCTGCATGCGCGCGTGGAACCGGTGGCACCACGAGGTGTGGGCTGCCGCCCATCCCGAACGGATCATCCCCCTCCAGATCCCCTGGCTCGACGACGTGGCCGTGGCCGCCGACGAGATCCGGTCCAACGCCTCGTTGGGCTTCAAGGCAGTGAGCTTTCCGGAGTTCCCCGCCCAGCTCGGCTATCCGTCGATCTTCACCGAGCACTGGGACCCCCTCCTCGCCGCCTGTGCGGAGACCGGCACCGTGGTCTGCCTGCACACCGGCGCATCGGCCTGGGCCCCCCTGCCGTCGCCCGACCCCCCGTTCGAGCTGCTCCCCACCGTGTTCCCGGTCAATGCGCTCCTCGCCGCCGGCGAGTGGGTGTGGTCGGGCGTCCCGCTCCGCTTCCCCGACCTGGACGTGGCGCTCTCCGAGGGCGGCATCGGCTGGGTGCCGATGCTCATGGACCGTATCGACTACGTCCTCGACCACTCGGCCTCGGGAACCGAGAGCGCCCGCTGGCATTCCGATCTGCGCCCGAGCGAGGTGCTCCGCCGCAACTTCTGGTTCTGCACCATCGACGACCCCTCGGTCACCCCGCTCCTCGACCGGATCGGGCTCGACCACGTGATGGTCGAGAGCGACTACCCCCACGCCGACTCGACGTGGCCGGACACCCAGGCGGTGGTCCAGTCGGCGTTCGGCCACCTGCCGGCCGACCGACGCCGCAAGATCACTGCCGGCAATGCGGCCCGGCTCTTCCGCCATCCTCTCCCGGCGACCGACGAGTGGCGTGAGGCGGGCAGGCGGCCCTGAGCCCGCGGGTGCTCAGTCGAGGGCGCGGCGCTCGATGGCCGATGCCGACTTGAGCACGTTCCGGGCCACGAACGAGGGCTCGGAGGCGGCCCGCACCTCGAGCAGCTCTGCCTTGCGGCGCCTCGCCTCCACCGCCCTCGGCCCGTCGTCGAAGATCACGAGGTCCACCAGGTGCAGCGCCAGCTGCACGGCGGCGGCACCCGGCGACGAGCCGAGGGCGTCGACCCGTTCGAGGATCGCATCGGCGCCACCCGCCAGTCCCACCACCTCGGACGCCACCTCGGCCGACGTCGACGGGAACAGCATCGTCGGGTTGCCGTCGTACCAACCCTTGTACCGCCGGAGGATGTCACGGACGGCAAAGCTCGTGCAGCCGTAGAGGGGCCGCAGGTAGCGGCTTTCGTCGAGATCGGGCGGGAGCCGGACCTCGTGGAGGATCTGCTCACCCCACTGCCCGTCGTTCAGTCGTCGGACCACCTCTGCGTCCAACCACCGGCAGGCGCGGGCCGTGGTCAACAGCATGTCGGTGGCGTCGGTGGTGAACACGCCCCCGTGCCCGCTGATAACCGCCGTCGGGCCGGCCGCCGCCATCTCCTCCAGCACCTCGGCCCACTCGATGACGTAACGCTGCACCCGGAAGGGCGTGCCGGCATTGGGGATCGACGACACGATGAAGTCACCGCCCACGATCACCCGGCGTTCCGGGACCCAGACCCAGGTGTGGTCGTCGGTCTCACCGAGGCCGTGCCGGCACTCGAGCGTCATCCCCCCGAGGTCCAGCGAGAGCGTGTCCTCGTAGCTGAGGGTCGGCGGGTAGTAGCGGGCGTGACGGACGACGTCGCCACCGCGCTCCCCCCAGCTGGCGAACTGCATGTCGTAGGTGATCGCCAGGTGCCCGGCCGTCCGCTCGTATCGCTCGAACCGTCGCACGACGTTCCGGTGGCCGACGATGACGGGCTCGTCGTCGCCCCGCAGCCGCGCCTCGTCCATGAGCGCCGGGGTGCCGAACGCGTGGTCGTAGTGGCCGTGCGTGTACACGACGTAGCGCACCGGTGCGTCGGTGATCCGGCGGACGGCCTCGACGACCCGCGGCCCGTTGACGAAGAGCCCCGGGTCGATGACGGCAACGCCCTCGGTGCCCACCACGATCGTCGTGTTGCCGAATCCGGGGAGGAGCCACACCCCCGGGGCGACCTCACCGAGCTCACCGGTGGGGAAGAACGGCGGGGCGCCCTCCCCCTCCACCTGTTCGGACTCGGTTCGTTCGGGCACGGCGACGATGCTAACCACGCCCGTCGGGGCCGGCATCCGACGGTGGCCTATCGTGGCCGTCATGGCCACCAGGGTGATGATCACAGGGGCGGGATCCGGCTTCGGCAGACTGGCCGGACTGGCGCTGGCCGCACGCGGCCACGACGTGATCGCCACCACCGAGACCGACCGTCAGGCGGACGCCCTGCGGGCCGAGGCGCCGCAGCTGACCGTGGAGCGGCTCGACATCACCGGTGACGACGTCGACAAGGTCCGGGGATGGGACATCGACGTCCTGGTCAACAACGCCGGCGTGGGCGAGACCGGTCCCATGGCCGACGTCCCCCTCGACCGTGTCCGGCACCTCTTCGAGGTCAACGTGTTCGGCACGTTGGCCGTCACCCAACGGGTGTTGCCGGGGATGGTGGCCAGGGGCAGCGGCCGGGTCATCATCATGTCGTCGATCGCCGGCGTGCTCTCCGCACCGACCTTCGGCCCCTACTCGATGACCAAACACGCGCTCGAGGCCATGGGCAAGGCGATGCGGGGGGAGCTCGCCCCCCTGGGCATCGACGTGACCCTGTTGAACCCCGGGCCGTACCAGACGGGATTCAACGACCGGATGGCCGACTCGATGTGGGAGTGGTTCGGGGACGCCTCCCTCAACGCGTCGGCGAGCGACCTGTTCAAGGCCGTCGGCCAGATGGTGACCGGCGGGCAGATGGACCCGGCCGAGGTGGCCCAGAAGATTGTCGAGCTCACCGAGGCGGAGTCGACCACCGAGAACAATTTCGTGCCGCCGGAGATCGAGGCCCTCGTCACCGGGGCGGCGTGATGCACGGAAGACGGATGGCGGCCCGGGGACCGACCACCCGGATCGGAGCCGTCCTCATCGGATTGGCGGCGATGGCCGTACTCGCCTCGGGCTGCAGCTCCGGCACCGGCGCTCAGGCGGCCACGACCGCATCGACCCCCGCCTACGGGGAGGGTGGTCCCGACACGGTGGGCGTGACCACCCTCGACCTCGGATCCGCCGGTGCCAAGTTCGGTGAACGGCTGGCCACGGTGTTCTATCCGGCGGGCCTCACCCGGTCCGACGCCCGCTCCGTGCCCAAGTTCAGCTACACCGAGGCCCAGACGCTGCCGGCCGGGTACGCAGGGGTCCTGCCCGCCAGGTACGACACCACGACGACGATCGACGCTTATCCGGGGGTTGCCGGGTCGGGGGCCGGACCGTTTCCCATCGTGCTGTTCAGCCACGGCTACGGCGGCGAGCGCCTCTACTACTCGCACCTCCTCGCCGGCATCGCGTCCTGGGGCTACGTGGTGGTGAGCGCCGACTACCTCGAACGCGGCCTGGCCGCCCAGGTCCTGGGCACGACGACGACACAGACCCCGGCGCTCGACAGCTCGATCATGATGACCTCGCTCACCGCGGTGGAGCAGGCTTCGTCGGACCCGTCCTCGGTACTCCACGGCACCGCCGATCCGAGCCGGGTCGCTGCGGTGGGTCACTCTGCGGGCGGCCAGACGGCCTTCGACGCCCTGGACTCACCCAAGGTCGACACCGCTATCGGCTGGGCGCCGGAGGGGCCCGTCGGATCACCCTCGCACAAGCCCGTCATGATCATCCGCGCCACCGGCGACACCGTCATCCCGACCGCCCAGATCGATCACGAGTACCAGGCGTTCCCGGGGCCGCGGGCCCTCGTCCAGGTCGGAGGCGAGGGGCACAACACCTACACCGACATCTGCGTCGGCATCCGGAGCGGCGGAGGCCTCATCGGCTACGCCGTCGCCAACCACCTGATCAAGCCCCAGCTCGCCGAGCTCGGTATCAACGGCTGCCAGAAGAGCGACCCGGCCCCCCAGCGCTTCTGGCCCATCGTCCAGTACTACACGGTGTTCCAGCTGAAGGCCCGTCTCGGCCATGGCCCGACCACGGTGCCGGAGCCCTCGGCGGGGACCTTCCCGGGCATGGAGGTGAAGGTCACCCAACAGGGGTGACCTTGGTCCGCCCCGGCGTGTCGGGGCCGGGTCCCGCACCGGCGGTCCATCCCCCGTCGGCGAACAGCCCGACGCCGACCGGGCAGAAGGGTCAGTGCCTCCCGAAGAAGTCGACCAGGACCTCGGCGACCGGGCGGGCGTGGGTCACGAATCCCAGGTGGCTGGCGCCGGCGATCTCTGCGTACTCGGCTGCCGGGATCGCCGCGGCGGCTTCCCGCGCCCGGCGGGGAGGCGAATCGATATCGTACTCGAACGCCATCACCAGGCACGGGACTGAGATCGTCGGCCACCCGGTCGTTCGCGACGGGTCGGTCGACCAGGCCAGTGCCGCCTCGAACTGGCCGAGGCGGCCGGGGTTGGGCCACACGTCGAGGTCACCGATGAGCTCGAGCCATCCGTCGACGACGTCGTCGTCCTGGAGGTCGTGGTAAGGCAGGTACCTGATGGTCTCGAGCGCGTAGAACAGCCTCGGGAGCTCGACTCCGGATGCCGCCAGGTCGCGCTCCACCCGGGTGACGGCCTTCTCCCACGAGGTCGGGGGGTTGGCGCTCCCCAGCAGAGCGGCGGCGAGCACCCGGTGCGGGTGATCGATCGCCAGGGTCTCCGCGATCCATCCACCGAGCGAGTGCCCGGCCACCCGCACCGGACCGTGTAGTCCCAGATGGTCGAGGAGGCCGAGTGCGTCGTCGGCCATCTGGGCGACGGAGTACGGGGCCGGTGGCAGCGAGCTGGGTGGTACGCCGCGGTTGTCGAAGAGGATGACGCGGTACCCGGCGGCCACCAGCGCCGGCGCGAGCCCCACGCTGAACGCCGCCGCGGGCTGACCGCAACCGGCAACCAACAACAGCGGCTCTCCCTCGCCCAGGACCTCGTAGGCCAACGTGACATCGTCGAGTTCGACCTCGGGCACCATTCCTCCTCTGTCGGTCGTCCGCTCCCGGCCGGCCGTCACGCCCCGGCCGCGGGACCGTGTTCGTTCCGGACCGTGTGCGCTCCGGACCCGTCACACAATCCTCACACTTTCGGCATCGTTCTCTAAGCATTCGATGTGAGCGTTGGCATCAGCAGTTCACCATCGGGGGTGAGCGTCACCCTCGGATGGGCATCAACGACGACAAGGAGTCCCCATGTCCGTGAAGAAGATCATCGCCCCCGTGACCATCGCCGGCGCCCTCCTGGTGGGGGGCATCGCCTCCACCGGCACGGCGTTCGCCGCCACCCCGGCCACGGCCGGCGCCACGGCGTCCGCCGCCAAGAGCGGACATCCACTGGCCGCCTGGCTGCGCGCCCACCGCCGCCAGATCGTCAAGGCCGGCGTCGCCATCAGCGCCAAGACGATCGGCGTCTCCTCGAAGGACCTCGTGTCCGAATTGCGCTCGGGCAAGTCGGTTGCCCAGGTGGCCGCCGAGCACGGGGTGAGCACCACCACCGTGGTCAACGCCCTCGTGGGCGCGGCGGACGCCAAGGTCAACTCGGAGGTGGCGAGCCACAACCTGACCGCGGCCCAGGGCGCCACGATCGAGGCCGCCCTGCCGGCGGCCATCGCGAAGGCTGTCGACAAGGTCCGCTGACACCCGGCACCCGACCCGGATCGTCAGCCGCCACTCCCTGCAGGCTGCCGATCCGGGCCAGTGTCGCGACACATCGGTTGAGCCCCTGGGGCAGAGGCCGACCCTCCGGCACCTCGTCGAGATCGGGTGCCTGTGACCGGCACGCGGTGAACGCCGTGGCCTGGGCCCGTTCGTCATAGGCCCCTCGCAGGGTGCCGGCCCCGAGATCCCACACCCAGGCCCGGTGGGAGACGCTCGGGAGCCTGCCCGTGGCCGCCGTGAACACCGCGGCCGCCTCGATCGGCACCGGGCCGGAGTCGGCGACGACGATGTAGGTGGTCCCCCAGCTCCGAATCGACGACCGCAACGCCGCGAGTTGCTGCGGCGTGAGCGGGAAGTTCCTCGCCGACGACGCCGATGCCAACGTGAGCTCGTCCAAGGTCCACGTGGCCGAACCCGGCGGGCCGACGCCGATGGTCCCCCGGCCGGCCGAGGGTACCTTGACGTAGCCACCGGCGAGGCGGAAGCGCATGCCGTCGACGGACTGCCACACCATCGGCTGCGCCGTCGCCGACCCCGATGCCGGGAAGGGGTAGCTGGTGACGACCGACCCTTCCGGCACCCGGAGGGCGGCCGTCGAGTACCACTGCGGGACACGCACCGGCTGCACGCTCAACGGGGCCTGGTAGAGGGCCCAGATCGGCAGCACCGACAGCGCGGCGACACCGACGGCGGCCACGCCCCGCCCCTCCGACGGCAACCGGCGCCAGGCCCGGGACCGGTGGAGGGCGTCGAGCCCGAAGGCGACGACGATGGCCACGGCCAGGTCGGTGAATGCGGAGAAGTGGATGGCGTTGATGTCGTCGACGATCGCACGGTTGGTGAACCAGGCCCAGGGGAGCCACCTGCTCACCACGAGGTGGTCGGGACTCAGGAACAAGATGCCGCCCCAGGAGAGCACGGTGGTCCCTACGGCCACGATGGCCATCACCCACATGGCCCGCCGTCTCCACGCCATCACCACCGACGCCCCGGCGAGGGCGATGACCCCGAAGCCGAGGAACTGAAGCTGCGGGCCCTGGAACGCTCCGGGGAACAGGGGGCTCTTGACGGGGCCCGCGCTCCACAGCTCCCACGCCTGGGCGACGAAGATGTCGTGCAGCGACGACCAGACCGACCCCTCGATGTGCTGGGGCCCGGCGACGGTGTACCAGACCGGCCCGGCGAGGAGCACGAAGGCGACGGCTGCGCCGACGCCGAAGGCACGGAGGGCGAACGGGGACGCCAGCAGTGCCCGGCGCGGGGAGAGGACGGCCGCGACGGCCAGGCCTCCGGCGGTGACCAGCGCCGTGATGGTCAGGATCTCCGCGGAGATGAGGAACTGGGCGAAGAGCAGCCCCCCCAACGCCACCCCGCACCAGATCGGGGACCGCCGCTGACGGACCAGGATCTCGTGGAGCACGACGAGGATCAGCGGGGGGACGACGAGCAGTCCGGTGGACACATGCCCCTGGGCGACGCTCTCGACGACGAAGGGCGAGTATCCGAACAGGAAGCCCGCCACCCAGCAGGCCGGCGCCCATGCGACGAAGCGCCGGCACGCCACCCAGCATCCCCAGGCACTCAGACCGGGCGTCAGCGTGAGCGCCAGGGTGGTCGACACCAACGGGCCGAACAGCCAGGTGACCGGGCTGAGCGTCAGGCCGACCAGTGGGGCGCTGGTGTTGTTGAGGAGGTTCACCCCGTGGTCGGGCCACAACCAGGTCGTCGAGAACGGGTCGAGCCCGTGCGAGAGCGCATAGGCCGGCCACGCCACGAACCACACCTGTTGGCCGGGGTCGAGGCACGAGCACCGGACCGTGGACGCCGCACCACCCCTCCAGGCGTTCCACCACAGGAACACCGCCGGGAGCGTGAAGATGGCGAGGGCGCCGAGGTGGACCCCGACCCGGCGCAACCGGCCCGGCCGGCGCGGCCCGACCCGGGCGGGCGTGGCCAGCGGCGGCTCGACCACGAACGGGCCGGTGAGCGCGACGAGGTCAGCAGTCTCCGTGCCGATCACCTCAGCGGATCGCCTTTCTCACGTGGTCGTCCTGCGGTGCTCCCACTTATGCCACATCCGGTTGCGGACAACCACACCGAATCGGTGACGAACAGGTGACAGGTGGCCGACGATCGGCGGTCTTCATCAGGGGTGGGCACGAACGCCCAGTTCACGGTCGGGGAAGCCGGACCGGGGAGCCGTCCGGGTATACCGGGGACATGACGGAAGACACAGTCCAACTGGGAGGCCGACCGGTCCGCCGGATGGGATTCGGGGCCATGCAGCTGCCCGGGCCCGGCGTCTTCGGGCCACCGAAGGACCGCGACGGGGCCCTGGCGGTCCTCCGCACGGCGGTCGACGCCGGCGTGAACCACATCGACACCGCGCAGTTCTACGGTCCGGACGTGGCCAACGAGCTCATCCGTGAGGCGCTCTCGCCGTATCCGGACGACCTCGTCCTCGTGTCCAAGGTCGGAGCTGCCCGCGATGGACAGGGGCAGTGGCTGCCGGCCCAACGGCCCGAGGAGCTGCGGGCCGGGGTGGAAGCGAACCTGGCGTCGTTGGACGTCGAGCAGTTGCCGGTGGTCAATCTCCGGATACATCACGAATCGGACGTGCCGTTCGGGGAGCAGCTGAGCCTCATGATCGCGCTGCGCGACGAGGGGCTCATCGGGGGAGTGGGCCTGAGCAACGTCGACATCGACCAGTACCGGGAGGCCCGTTCGAGGACCGAGGTGGCCTGTGTCCAGAATCCCTACAGCGTGGCCGACCGGTCCGGCCAGGACCTGTTCGATGCGTGCCGGTCGGACGGCGTGCCCTTCGTGCCGTTCTTCCCCCTCGGATCGGCTTTCAATGCCGAGAACCCGGTACTGGGCTCTCCGGCCGTCCAGGAGACGGCACGACGACTCGGTGCCACCGCGGCACAGGTGGCGTTGGCCTGGCTGTTGCACCAGGCTCCCACGGTACTGCTCATCCCCGGCACGTCGTCCCTCGACCACCTGGAGGAGAACCTGGGCGCGGTCGGCGTGGCCCTCGACGCCGCCGCCGACGGGGCCCTGGCCTGACCGTCTCGTCGTGGCGGAGGCCAACCGGTCGGTGGCCGCCGCAGAGATCCTCGGTGGCGACAGCCGGGACGGTCCCCCGGCCACCTGGTGACCTTCGGCCCTGGCCCCTCTGCACGTCCCATGGTGGGCTTGGTCGGTGAGCATGATGAGCCGACCCGACGAGGCGGTGCCCGGGCACCGGGATCGACACCGCCGGCTGGCACTGGCCATCGTGTGCCTGGCGGCGCTGATCATCAACGTCGACAACACCATCCTGAACGTCGCGCTGCCGACCCTGGTCAGGGACCTGCATGCCACGTCGAGCCAGCTCCAGTGGATCGTCGACTCCTACGCCATGGTCTTCGCCGGCCTCCTGCTGGTCGGAGGAACGCTGGCCGACCGGTACGGCCGAAAGCGATTCTTCCTGATCGGACTCACCGTGTTCGCACTGGGGTCGATCGGCGCGGCCCTGTCCGGATCGGTCACGACGCTCACCGCGTTCCGGGCCCTGATGGGAGCCGGTGCCGCGCTCACGATCCCGACGTCGCTGGCGATCATCAACGACATCTTCCGTGATCCGGGCGAGCGCGCTCGCGCCATCGGCGTCTGGGCCGGCACGATCGGGCTCGGCATCGCCATCGGCCCCATCGCCGGCGGACTCCTGCTGTCGAGGTTCTGGTGGGGATCGATCTTCTTCGTCAACGTCCCGATCGCGTGCATCGGCTTCCTCGGGGCGTCGCTCGTGGTCCCCGACTCGAAGAACCCGCATGCACAGCGCCCCGATCCCGTCGGGGCCGCCTTGTCGATCGCCGGCCTCGGACTGCTGCTCTGGGCGATCATCGAGGGCCCGAGCAGGGGGTGGGGCTCGGGGACCGTGGTGGCGGCAGGGCTGGCCAGCCTCGTGGTGCTGGGCGGCTTCGTCGTCTGGGAGTCCCGCAGCACGCATCCCATGCTCAAGCTCGGGTTCTTCGACGATCGCCGGTTCTCGGTGGCCCTGGCCGCAGAGTGTCTGGCGGTGTTCGGGCTCATGGGGGCGCTGTTCCTGTCGACCCAGCTCCTCCAGTTCGACCTCGGGTTCTCACCCCTCCAGGCCGGACTCCGGATCCTCCCGATCGCCGTCATGGTTGTCGTCGGTGCCGCGGTGTCCCCCGTGGCCGCCCGCCGGGTGGGCATCAAACTGACGGTGGCCACCGGCCTGGTGTCGATCGCGGCCGGCCTGGGGCAGGTCTCGGCGTCATCGCGGCTCGACATGACCTACGGCGACGCCGTCCTGGGCCTCGTCCTGATCGGCTTCGGTGCCGGGCTCATGCTGCCGACCGCCACGAACTCGGTCATCGGGTCGGTCCCCCAAGGCGACTCCGGGATGGGGTCGGCCACCAACACCGTGGCGCTCCAGGTTGGCGGAGCGTTGGGAGTCGCCGTCATCGGCAGCGTGATGCTGACCCGCTACCAGAGCCACATGGCGGTGGCCGTGGCCGGTCGGCACGTGCCCCCGTCGGTCGCACAGACCATCCTCGGGTCCCTCGGTGCCGCCCTGGCGGTGGCGGCACGCGTCGGAGGACCGACCGGGGTCGAGCTGGCTCGCGCCGCTCGCGCCGCCTTCACGAGCGGCAACCAGGTGGCGTTCGCCGTGGGCGCCGTCGTCGCCCTCGCCGCCGCCGTCCTCGTGCTGGTGGCGCTGCCCTCGCAGGCTCCTCCCGTTTCATCGCCCTCCGACGAGCCGAATCAGTAGATCATCGGGGGCCGGTACCGGGCGTCGGGCACCCGGCCCGGAGATGGGACGCGCATCCGGTCCTCGGGACCCGACCTCCCACGGTGGACCTGGCCCGGCGACGACGTGGCAGTCTGAGGCAGGGTTTGCCAGCCCCGTGGCCGGGTCGAGGTCGCTTTCATCGGAGACCGCTGTTCCGGCTCCCACGTTGAGCGGGCGTCACGCCGGCCCGCCCACATCCGGCGACGCGGCCTCGGATCGTAGGCGCACCACCGCGGCGTGCTCCGCGCCGATCGCATCGAGACCCAGCAGTGCCGCGCCGAGGACCGGCGGCGCCCCGAGCCGGCGGAACACCGCCCGGGGCTCGACGGTGCGGATGCCGGCTTCGACCCGCTCGATGAAGCCCCGGTTCCCGCTGTCGAACAGCCCGCCTCCGAGCACGACCTCGACCTCCCGGCCGGCCACGCCGAGGCGAGCCACGGTCGCCCTGACCATGGCGACCACCTCGTCGGCCAGGAATCCGACCGCTCCGGCCGCCTCGCGGTCGCCGTCGGCCGCGGCGGCCAGGCACACCGGGACCAGTTCGAAGAGCCGGCTGTAGGCCAGCTCACCGGTATAGACCGCGCTCAGGACCGACTCGGGATCCGGAAGACCGAAGTGGGCGGGCACCAGCTCGGCGAGGACGGTGGGTCCGCTCCTGCCGTCGCGGGAGCGCAGGGCCAGACCGAGGGTCCGGACCCCGAGCCACGATCCCCCGGCGGCGAAGTCGCCGGACAGCTCACCCAGGGAGGGGAAGCGCTCGATGGTGCCCTCCGGCCCGAGCCCGACACAGTTGATGCCGGACCCGCACACCACGCCGATGCCCCACCCGGATCGGGCGCCGGCCCGCAGGACGGCGAGCGAGTCGTTGCGCACGAGGTCGGTGGCGCTCCAGTGCCGTGACCCGATTGCCCGGCCCAACCGTTCCTCGTCGACGGGCAGGTCGACGCCGGCCAGGCAGTACACACCGGTGCCGACGGTGGCCCGTACGGTGCTGGCGGCCTCGGCCTCGGCGTCGGCGTCGGCGTCGGCCAGCGCGGCGTCGATGGTGGACCCGAGGGCGTCCATGGCGACGTCGAGCCCGGAGAACTGGTGGTTGCACCCGCCTCCCCGTGCCGTCCCGAGGATCGAGCCGTCGTCGGCGACGACCCAGACGTCCGTCTTGGACGCCCCGCCGTCGACCGCCAGGATCCGCGCCCCCGGAGGCGCCGATCCGCTCACCCCCGTCCCCGACGTCCACGCATGGGCCGATGTTACGTTCCAGGGGTGGGGACAAAGGTGGCTGTCATCGGTGGCGGGAGCACGTACACACCCGAGCTCGTCGACAGCCTGTGCGCCCACGAGGATCGGCTGGTGGTCGACGAACTCGTCCTGCTCGATCCGGACGCCGACCGGCTGGAGGCCGTCGGCGGACTGGCCGGTCGGATCCTGCGACGGCACGGATGGGCCGGAAACCTGGTCACGACCGACGACCGGCGCCGGGCCGTCGACGGGGCCGACTTCGTGGTCGTCCAACTGAGGGTCGGGGGCCAGGCGGCCCGTCACACGGACGAGACCCTACCGGTGGGGCTCGGCTGCCTCGGCCAGGAGACGACCGGGCCCGGAGGGCTCGCCAAGGCCCTGCGCACCGTGCCACTCGTCATCGACATCGCCGAGGACACCGCCCGCTACGGGGCACCGGGAGCCTGGGTGGTCGACTTCACCAATCCCGTGGGCATCGTGACCCAGGCCCTGGTCGACGAGGGACACCGGGCGGTCGGGCTGTGCAACGTGGCCATCCACGTCCAGCGTCGCATCGGCCACTACCTCGGGGTGGACGCCGACACCGTCGAGATCGAGCATGTGGGTCTCAACCACCTCACGTGGGTGAGGTCGGCCCGCGTCGACGGCATCGACCGGTTGCCCGAGCTCCTCGACCGGTTCGGCCCCGAGCTCGAGCTCGAGAGCGGCGTTCCGGTGGGGCTCCTCCGGCTGCTCGGGGCGCTCCCCTCGTACTACCTCCACTACTACTACTGCCTCGACGAGAACCTCGCCGAACAGTCGAGGCCGGGATGGCGCTCCCGGGCCGAGGTCGTCGCCGAGCTCGAGGCCGAGCTCCTCGCCGAGTACCGCGATCCGCGGCTGGACACCAAACCGCAGAAGCTCTCCTTCCGCGGTGGTGCCTTCTACTCGGAGGCAGCTGTCCGTCTCATCGCCAGCCTTCACGCCGACACCGGTGACGTGCAGGTCGTCGACGTCCGCAACGACGGTCGTCTCCCCGGTCTGCCCGACGATGCCGTCGTCGAGCTGCCCTGCACCGTCGACCGCGACGGCGCCCATCCCCTGCCCCAGCGGCACCTGCCCCCAGACATGTCCGGCTTGGTGGCCCACTGCAAGGCGTACGAGAGGCTCGCCGTCGAGGCGGCACTGTCCGGAAGCCGGGAGACCACGATCCGGGCCCTCGTCGCCAACCCCCTGGTCGGGCAGTACCCATTGGCCGAAGCCCTCACCGACACGCTGCTGTCGGCGAACCGCCACTACCTCCCGAGGTTCTTTCCCGACGGAGGCTGAACCGGCCCGGGCCCGTGCGTCCCCGAGGAGGGCCTGCCGGGGGACGGGCGCGAGGGGACGGGCGCGGGGGACGGGCGCGGGGACTTCAGGCGTGCAGCCTGGTCAGATCCCCGTAGAGGTCGGGCCGCCGGTCGCGGAACAACCCCCAACCGGCCCGATCAGCCGTCGCCGCCTCGAAGTCGACCTCGGCATGGATGGTCTCGGTGGTCGCCCGGCCGGCCTCGACGAGCGGCCTGCCCCGGTGGTCGACGATGAACGAGGAGCCGTAGAACGTCAGGGCCCCCTCCGCGCCGAACCGGTTGGCCGCCGCCACCGGGACGTGGTTGCACACGGCGTGCCCGTCCATCGCCCGCCGCCACATGTCCGAGGTGTCGTTGCCGGCCTGGCTGCCCACCTCAGTGCCGATGGCCGTCGGGTAGACGAGAAGGTCGGCACCCTGGAGCACCATCACCCGTGCCGCCTCGGGGAACCACTGGTCCCAGCAGATACCGACACCGATGCGGCCGTGGCGGGTGGCCCAGGTCCGGAACCCGGAGTCGCCGGGGCTGAAGTAGAACTTCTCCTCGTACCCCGGGCCGTCGGGGATGTGTGCCTTGCGGTAGATGCCGAGCACGAGACCGTCCTCGATCACGGCCACCGAGTTGAAGTACACCGGTGGCGCAGCCTCGAAGAACGAGACGGGCACGACGGCACCGGTGCCGGCGGTGACCTTCCGGACGGCGGCGATCGCCGGGTTCTCCTCGGGGGTGGAGGCCCACGAGAAGTACTCCTGATCCTCGTACTGGGGGAAGTAGCGACCCTCGAACAGCTCGGGAGGCACGACTATGTCGGCACCGGCCGAGATCGCACCGGCGACGGCCTCGACCGTGGCGGCCAGGTTCTCCTGGCGATCCTCGCCGAACTCCCGTTGGACCACTGCCACCACGGCCTTGTGGGTCATCGATCTTCCCTGGCCTCTCCGCTACGAACCGGCTGAACCTGTGCCACCGCACACGTTCGACCGTACTGCGGCACAGCATCGGCCAGAGTACCCGGCACTAGGATCTTGTTCCCCACCCGCCCCACCGGAAGGCACGGCTGCTTGCCCTCTCGCCTGCTCGACTCCACCCCCCAGGCCGACGGTTTCCACATGCCGGCCGAGTGGGAGCCCCACGACCGGTGCTACCTCGTCTGGCCCGAGCGGACCGACAACTGGCGCCTGGGGGCCAAGCCGGCCCAGGCCACCTTCGCCGCGGTGGCGGAGGCCATCGCCCGCAGCGAGCCGGTCACCATCCTGGTCTCCGCCGGCCAGTGGGAGCACGCCCGCTCGGTGTGCTCCGAGGGGATCCGGGTCGTCGAGACGACGACCGACGACGCCTGGGCGCGGGACACCGGCCCGACCTTCGTGGTGGACCGCGCACTCGGGCAGCGTCGTGGTGTCGACTGGATCTTCAACGCATGGGGCGGCCTCGACGACGGGCTCTACTTCCCCTGGGCCTCCGACGACCTCGTGGCATCGAAGGTCTGCGAGCTCGAGGGCGCCGAACGATACCGCGCCCCACTCGTCCTCGAGGGTGGCTCCATCCACGTCGACGGCGAGGGCACGTGCATCACCACCGAGGAGTGTCTCCTCAACGCCAATCGGAACCCCGGACTGTCGCGGGCCGGGATCGAAGCCCTGCTCCGGGCGTACCTGGGCGTCGAGACGGTCGTGTGGCTACCCCGGGGCGTCGTCGGTGACGAGACGGACGGCCACATCGACAACCTGGCCTGCTTCACCCGCCCCGGCAGAGTCCTGTTGACCTGGACCGAGGATCCCGACGACCCACAGGCGGAGATCTCCCGCGAGGCGCGCCGGATCCTGGAATCCACCTCCGACGCCCGCGGCCGACAGATCGACGTCGGGCTCCTTCCCTCCCCCGGACCACTGTCGATCACCGAGGAGGAGGCCTCCGGGGTGGACGGCAGCGAGCATGCCCGGCCCCGGAGGGCGGGCGACCGCATGGCGGGGTCGTACGTCAACTTCTTCATCGCCAACGCGTCGGTGGTCCATCCACTCCTGGACCCCCGACACGACGAGGAGGTGGCCGCCGTCCTGGGCGGCGAGTTTCCGGACCGTCGGGTGGAAGGGGTTCCGGGGCGCGAGATCCTGCTCGGCGGCGGCAACATCCACTGCATCACCCAGCAGGTACCGGTCCCCTGACCCGCCGGCCGCCCGGGTCAGGGGCGGCACGAACGGGGACCTTGGTCCCTGTTCGGTTCCTCCGATCCGGGCAACAGTGGATACATGGTCACCAGCCCGGACAAGGCAAAGCCCCAAGCGACCGGCGACGGCTCGGCGACGTCCAGCCCCTTCCGGCCACGATCGGTACGGATCCACGGCCACGACGTGAGCTACCGGATGGCTGGCGAAGGTCCGGCCATCGTGCTGATCCACGGGATCGCCGGGAGCTCGACGACCTGGAGGGCGGTGATGCCCTCCCTGGCGGAGCACTACACGGTCATCGCCCCGGACCTGTTGGGCCACGGACACTCGGCCAAGCCCCGTGGCGACTATTCGCTGGGCGCCTACGCCAGCGGGATCAGGGATCTGTTGGCCGTACTCGGCCGGGAGCGGGTCACCCTTGTGGGCCACTCGCTGGGCGGTGGGGTGGCCATGCAGTTCGCCTACCAGTTCCCCGACTGGGCCGAGCGACTGGTACTGGTCGCCTCGGGTGGCCTGGGAACCGAGGTGAGCCCCCTGTTGAAGGCCGTGACCCTGCCCGGTGCCGAATACGTGCTCCCGGTGCTGCTCCATCCCCGCATCCGTGAGCTGGCCGAGTGGCCGGGCACGCTGGCCCGACGGGTGGGCTGGCGGCCGAGCGACACCATGACCGAGGTGTGGCGCAGCTACACGACGCTCACCGACCGGCACGGCCAGATGGCCTTCGTCCAGACCATCCGGTCGGTGATCGATGTCGCCGGCCAGCGGGTGAGCGCGCACGACCGGCTGTACCTCGCTGCTGCCGTCCCCACGCTCATCGTGTGGGGGGACCACGACCGCATCATCCCCGTGGAGCACGCCTATCGCGCCGCCGAGGCCATTCCGGGTGCGCGGCTCGAGATCCTCGAGGGGGCCGGACACTTCCTCCCGTGGCGGGACGCCGATCGCTTCCTCGCCATCCTCGACGACTTCCTCGAGACCACCACCCCGGCGCACGTCCCCGAGAACGTCTGGCGCAATCTCCTCACGACGGCACCACCCGACGACGAAGAGGAGTGAGTTCGGCGTCCCCGGCCGGCCTGCCCGTCGGCAACGTGCGGCACCTTGTGACTTTTGGCCCTCGCCAACCCGCCGTCGAGCGAAGAGAATGCCGACAAGGGGAATCGCACATCAACGCAGTGGAAGGAAGGATCAAGATGGCCGAAGCCAAGGACGTACGAGTCCACATCGAACATCTCATCGAGCGCGCCCAGGACGAGATCCTCGATGCCAGCCGCCAGTTGGCCGACGGGATCAGCAGGGAGACGGACCGGTTCGTGCCACCGATCTCCCAGGACATCGAGGGTCTTGTCGATGACGTGTTCGACTTCGCCGAACGGGTGATGAAGGGCCAGCGCTCGATGGTGAGCGAATTGGTCAAGACGATCAACGAGCAGTCGCGCCGGGCGGCGGAGGCGGGCCGGGAGGCGACCGGGCGGATCAAGAAGGCGCCGGCGAAGAAGAAGGCCCTGGCCCGGAAGAGTGCCGTGGCCAAACGACGCGGCGCCGTGAAGAAGGCACCGGCGAAGAAGAAGGCACCGGCGAAGAAGAAGGCCGTGGCCAAGCGGGGCGCCGTGAAGAAGGCACCGGCGAAGAAGAGGGCGACTGCGTCCCGGTAGCGATCGGGCGGTCGGTGAACGGGCGGGGCCGGCCGAGACGACGCCTAGCGATGCCAAGAGCCAGGCCGAAAGGGCCTGGCTCTTGGCGGTGGGGACGTCCGGACCGGTTCCCCGCCGGCCGTGGGATCACGTCGGCCACCCTGCGGGCCCGGGTCGCTCCGGCGGCCACCCTGCGGACCCGGGTCGCTCCGGTCAGCTCACCTGTCGACCGCTGTCCTCCCAGTACGGCCGCCGCAGTTCGCGCTTGAGGGGCTTGAACGCCCCCGACAGCGGAAGGGGGCCGTCATGGAATTCGACGGACTTCGGGACCTTGAACCCGGCCAGGATCTGGCGGACGTACTCGATCAGCTCGTCGGCGGTGACCTGCATGCCCTTCTTGAGGACCACCACCGCGTGGACGGCCTCTCCCCAGGTGTCGCTCGGGATGCCGATGACGGCCACCTCCTCCACCGCCGGATGGGAGGCCATCGCGTTCTCCACCTCGACGGAGTACACGTTCTCGCCACCGGTGACGATCATGTCCTTCATACGGTCGGTGAGGTGGAGGAAACCCTCCCGGTCGATGAAGCCCATGTCGCCGGTGCGGTACCAGCCGTCCTGCATCACCGCCTTGGTCTCCTTGGGCTTGCGCCAGTACCGGAGCATGAGATTGCCCCCGCGTGCACACACCTCACCCGCTTCCCCCTGTGGGAGCGCATTCCCGAGGGAGTCGTTGATCCGCAGGTCGATGCCGAACAGGGGCCGGCCGGCCGCGGTGAGCAGCGGTCCACCCCGGCGGTGTTCCTCGGGACCGAGGAAGGTGAGGACCGAGGCCGCCTCGGTCATCCCGTAGCCCTGGTAGAACTCGGTCTCGGGCAGCATCTCCAACCACCGGGTGATGACGGCCTCGGCGATGGGGGCGGCTCCGTAGACCAGCTGTCGGAGCGACTGCAGCCGGTCGGGCGAGAAGCCCACCACCTGCTCGAGCAGTGAGAGCATGACCGGCACGACCATGGTGGTGTCGATCTGCTGGTCCTCGACGACCTTCAGCACCAGGCTCGGGTCGAAGAGGGGGATGGTCACCGAGGTCGCCCCGGAGGCCGGTATCCCGAGCACTCCGGCCACGAGCGCGGCGTGGAACATGGGGGATTGGAACAAGAACCGCCGCGCCTCCGGGGCGCCGATCACGGAAAGGACGTGGTAGACGTTGAGCACCTCGGCCCGCTGTTGGAGAAGCGCACCCTTGGGGAATCCGGTCGTCCCCCCGGTGTACATCAGGACGCACGGGTCGTTCTCCTCCGGTTCCGGTGGCATGACCAGCTCGCCCGAGGCCAGAAGCGACTCGTACCCGATGGTGGGGTGCTCGCCGGGAGCGCCGTCGGCATCCCCGTCCCCGCCGATGACGACGACCTTTTCGACCTTGGCTCCCTCGCCACGGGCCCGCTCCACCAGCGTGGCGAACACCGGGTCGGTGAAGACCACCTTGCAACCGGAGTTGTTGAGGACGTAGGCCAGCTCGGGTGCCGTGAACCGGATGTTGAGCGGGTTGATGATGCCGGCACCGAACATGGCGGCGTGATACAACTCGATGAACTCGTGCCCGTTCATCGCCAGCACCGCGAACCGGTCGCCCGGCTTCAGGCCCAACTCGGTGCGCATGGCGCTGGCCAGCCGGAGGACCCGACTGAGGTGATCACCGAGTGTGCCCTGGTACCGCACCCCTTCTCTGGTCAGGTCGATGAACGCCACCTTGTCGGCCAACCGCTCGACACGCGGCAGCAGCAGCCTGGGATAGACGAGTTCCTTCATGTCCTGACACCTCTTTCTGTAGCCATGTTTCTGTAGCCATGCCGATGGCCGCGGAACCTCCACGGATCCCGGGCGGCATTACCACCCGGCCACGGCTTCCCCCAAGACCCCCACAACCCCACTCTGCACAATGCAGCCCCGGCCCCACCGGGAACAGTGCCGGAAGTCCCTAAGGCCAGGCTATCCGGGCCCTGTTCGGGTACCACTTCCTAGAGATCCCCTGTTCGTGGGCTCCCCGGGGCCCCGATCTCCAACGGCTCGGACACGGGCGTGTGGGGGCCGGCCAGGTCGAGCACCTCCTCGAACCCCTCCCGGAAGCACTCCATCAGCACCGAGCAGTCGGGTACGGCGGCCGTGTCGACGGTGAACCCCACGCAGCAGGTCCCGCAGTAGGAGAACAGGGTGACGTTCACCGAGGAGCCCGTCGTCGGCCCGAAGGCGTAGTAGCCCGAGACGGGTGCACCGGCGAGGAAGACCGGAACCGGCACACCCGGCACATTGCTGGCCAGGAAGTCGATGTGCTTGAGCATGCTGCCGACGACACCCGACGGGAGCAGGTTCAGGGCACCGGCGAGAGTGTCCGACAGCGGCAGCGCACGCTCGTCCCGTGCCGCCCGGCACCGTACGCCGGTGAGCCGGACCCGCTCGCCGGGATCGGCCACCCCCACCGGCACCTTGAACCGGGCCAGCGTGATGCGATTGCTCGCATCCGGGTCACCCTCCTTGCGGAGGGAGATCGGCAACGTGACCCTCAGCTCGTCGACCCCGGCCCCGTGCCGGTGGTGGTAGCGGCGCAGGCCACCGGTGACCGAGGCGACGAAACCGTCGTTCAAGGTGCCCCCGACGACGTCCGCCGCCCGCTTCATCTCCCGGAGGTCGACGGCGAACATGTTCAGGTACCGGTCGAGGCTCCGCCCGGTCATCACCGGTGACAGGGTGTCGGACACCGGCTGCACGAAGCGGGCGACCGAGCTCGCGGTGGCCACCGCCTCGGAGGTCGAGCGCAGGGGGTGGAGGCTGATGCGCTTGGCCAGGGGTATGGCCTCCGCGGCCCCGTGTCGGATCGTCTCGAAAACCCGGTGTGAGTCGTATCCGAGCGACTGGCGGACCCGCTCGACCGTGCCCGGCGGGCCCCCGTGCGTCTCGGGCTCGGGGACCTGTTCGCCCGGATCGAGGCCGTCGGTCGTCTCGAACAGGAGAAAGGCCAGGTGGGCCCCGCCGATGCCGTCGGTCAGCGAATGGTGGACCTTCATGATCAGGGCGGCACGGTCACCCTCGAGCCCTTCGATCAGGGTGAACTGCCAGAGAGGTCGGGAGAGGTCGAAGCCGCTCATGGCCTCGACCCTGGCGAATTCGATCACCGTGGCCGGTGTGTGCGGTGTCGGTGACTCCATGCGCCGCAGGTGCAGCGACAGGTCGAAGTCGGTGTCGACCCACCGGGGTGTGGCCATCCGGCCCGGCGCCTCATTCGGGCGCTGTCGGAACCGCGGCACGAGCCGGGTGGCCCGCTCCAGCCGGGCGGCGACCACGTCGAAGTCCGGACGGCCCTCCAGCCAGGCAATGGCGATGATGGTGGCCCGGAGTGCCGGGTCGTGTTCCAGGTACCACGAGAAGGCGTCCGTGTCCCTCATGAACAACTCAGCCGGATCGGTCATGGTCCCTCCTCCTGACACGACACCCCACCGTGAAACTTAGGACAGTCCGGGGCCGGCCTCCAGGGTCGAAGGTCAGATCCTCGGGCGACCGGGTGGTCCGGCGGCCGGGGCGGCCGCCCGCCCACACCTGCCGAACGGCCCTACCCGGGGACCGGTGGGGGTTCTAGGGTGCCAATCGGGGGGCCAGTGAAGGGGGACCGGGTGGAACGACTGAGTGCGCTGGACACCGAGTTCCTCTATCTGGAGGACGGCACCGTGCACATGCACATCGCCGGTGCCTGCCTGTTCGACGACCCACCACCTCCACTCGCCGACGTCGAGGCGCTGATCGCGTCGAAGTTGCACCTGATCCCCCGCTACCGCCAACGGATCCGCTCGGTGCCCTTCGAGCTCGGTCGGCCGGTGTGGGTCGACGACCCCGATTTCGACCTCGGCTACCACCTGCGTCACACCGCGTTGCCCTCCCCGGGTGGCGACGACCTGTTCTGCCACATGATGGGTCGGCTGATGTCCCAGCCGCTGGACCGGGAGCGGCCGTTGTGGGAGACCTGGCTCGTCGAGGGCCTCGAGGGTGGCCGCTGGGCGCTGGTGTTCAAGATCCACCACTGCATGGTCGACGGGATCGCGGGCGTGGAGTTGCTCACCGTCCTGCTGGATGTCAGCACCGAGATCGGTGTCGCCGAGCCGAAGCCCTGGTCGCCGCGTCCGGAGCCACCCGGGCCCGCGAAGGTGGTCGACGCCTGGGGCGGCCTGGTCGCCAACACCTTCTCCGCCGTGCGGGGCATCCCGGGGTCGGTCGTCCATCCGGGCGCCACCATCCGGTCGGCGCTGGCCACCGCGGAGGGGGCGGGCCGCTTCCTGCGTCATCTGTCACCGACCGGGCCCCTGTCCATCGAGGGCTCGATCGGCCCCCACCGGTCGTGGGCCCATTCGTCGGCCCGGCTGGCCGATGTGAAGTCCATCCGATCCGCGTTCGGCGGCACGATCAACGACGTCGTGCTGGCCGCGGTCTCCGGCGGCTACCGCTCCCTGCTCACCGAGCACGGCGATGACCCCGACCTCGCCGTCGTCCGATCGCTCGTCCCGGTCTCGACCCGCCACGACAACGGGCACGGGATCCCGGACAACCGGGTCTCCGCCCTGCTCTACGAGCTTCCGGTCCAGGTAGCCGACCCGGTCGAACGGCTCCAACTGGTCCAGGCCCAGATGAAGGCACTGAAGTCGTCCCATATCGCCGAGGCCGGGGAGGTCGTCACGACGATCGGGAACCTCGCTCCACCGATGGTCGTGGGACCGGCCAGCCGGCTGCTGGTCCGTTCCATGCACCGGTTCGGCCAGCAGTCGTTGAACACGGTGACCACCAACGTGCCCGGACCCCAGTTCCCCCTCTACTGCCTCGGGCACGAGATGCGCGAATACCGCCCGTTCGTACCGATCAGCCACGGCGTCCGGGTGGGGACGGCGATCCTGTCGTACAACGGGATGCTGTTCTTCGGCGTCACCGGGGACTACGCGACCATGCCCGACATCGGTGTCCTGGCGGCCGGGGCCGCGTCCGGCATCGTCGAGTTGCGCGACCGCGCCGCAGCCGGCCCCGGGGCCGCTACACCGCGTGCCGGGCGGCGATCGGGATCGGCGTGAGCGCCCAGATCTCCTCACGGTGAGGCAACTAGGGCCGAAGGACCCTGAAACTGGAACGTGTTCTTGTCTACCGTGGGCGGTGCCCCGGTCGATCGGATACGTGCGCCCCTGCCGGGCGGGCAGAAGGAGAGTCCACACCACCATGGCCGCCACCGAGACCAGACCCAGCTGCGAGTTCGACGTGCTGGACCGCTCCTTCTACCAGGATCCCCACCCGACGTACGCCTGGCTCCGGGCCAATCGACCGATCTACTGGGATGACGCCCACCAGTTGTGGGTGCTGTCGCGCCACGCCGACATCTCCTCCGTGTCGACCCATGCCGACCTGTTCTGCTCGGGCCGGGGAGTCCGGCCACAGCAGTCGATCGACCTCTCGCTGATCGGGCTCGACGGTGACCGCCACGTGCGACAGCGCCGCCTGCTCAACAAGGGGTTCTCGCCCCGGGTCATCCGCTCCATGGAGCCCCGGGTCCGTCAGGTGGTCGGCGAGGTGCTCGATCGGATCGTCGACCGTGGCACGTGCGACTTCGTCGACGACATCGCCGTTCCCGTTCCGTTGGTGGTCATCGCCGAGCTGATGGGTCTGCCGGTCGAGGACCGCGTCCTCCTCGGCCGCTGGTCCGACAGGATGATGGCGGGCGAGGGGCGCAGTGACCCTGACGACCCGACCCTCGCCGATGCCGGTGCCGCATTCGGCGAGTACGTGGGCTACCTCACCGAGATGATCGAGGAGCGACGCCGAATCCACCGGCGGGGTGAGGCACTCCAGGATGATGCGGTGAGCGTCCTCGTGGGCGCCGACGAGGACGGCGTCCTCCAGTCCAACGACGAGCTCGCCCACGACGAGCTGACCATGTTCCTGGTGATCCTGCTGGTGGCGGGCAACGAGACCACCCGCAACGCCATCTCGGGCGGCATGTGGGCGTTCCACCGGTTCCCCGACCAGTGGCACCGTCTCTCCAGCCATCCCGAGTCGTTCGCCACCATGGCCGACGAGATCTGCCGATACGTCAGTCCCGTCATCAGCTTCGCCCGCACGGCCACCGAGGACACGGAGATCGGTGGTCAGCAGATCGCCGAGGGGGAGAAGCTCCTGCTGCTCTACCAGTCGGCCAACCGGGACGAGGCGGTCTTCGAGGAGCCGGACCGGCTCCTCGTCGACCGCTCTCCCAATCCGCATCTGGCCTTCGGTGTGGGCCCGCACGTGTGCATGGGCATCAATCTGGCCCGCCTCGAGATCCGAGTACTGTTCGAGGAGTTGATCCGGCGATTCCCAGACATGGCGGTCCTGCCGGGTGCGGTGCCCACCTACACCGATCATGCCCTGGTGCACGAGATCGAGGACCTTCCGGTCGAGTTCACCTCGGCCGGAGCCTGAGGAGTTCCACAAAGGGGGTACCCGAGCCGGTGGTCGCGTCACAGATGGATCGCTCGTTGGGCCTCGCCCCGGCATCGGTGCGGGACTACCGGGAGTTGGCCCGGCGCGCCTTGCCGAGGCAGCTGTTCGACTACGTGGACGGGGGCGCCTACGAGGAGAGGACCATGGCGGCCAACCTGGCCGACCTCGAGCAGGTCCGCCTCCGCCAACGGGTTCTGCGGGACGTGTCCCAGCTGACGCTGGGCACCACCGTCCTGGGCGAGGAGCTGGCGCTCCCCCTGGTCCTCGCGCCCGTCGGCCTGGCCGGGATGTTCGCCCGCCGTGCCGAGGTCCAGGCGGCCCGGGCGGCGGCCGGGGCCGGCATCACGTTCTGCGAGTCCACCGTCTCCATCTGTGGGCTGGCCGAGGTGGCCGCGGCCACGAGCCGTCCGCCGTGGTTCCAGCTGTACGTGATGCGCGACCGCTCCTTCGCCGAGCAGTTGATGGACCGGGCGCGTGACGCCGGCTGCTCGGCCCTCGTCCTGACCGTCGACCTGTCCGTCGTCGGGGCACGCTACCGCGACGTCCGAAACGGTCTCGAGGGTCGGCTCCCGCCGCTCAAAAAGCTGTTGCGGGGTCTCGACTTCGCCCGCCACCCCCGGTGGGTCCGCGAGGTCGCACTCGCCGGCAAGCCCCTGACGTTCGGCAACCTCGAAGGGGCCGTACCCGGCGCCACCACCCCGGGCGCCTTCCGCGACTGGGTCGACCGGCAGTTCGACCCGAGCGTCACCTGGGACGACCTGGCCTGGGTCCGCGACCACTGGAAGGGCCCGCTCGTACTGAAGGGGATCCTCGACCCCGAGGATGCCCGTGAGGCCGTCGATCGTGGGGCGGACGCCATCGTCGTCTCCAACCACGGCGGCCGACAGCTCGACGGGGTGCCGTCCACGGTCAGTGCGCTTCCGCCCATCGTCGAGGCCGTAGGTGATCGCGTGGAGCTACTGGTCGACGGCGGCATCCGCAGCGGTCTCGATGTCGTGAGGGCCCTGGCCCTCGGAGCGCGGGCGTGCCTGATCGGCCGCCCGTGGGCCTACGCGGTGGCGGCCCGTGGGGAGCGGGGCGTGGCCCATGTGCTGCAGATCATCCGTGAGGAGATGGAGGTGGCCATGGGGCTCACCGGTGTCGCCGACGTCCACCGGTTGGATCGTTCGGCGTTGGTCGATGACGGTCGGCGCCCGCCCCCACTCCCGGGCACGCCCACGATCTGACGGTCCTTTCGCCGGTGTCCCCCGCCGGGCGGAGGCCGCCGTGGGCGCCGCCGGTACAATCGTTCGGTCCCCCCGGACAGGACGCGACGTGTCGACCACACCACGAGGAGCCTCATGACCGAGCCCGGCGCACCGAGCGCGCCGCTCCCCCCCGCGCCGCGCCACGACCTGTCGGCCACCGTCGACGAGCGCCGCGCCGCGGGACGGGCCGCCCGCCGCCGGGCGCCGCGGGGGCCCCTCGGGGGGTGGGCAGAAGCGGGACGCGGCCACGATGCCCTGGAGACGATCCTCGGCCAGAACGCGATCCGGCTCCCCGAGCTGCTGCCCCTGCGTCACCAGCGGATGGCCGCCTCGCCGTGGAACTACTTCCGGGGAGCTGCGGCCGTGATGGCGGGCGACCTGGCCTCGCGACCGGACAGCGGGCTGCCGGTCCAGCTGTGCGGTGACGCCCACGTCCTCAACTTCGGCCTGTGGGCGACGCCGGAGCGCAACCTGATGTTCGACCTGCGCGACTTCGACGAGACCCTGCCGGGGCCGTTCGAGTGGGACGTCAAACGGCTGGCCGCCAGCCTGGTGGTCGCCGCCCGGGAGAACGGCATCAGAACCGGGAGAGCGGACCGGGCCGTGCGGGCCTCGGTCGAGGCGTACCAGCTACGGATGCGCCGGTACTCCACGATGCCCGAGCTCGACATCTGGTACGACGGCACACACGTCGACAGTCTGCTCGGCTACTTCGAGCCGGCCGACCGGGGCCGGGTCTCCGTGCACGTGGAGAAGAAGAAGGAACGCCGAACCAGTCGGGGGGCCTTCGCCAAGCTCACCACCATGGCTCACGGTCGGCCCCGCATCACCGAGGATCCGCCCATCCGGACCACCATCGGCGACGAGGAACAGGAGGACCTGGTCGACCAGCTCCTCGCCCAGTACCGACTCACGCTGCAGGACGACCGCAGGAATCTCTTCGACCGGTTCACCGAGGTCGACACCGTCCGCCAGGTGGTCGGGGTGGGCAGCGTCGGGATGCGGGTGTACCTCGTTCTCCTCGAGGGACGCAGCGGTGACGACCCCCTGTTCCTGCAGGTGAAGCAGGCCGGACCCTCCGTCTACGAGGCCCACGCCGGACCCAGTGCCCACGGCCACCACGGGGCACGGGTGATCAACGGCAAACGCCTGATCCAGAGCGCCACCGACATCTTCGTCGGCTGGGGATCGTTGCACGGGAGGGACTACTACGTCCGGCAGTTCCGGGACATGAAGATCATCCCCACCACCGAGTTGATCGCCCCCCGCCTGGCCGAATTCGCCACCGCGTGCGGCGAGACGCTGGCGCGGGCCCACGCCCGCACCGGCGACCCGGTGGCCATCGCCAGCTACATGGGGAAGGGGCCCAAGTTCGCCGAGGCGATCACGTCGTTCGCCCATCGGTACGCCGACCAGAACGAGCGGGACCACGCCCAACTGGCCGACGCCGTCGAGAGCGGTGCCGTCGAGGTGCCGTGATCTGCCGGATCGCCGGTCGGGGCGCTCGGAGAGCGGGCCGACCGTTCGGCGGCGTCAACCGGCGCGGTGGGGACTGATGGAATCCTCCAGGGTGAGGGCCATGCCCTCCATGCCGGCGGCGCTCGGATGCAGGGGGAAGGTGTGGCGCGAGGACAGCACCGGCTCGACCCACCGGCTGTCGGCCGATGTGCAGGCGTTGTGTGCCGTGCTCGGCCCGGCCATGTCGACATAGGTGTCGCCGGCGGACCCGGCGGCTTGGGCCAGCGTGGCGTTCAGCGCGGACTCGACGTCCCGGAGGAACCCGAGGTCTCCGCCGGAGAAGGGGAGCAACGGCCAACAGCCGGATCCCGTCGTCGGGAGGATCTCCGGGTAGCCGATCACGAACACCCGGGCACGCGGCGCTCTCGATCGGATGTCGGCCAGCACGGTGGCGACCCTGGCGCCCACCTGCTGGACGCCGGTGGTCAGCGGGTCGGTGCCCTCTCCGCCGTCGTGCCTGGCACACGACCAGCCCACCCGGGTCCCACCCCACGGCGTGGCGGAGAGGCAGCCGTCCACGATGCGCGAGAAGCCGAGGTCGTTGCCTCCGATGCCCACACTGACGACGGAGGTGGCCGGACGTACCGCGTCCAGCTGCGGCGGCACGCCGGCGGCCTGTGCGCCGGTGAGGTCCCCGGTCGTCGCCCCGGCACAACTCACGTCGGTGAGGACGAGGCCCAGCGCCCTGGCGGTCAGGGAGGGGTAGTTGTCGGACGAGCGGAGGCAGGAGGACGGGGCCGGTGGGGTGGTCGTGGGTCCGAGCTGGGAGGGGACGGCCGGGCCGGAGGTGTAGGAGTCCCCGAGCGCCACGTACGAGTCGACGACCGGCGCTCCGTGGTGCGGAAGTGCCGATCCGGCCGCCACCACGACCGGGGCGACAGCGACCAGGCCGGCGGCGACGCCGACGAGAGCGGCGGCCATCCAGATCCTCCGGCGCAGGTCGGAGTCCCGGGAGGTCCCGGACCGGCGGCGCTCCGACCGGAGTCGCGTCGACCGTCGACGGCCGGGGGGTGTCGGCTCGTCGCCGGGTCGGGGAGGGCACATCGCCGCACGATGGTAGAGGGCATGTCGCCGGTCGGGGCATCACCCCCGATCCGTCCCGGGCCCGCCGCTGCTCCCCCAGCCCCGGAAGGGCACGGCTCCCCCCGGAAGGGCCGTTCGGCCCTAGTCCGCGGAGCCCTCCCTACTTAGCCTCCTAGTAGGAGGTCATGCGTTATGGAGCCGTTGTCAGCTGTCATGGTCAGGTTGGTGGGTGTGCTCGTCGACCTGAACCACCCCGGTCACTATCTCCACTGGGGATTCATCCAGATCTCGGTGGCGAACGCCGTGCTCATCCTGTTGATGGTGCTCGTGTTCGTGGCGGCGATCCTCATCCCCTTCCGTCGCCATGGGGGTGGGGAATGACCATCGACGCCAGTACCCGCACCGAAGGCTCCGATGCCAGCGCCGGCCTGCCCGAGGACGCCGACCAGCTGAGCGCCAAGCTCCGCCGGGCCGCGGTCGAGGCGCTCCCGCCCGAGCGGCTGATGCCGGACCGGCAGCCCGCGTACGTCGCATCGTGGATCTACGTCTTCGGGGTCATCACCATATGCGCCCTCTCCATCGTCATCCTGACCGGCGTGATCCTGGCCGTCTTCGGGCCGACCTGGTGGCATGTCTCGACTACCGGGCTCTTCGTCAATTCTCTCCACCTGTGGAGCGTCGAGGTCTTCTTCTTCGCCATGGTCGTCCACCTGTGGGGAAAGTTCTTCATGGCCGCCTGGC
>CAZNLF010000002.1:34402-42406 GCA_964573595.1 uncultured Acidimicrobiaceae bacterium | reverse complement strand
GACCCGCAGCGGCATTTGGCCATCCATCCAGGCGATCGACGGCCTGCACCTAGGGGGTGGACCAATCGTGGGATGGGTCGTGCGAACTACTTCAAGATGTTGACCGCTCGCGCTATGACCAGGCCCATCACGACGAGACATGCTGTCGCCTGGATAGCCATTGCCAGCTTGGCCCACCGAGAGAGCGGCATCACATCGGTAGGGCTGAACGCGGTGGCGTTGGTGAAGGCAAGGTAGAGATAGTCGAAGAACTCGGGTCGCCATTCCGGCCGCGCTACCTGGGCATTGAGATGTTCGGGGAATGCCAGATCGGGGAACTTCGGCGTCGTCCGTGCCCGGGCTTCGGGACCTTCGCCATCAAGCTCCCAGTAGAGGAAGGAGAACGTGATGATGACGTAGATCCAGGTGAGCGAACCCACCCGGAGAAGCTGTCCGGGCGAGTTCGTCTCGGGTCCTCCCCTGATCAGATCGACGACCAGGCGCACGGTGACAAAGGCGGCCCCGGCCACCAGGATGGCCACCAGTGCCACGGAGAGCGCCCGAATGAAGGTCGACCGCCGATCGATGCGTCCCGGATCGGCGAGCACGAGTGCCGCCAGGAGGAATGCCTCGATGACCGGGATGATCCACCTCGGCCCCAGGCTGAATCTCGGAGGGAGCAGAAACGGTAACGCCATGGCAACGACCAGGGTTATGGCCATCGGCCACCGCTTCTCTCCCTGAACGATGCTGCTCGGGGTGACCATCTTCAAACCGTAGGGCAGGAAATGGGCCGAGGTGCTCGTCAGGTATGCCAATCCGGCGGATCGGCCAACCTTCACCAAGACCACCGAGCCGGTTTGGCCGTTTCCAGCCAGCTGGTCAGAGGGCTGGGACCTTCAAATGACTGGCTGTGGCGCTGACCGCCAGGGGTAAGGTTGGCGGGTATCGGGCGGGCCTCTGAAATCACTCGACGAGTGGCCCATGATGCAGCGTCGAAAAAGACCGCACCAACGGTATCGCCAACACACTCACAAGGTGCCAGGTTGTACGTGGCGCCTCATCACCATCCGGGGATGATTCGGTCAAGATGTGGCCGTCGGCCACGAAGGAGTCCCGTTGTCGGCAACGGTCGTGGTCTGGAACCAGTTGGCTGCGACCACCTCGTCCGCGGGAAGCAACTGGTGGGAGTACCTGCTCCTCTTCTTGGCGGTCACGGCCTCCTGGGCCGGTGTGCCAGCGATCGGCAGTGCGGCAGTGGCCGCCGCCGCCGTCGGGGCGAGCCAGGGTAACCTCAACCTTGCAGCCGTCATCATCATCTCGTCCTTGGCCGGCGAAGTGGGGGGGTTGATCGGCTATCACATCGGCTTCCACTGGGGCAGCCAGATTCTGGCCCGCCCCGGCAAGCGACAGAGCGGTCGCCAGAAGCTGATGGATAAAGGTGAGCTGGCTTACGCGAAGTGGGGCAGGCTCGCCGTCTTCTTTACTCCGGCGATCATCTCGGGGACGGCGAAGATGAAGCGAAATCAGTTCGCACTGTGGAACTTCATCGCCTCTGTGGGATTCACGGTGTCCGTCGCCGCTACTGCTTACGGGCTCGGACGGGTGTCAACGGGACACCACTCCACTACCGACATTCTCATCCTGGCCCTCGGAGTGGCGATGAGCACCGTGATGGTCCTGGTATTCATGCGGCGACACCGTCGCCACAAGTCCAGTGCCGTCTCCGCCGCCCTCGACGGTTGACAACTCGGCCGATGCAGAATGGTCCTGGTCGAACCTCTGATGGATCCCACCCACCCTGCCGGTTTCTTCTCTCGGGACCCGGCCGTAGGATGGATCCAACGGCGACATCCGAGAGGAAGCGCAATGGACCATGACCAGCACCCGGATGCTCTGGCAACGATCTGCGGCCATCTCTTGACCAGCCTTCTTGCGTTGGTGATTGTCAGGAAGCTGACGAAACAAAGCTTCCCGGCAGTGATGGCGGCACTGGTGGCCGTCATCATCCACGTCAAGTTCGATGCGCCCGTCGCTCGGCGTTTGAGTCAGCTGGGTCTGTAACGGCCTCTTACGTCTTCATGGTGATCCGTTCCGGCCATCAGGACTTACCTGCCTCATAGGTTTCGGTGAAGATGTCACCTTGGGCTGCTCCGGAGCCGGACTTTCCGCCACCGGGACCGCGCAGGACGAAGGCGATCACGACGGCGAGCACGGCTCCAGCGATGGGACCGGCCACGTAGACCCAGTAGCCGGTGAAGGTGGTGCTGGCCAGGTCCGGCCCGAAGGTGCGTGCCGGGTTCATCGAAGCACCGGAGATGGGGCTACCCCAAAGTCCAGCCAGTGCAATGTAGCCCCCGACTCCCAGGGCACCGAAGAGGCCGATGTTCTGAGCCCCCGATGCTGTTCCGAGGATGACGCTGACAAGGCCCGCCGTCAAGAGCAGCTCCATCCAGAAGGCGGCCATGTCGGAGTGACCGGCGGCGGGGTAGTTGCCGCCGTACTTGGCTGAAACGGTGATCACGGCATGAAGGACGACGGCAGCCAGCGTTGCGCCGATCAACTGCACGACGATGTACCCCGGAACCCGCCGCCACGGGAAGTCCCGACGTAGAGCGAATGCGATGCTGACCGCGGGATTCAGGTGGGCACCTGACACTTTGCCCATGAACAGAATGATCCCCATCACCATGAGGCCGGGAGCAACCACTGCCGCTGAGCGCCCGATCACACCTGGGAATGCTTGGCCCATCATGCCTCCACCGGCCGCCACCATGACGAGGAGGAAGGTGCCCAGCAGCTCGGAGAACAGACGACGCCATTCCTGACGTGGATCGTTGAAGTCGCTGATGCGGTCAATGATGTTTTGCTCGTAGCGGGCGATGGGGCCGAGCGTGGGGAGTTCTTCTGTCGCTGCCATGTGGTCACACCTTTCAGGGATCGGGGATTGTGCGGGAACGGCGTTGTTGCCCCACCGCCTGGCCCCCGGCACTAACAGTGTGTGCCGCAGTTCGGCCGCTGGGCGTCACCCGAGAAGGATGATGAAGGGATTCTGACGAGGTAAAATAGTGGGAAACGGGGGGGAGCACCGGAAAGGGCTGCCCGATGCCGGATGATCCGATCCATCCGATGGACCACATCGTGGTGAGCCTGTTGGAGCATCGCTCCCTGGGCATTCTTCTCGGCCACCAACGAAGCCGAGCATCATCGAGCGGGCCGAGATCGTCCCGGGCTTCAACAGCAGAGATCGGGTCCGAAGGCAGCAGATAGTTTTGTGAGCAGATCCGTGCCGTGGCGGGTGTCAGCCGGCCAGAGTGATGGTGCCAAGGCTGTGGGAGACGAACGGTCCCTGCGATCCCTGTGGAGTGGCGTAGAGCGTGAGTGTGGAGTTCGTCGTGCCTCCGCCCGTCGCCCCAGCGAATTTTCCCGTTCCTCCAGTGATCGTGAAGGTGCCGGTCAACGTGTACGTCCCAGAGTTCGACGTTGATTGGGACTCGCACACCCTGCCGGTGAACGACGTGTAGAGGTTGTCCCCGTTGGCGGCAACGATAGTGGTCGTCCCGGATGCCTGGCTGGTCCCCGCCGTGCAGGGCGGCGGCGTGCTTGCTGCGGACTGCAGCCCACTCGTGGTCCCTCGATGAATCGGAGAACCGCTCATCCGACCGGCGGAAGACGTGAAGTTCTGTGAGGTCGACACGATCGTCCCCACGACCCGTTCCCGGTAGGTAGCCGTCACCGGCCCCTTTGCTGCGTCCGCTGGCATCGCTGTTGCTCCCAGCAGGACGAGACCGAAAACTATGGAGCCAAGGCAAATGACGACTCGCTTCATGGCGACCTACCTCTCTGGTGCAGTCCCAACAAGGAGATCCCGTATGGTGGTCGCTGCACGTTGCTGGTGTTGCGGGGAGGCCGGACGGTGATGATGCCGAGAGGCATCTCCGTCCGGAAACGCTAACACTGGCATTCGGGAACCACCCGGGACCACGGGGGCAGCGCCATGCCGTCCCAGTCGACAAAAGCAGGCGGCAGGTGCATACTCCCTGGGTGGGTGCGCTTCCGAAGCGGCTGAACATCCCGGATGCCCGGGGTACTGGAGCATATCTTCGGGTGACGAGGCACCCCGATGAGCGGAAGGTCGTCTTGAGCCATTGGCGAGACGATGTTTGTGTGGCATCGACTCCGGTTGAGCTGAACGAGCTGCCCGCCCTCATCGGTGTCCTGGCCGATGCGCTCGGCGACGCCGCAGCAGAGCCCGATCGGGATCTCGTCGGCAGCTCTACAACGCCATCCCGCCGGTCCAAACTGAGGAATCGCCTTCGACCGGCGCTGGCCAAAGTCGTGGACCTTCGGGTGAGGCGGCCTCTGCCGCACGAACAACGAGATCGTCGTACCTCGCTCTGACCGCCGCCGAAGGCAGCCCAAACCCCTCGATTTCGGTCACTGACCTTCGCTCCTTCGGATGTCGAGCTGAGAGGCGATGACTTTCGCTTGGTGCTCGTTGAATGGACCGCTGATCACCAGCCGATTGCCGAACGGGGAGAACGAGGCCTGGGTGGGTTGGGTTATCGGCGCGGACACCACGTGCCCACCGACCACGACGGCGATCATGGCGTGGAACTGCTGCTGGGCGAGGATGTTCCACTCTTTCGCCCCGCCGCTGGTCAGGGTGAGATCTATCACCCATTGGCCGTCGGACTCCGAGACTTCCGTCGAGGCGATCGCCTTCTGAGTGAGTGCAGCCGGACCGAGCACAATTCGATGGTCTCCTGTTTGTTCGGGGAGCAGTACTGACTGATTGAGCTTGTCGTCCGGCCGGGCCGTTGACGGGTAAGCGGCGAACTGAGGATCCGCCCCGATGTTCGGGTCATAGGAATAGCCGTTCGACCCCGGGATCACATTCAGGTGTGAAGCTGTCAGTTCATATGGTGTCGAGCATGTCGGCAACGGACCCGGTGCCGGTGGTTGTCCGGCGGGCAGTGAAGACGCCGGGGCGTAGCAGTAGACCGGGCGCAGGCTGAAACCCGCCTTGGCTGACGAGACCGCGGCCAAAGGGCTGGCGGAGGGTTGGGCCACGGGCCGCGAGGTTGCACCTCCACGGATCGCCAACACGCAGACGACGATGCCGAACAGGGCAACGAAGGCAATGGTTGCGACACCCCCGATGAGCCACCTCCGCCTGCGCCGTTCCCTGGCCTCCTGAAAGAGAAGCTGGGCTTCGTCGACCTCGGCCCGTCCGACGCGAGTCTCGGTGACGGTCATCAGGAGTGTGGCGCTGGGTCGAACATAGAACTACTATGACTAGTACTATGTTTCCTGTCAAGATCGACCGGGCCGATCCACTTGCCCTCCACGACCAGGTGGCCGCTGAGATCCGCCGGGCCATCGCTGACGGCGAAGCTGGTCCAGGTGAGCGGCTGCCCCTGGCGAAGGACATGGCGGCCGTCCTGGGGGTGAACAAGAACACCGTGTTGCGGGCCCTCCATATCCTCCGGGATGAAGGACTGTTGGATTTCCAGCGAGGGAGAGGGATCACGGTAGCTGGGACCCCTGAGCGGAGTGCCGTGGTCAAGCGGGTCCGTGATCTGGTCGATTTCTGCCGTACCCAGGGCTACCGACCCGACGAGGTGATTCAGATCATCGAGGGCTTGTCTTGACGTGCCGAACGGCGGACAGGCAAGTCACTCGGTCTCGGGTGGACACGCAACCCCGCCCAAGCTCATCAGCCGACAGAACGTGCTGCGGGCCATCTTCCACTCACCGTCCACCACGACGGCCTCACCCAGTTGTCGACCCAGCAGGGTCCTGTTCTCCATCGAGATCGAGTACCACACGGAAGCTCGCTCGGTGTCGTGGAAGCGGATCTCGTCGGCGGAGATGGTCACGGTCGATCCGTCACCCACGATGCCCCGATGACGTTCATTCGCCCACATCAGTGTGGGGCCGAGCTCCTCTCCGTTCTCCACGGTGGGAATGGACCGGCCGTCTTCACTGGGAACACGGCTGGCGACAAAGGCCGCTCTGATTTCGGCCCGTGCGGCCTCTGCACTCTCCGGCTCGAACGGGGTCACCACGTCCGAGGATGCCTTCGACACCCAACCCCGACCGGAGCGACCCGGGTCTGCATCGAGTCGACGAGACCACCGCCGGATGCAGTGCTCGCAGATGAAGGCACTGTTCCCCGAGACGAGTTGGCCCGATGCCGGTGGAGCGAGGCCGCAGAACGAGCAGACCACCACGGTCCCCCGGTGGACATTGTCGTTCGTTGGGACGCCATCGAATCCCAGGTCAGCGGACGACCCGTCGTCTTCGACTGCGTCCGGCTGTTCAGAGATCCGTTGACGCACCGCAGCGAGATCGATGCCAACGCCTACCAGTACCTGAAAGGCAACACCCTCTCCCTCCCGGATCACTCCCAGGAGGATGTGCTCGGTGCCGATGTCGTGGCTGCCGAGTTGCACTGCCTCTCGGAGGGATAGTTCCAGGGCCTTCTTCGCGCGGGGAGTGAAGGGGGGTGACCCAACTGCTGTCCCACCGGTTTGCCCTACGATCTCGACGACCCGGGCTCGGACCGATGGAAGCGATGCCCCCAGTTCCTTGAGCACATGGGCCGCATTGCTATCTTGCCTGAGAAGTCCCAGCAGAAGGTGCTCGGTGCCTATGAAGCCATGGCCGAGCAGGCGTGCCTCCTCCTGGGCCAGCACGAGGACCTGCCGCGCGGCGTCGGTGAAACGTTCGAACACGTGTCCAGCCTGACAGCTGGAGCGATGGCCCGCCACGGTCGTGGTTGGCTGACCCGAGGAGAGATCCCACCGTTACCCGAGGATCACGATTTCGGTCTCGTACCAGGCGTCGTAGGCCGCTGGATGAGGCGCCAGATAGGACGCCACGTCATTCGGCGTGGCAGTCAACGCAAGCGCTCGGCCCATTCGGCGACGGCATCACGGGCGCCCTGGGCAAGACGGTGGGTGATCTCCTCTGCCGGCAGACTCTCCGCGAGGCTGTGGGCCTGCCCGGCCCAGAGATTGATGAGATCTGGGTCACCGACCGCACGACCGTGGGCGCGTAGCGGGGAGGTCAGGTGATGGACCTCGGGATAGGCGCTGGGTGCATACTCGCCGTATTCGACGTGCAGCCGGTTGGTGATTCCCCTGGCCAGGCGGCCGCTGAATGCTCGGCTGAGTACGGTCGGCACATCTGTCGCCGTCGCATCTCGTTGCGCTCCCGACGTGCCGGCCTCAGGGGCTCGCAGATAGGCGGTTCCTATCTGTGCTGCGCTGGCGCCGGCGACGAGAACGGCAGCGAGGGCCGCGCCGGTCATGATCGAGCCGGCTGCGACCAGTGGCAGGTCCAGCTCGGCCCGCACGAGTTGGAGAGCAGCCAGCAGCGTCAGCTCTGACTGCGAGTCGTCATCGACGAATACGCCACGGTGGCCGCCGGCCTCGACGCCCTGCACGATCAGCGCGTCCGCACCGGCCGCCGCGGCTTGGCGCGCCTCCTGTGCCGAAGTGACGGTCAGCCACACCTCGGACCCGACATCTCGAAGGAGCGCAATCGTCCGGCTCGGCGGAATCCCGAATGTGAATGAGACGACAGCCACGGGGTCCCGTCGCAAGATGGCGATCTTTTCTTCCAGATGGTCGTCGTCGAAGTGCGGTTGTCCGAGCTCCACCCCGGCACGCTCGGCCTCGGCGTGCAGAAGGGCCGCGTATGCCCGCACGGTCTCGGGATCAGCGGGTCGGCCTCCACCTGTGAAGATGTTCACCCCGAAGCGGTCGATCCGGGCGCGGGTGGTGGCGATGTCCTGTTCCATTCGCTGGGCGGTGAGATAGCCGGCGGCGAGGAATCCGAGCCCACCGGCACGGTCCACCGCCATGGCGAGGGCAGGCGTGGACGGACCGCCCGCCATGGGTGCTTGGACGATCGGTACGGCAAGTCGCTCGAGGACACTGCTGGGAGGGCTCTGGTGGCGGCTCATTGCTGGTGTGCGGCTCGTTTGGTCGGTCGTGGTTCGAAGCGCTGGATGGC
>CAZNLF010000002.1:32803-34302 GCA_964573595.1 uncultured Acidimicrobiaceae bacterium | reverse complement strand
GTGGGAGAGGCCGCGGTTCCGTCAGACGATCCTGTCGAGGTGGGTGTCGGGGAGGCCGTAGTTGCCGCGACGTCCGAGGGTACCGAGGTACCGGTCGGAGTCTGGCAGGCCGAGGTGGTGGAAGTGGTCGAGAGGGCCGACGTCGTGGTTGTCGAGTCAGGGGAGGTCGGCGTGGTCGTTGAGTCAGGATCACCCGTCGTCGACGTCGAGCTCGTCGAGCTCGTTGAGCTCGAGCTGGTCGTCGTACTCGAAGTGGAACTGGTCGAGCTCGAACTGGTCGTACTCGAGGTGGAGTCCGTCGGGCTCGAGCTGGTCGTCGAACTGGACGGCGAACTGGACGAGCTGGACGGGGTCGAAGTGGTCGTAGCCCCAGCGCTCGCGCAGGAGGTCGTGCTGGTGGTCGAACCCGGCTGCGCCGGACTGCTCGTGCTCGTCGCGGCACCGGTTGTGCTGGTCACGGCGAGAGAATCGGGTATCGGTGGTGTTGCGGCACCGGCCTGCGCCGACCCGGCCCACAGCGCGTAGATCGCCACGACGACGATACTGCCCGCGATCCCAACTAATCGCCGCACCCGACCGACCCTTCTCGACCCCCCGATCCTTCTGATCGCCCCCGTCAGTCTGCCGGATTCAACTGAACGACCAATGACGGCAAGATGAATGTTTCGCGAAGTGGATCTGCCGCGATTCGAGCATCGATTCGATCGGTCACCGGGGACTTCATGCGGGTCGGTTGCTGGTGGACCAGGACCACCCACCTGAGTTCAGCGCGGACTGGATGTCCCCTTCGGACTCACCCCAGGCGGCGAGGTATCGCCGGGCGTCGGCGTCCGTCATGGTGCCGAGGCGGAGAGCCTGTCGAATGGACAGCGGCGTGTGGACAATCCAGCGATCCTTGTTCATCGGTCCCTGTTCCGGCGACACTGACATCACATCCTTCATCGACCTGATGACGGCTCGCATCTTGTTTCCACAGTCCCACCCGATCGAACTGCCTGTACCGACGCGCAACTCGGTGAGGCAGTTCTGAGCATTGCACGCAGGGCCGGAATCCCCTGTGACCAATCGGGCATTTCACGAAAGGTTCAGCCTTCGGTCACCCGCAGTTCATGTGGGAGGACCCGGAAGACGGCAGGGTGGGGGAGGAGTGGGGAGGAGCGGGGGAGGTTCGGGCCGCCCCATCTGACTACGCTTCGACCGTGGCAACCATGCACGGTGAAACGATGGGCTGGATTCGAGCCCTGGTGGGAGTGGTGCTGGTCGCGGTCCCGGGGGCGCCGATGCGGTTGGCGGGCAACGGGGAACCGTCCGGTGCATCCTTGCTGCTGATGAGGACGATCGGCATCCGAGACCTCGTCATCGGCCTCGGAACCGTGGCCGCCGCCAGGACAGGGGCTGTGGGTGATGAGCGTCGCTGGGTCTCGGCGTCGATGGCCAGCGACGCTCTCGACACCGTCGTCAGCCTCGCCAGCCTCCGGTCGATCGGGAAGAGAGACGCC
>CAZNLF010000002.1:28291-32703 GCA_964573595.1 uncultured Acidimicrobiaceae bacterium | reverse complement strand
TAGGATCGTGGCATGGCTCGAGACCGCTACCTGCTCGACAACCAGCAGGCCGAAGCAGGTGACCGCTTCGGCGCTCTCTCGGAATTGTTCGACTCCTCGACCTTTCGCCACATGGCGGCACTTGGGCTGGCGCCGGGGTGGCGGGTGTGGGAGGTGGGAGCGGGTGGCCCGAACGTCCCCAGTCAGGTCGCCGAATTGACCCATGGCCATGTGCTGGCGACCGACATCGACATTTCGTGGCTCGAGTCCGAGCACACTACATACCAGGTCTTACAGCACGACATCGGCACGGAGCCGGCCCCGGACGGTCTCTTCGACCTGGTCCATGCTCGCTTGGTGCTCGTGCACGTCCCAGAACGCGCCCAGGCACTGACCACGATGATCACTGCACTGCGACCCGGTGGTTGGCTGCTCGTGGAGGAGGCAGACCCGGGTTTGCAGCCTCTGGTCTGTCCGGACGAATCCGGACCTGAGGAGGAGCTCGCCAACAAGCTGAAGCGGGCGTTCAGGACGGTGATGGCGGGTCGAGACGTTGATCTCGCGTTCGGGCGAAGACTGCCGAGGCTGCTGCGGAACGCCGGGATGGTTGACGTACTGTCCGACGCCTACTTTCCGATGGGCGGCCCGGCTTGCAACGAGTTGGAACGGGCAACGGTCGAGCAGATCCGCGAGGTTCTGATCGCTGAGGGTTTGGCAACCAACGATGAGATCCAGCGGCACCTTGCCAATGTCGGCACCGGAAGGCTCGATCTCGCGACCTCGCCGATGGTGTCGGCATGGGCCCGGAAACCGGAGTGATCCCGGCGGGATCAGGCTCGGATGGCGAGCTGACGGACGACCCAGGTGACCGTGGCGCCCTGGTCGTTCCCGACCACTCCGATCAGGTCCTCCTCCAGTTCTCCCAGGCCGTCCTCGGCGGCCGGAGCGGCAAGTGCACGGCGCCAGCGACGGACGTTGAAGAGGTAGATCCTGGCCGCCAGGGACGCCGATACCGTCACCGGCCGGGTCTTTCCCCCCAAGTGGGCGAGGGCAGCCCCCGCGTACATCGACCCGCGACCGGTATGGACGATCCTGGCCGAAACCTCCTCGTACTGGCGCAGCGGCCCGGGAGGATTGAGGACCTCGTCGAGGTCTTCGATCAACAGGACCCCGTCGGGCGCTAGTTGGCTCTGCCAACGGCCGACGACTGCGGCCGGGTCGGGAAGGTGGGCCAGGAGGAGCCGGGAGTAGAGCAACCGGGCCGGTGGACCCGGGAGCGGAGTTACGGTCACGTCGTGTCGGACGAACTGGGCCTCCGGGAGCCGCCCTTTGGCGGTCTCCAGGAACTCCGACGAAGAGTCGACGCCGATCACGGTCTTCGGGGTGCAGACCTCTGCCAGGAGCTGCGTGCTGAACGCAGGCCCGCATCCGAGGTCGAGGGCCACGTCGACAGCTGCCGGTGAGTTGGCAGCCAGAAATGCCCGGGATACCGGCTCGTAGGCCGCCGCCACAAGACGAAGTCGCTCGATGGCAGGTCGGTCGTCACCGAAGGTGTAGTGGCTCACCCTCGAATTCTGCCTCTCAGCCGTCCACCCGGACCACTGGAACGAGCGTCAAGGTGTTGACCAGGTCCGCCGGCACCGGGTCCGGTGCTCATTTGGGCCCGACGTCCATGAGGCGCCTCCGAGTCGTCCGGGAAGCCGGAGCCGGCCGGTGCCTCAGCCGATCGTGATCGAGAAGGCTGCCGTTGCCGAGTCCTGCGTGGCCGGTGGTGTCCGGTTCTTGGTGTCGCGCACCTGGACGGAGAACGAGTAGGTTCCGCTCGAGCGGGGCTTGCCGGAGATCGCTCCTGTGGTCCGGTGGAGCCGGAGGCCCGGTGGGAGTGAGCCCGATGCGATCGACCACGTACAGGGGAGGTTGCCACCGGTCGAGGTCAGCGTCGTCGTGTACGACACCTTGACCGATCCCGATGGCAGCGACCCTTGGTTCACGGTCACATCGTCGATGACCTGTTCGAACGCCGCCGCCAGTTGCGCGTGCCCGGCATCGTCGGCGTGGAAGTCACCGTCATCGCACATGTTGGTCCACTGACAGGCCAACGCCACGTTCTCGGGGAGCACCATGCCCATGTACGAACCCGTTGGTGCGAAGTTCGTGATCTGGAAGAGTGTCGCCGGGTCAGCGGTTGCGGCATCTGCGGTGGTGTAGACCTGAGTGAGGAGGCTGTTCAGGGCAACGGTGTCCGCTTCCGACTGTGTGGCGACGAACTGTCCACTGGGTCCACTCAGCCAGTCTGCGAGGAACGGGTCGTAATAGTCCATCCCGTACATCGCCAGGCCGGGGTAGGCGGCATTCAGACCGCTCAGGATCAGTGGCAGATTCGTCGTGATGTGAGCGACCCCCGTATCGACGCAGCCGGTGTCGATCCCCGAGGAGTCCGCGCACTGGTCGACGTCGTTGGCGCCGATGTCGATGGTGACCAGCGCGACATGGCCGGCGTGGGCCCGAAGAAACGATTCGGCGTCTCCCAGTTGGGTACCGGTCGCGTAGGTGCAGCCACTCGGTCCGATCACCGAGGTCGTCGAGGCTCCGTCGCACGACAGGTTCTCGAGCTGTAGGCCCGGATAGCGAGTCAGTTCGTGTTGATAGACCAGGTTCACGTAGCCGTACTGGTATGCCGTGGCCCCACCGGCTTGACCGAGTGAGTCACCCATGGCCACGTAGTACTCGGTGGGAGGCGGCTTCACCCTCATTGCGGCAGCCGCCGTGGCACCGGGTGTGGACACCATCGCGACCGTGACGAGCATCAGGCCCGGCATCACGAGTGCGAGGAGGAGCCTCGAGCGTGCCCTCGTCGTCCGGTGTGCCTCGTCAGCCACCTGGAACCATCAGACAGACCCCTTTCATTCACCCGGCGCCCCCGGGCCCAGGGTGCGGTGCGCCGGTCACGATCACGCTGCACGGCGCATGGCGTATGACATGGTCCGAGACCGAGCCGAGCAGCGCCCGCCTGAATCGTCCTCGACCCCGTGAGCCGATGACAATCGCCTTTGCCGAGAGCTCGGTCGCCAGCTGGCAGATTGCCGGCCCAGGATCGCCCTGGAGCAACCGAACTTCGGCATCGGGGATCCCCAGTGCCTCCTTCGCACCGGTGATGGTCGAATCGGCATTCTGCCGGGCCGCGGTGACCGCCTGGTCGTATTCCTCCATCGTGAGCTCGGCTCCAGCGTGCCCGCTGCCCACGAGCACCTCCGAATCGGGCGCGCTCGTCACGGTGACCAGCACCAGTCGACCGTCACGCCCGACCAGGTCGAGACCGGCGGTCATGGCCCGCACTGCATCGTCAGATCCGTCCGTGCACAACAGGATCGCAGGTGGCATCCGCCTACCGTAGCAACGCCCCGCTCCTGGTGAAGCTGGGGTGTTGCCTTCCGGACCGGTCGTTGCGGGCCCTCCGCCGATGCCGTCCCCCGAGCCGCCGGACGGGTTCCTCCCCGGTCGGCTCGTCTGCTCTCCACCGACGCGGGTCGCCGCTCAGCCCCTCGCCACTCAGTGGGTCAGGTGCGATCGCCAGCAATCCGATCTGAAGGCCACGTCGACGGTCACTTCACCTTCGATGCCCAGTAGGTCCCGCAACAACCGACGAGCTTCAGTGGCCACCAATTGGCGCGACTCCTCCGGCATGGTGATGGCCCAGCTCAACGTGCCGAGCAGTCCGATCAACTCGTCGGCGTCGAGGGGTATGTCCCAGGTGAAGACTTCATGGTCCGGCGGTGAGAAGGATTCGCCGTCAGGGATCTGGAGTGTCGACGCCGGCCGGAGCGCATCACTCAGAATGCGCGTGGTCATGCTCCGGCCTGATTGTTCCTGTGCTCCCTCGGTCGGTTCGCTGGCCACTAACGCCCGAGCCTGTGCCATGAACGGTCCATCGGGATCGGGGCCGGTCCAGACGGCACCGAGGATCCCCCGTGGTGTGAGGACGCGGCGAACCTCGCGGAGTGTCGGGATCGGGTCCATCCAGTGCCACGAGGCAGAGGCGAGCACGGCGTCCGCGCACCCGTCCGGTAGAGGGATCGATTCGCCCCGGCCTGCGACGGCGGTCGCCGAGGGGACCCTCTCGACGAGGACGGAGCGCATCCGATCGTCGGGCTCGACGGCCACAACCTCCCGTGCCTTATCGACCAGCATCCTGGTGAGCGCACCGGTCCCCGCTCCGAGATCGACGACTCGGTCGACGGGCCGCGGTAGGAACCAGTCGACTGCGGCCGATGAAGGTCCGGGGCGGAATCGTTCGTACTGTGAAGCCACCGCTCCGAAGCTGCCGCTGCGTGCGGCCTTTTCCGGCGGCGGCAGGTCGGAGAGTGGGATGCCGGAGCTGCCCGGCCGGGATTCGGTCACGGCGCGACCCTATGCCGCTCGAGCCGGCTGGAGCC
>CAZNLF010000002.1:18896-28191 GCA_964573595.1 uncultured Acidimicrobiaceae bacterium | reverse complement strand
CCCGGCCGTGGACCGGTGAACCGGCACGCCAAGGTGAACGTCGGGCGAACCCTGGATGAACAGGTCGGTACGTCCCGCCTTTCCGGGGCGACGTTGCTCAAGATTTCCGCCACACTGTCGATGGAACCGTACATAGCCACCGAGTCGGAGGTCGGCCAATGAACGAGCCGGAAGTGTTTCGAATCTGTCCCCACTGCGCCTCACGTGAGGTGCCGAAGCTGATCGTGCGCGGAGGCCGGACCGCCGGCGGCGGCGCCAGCTGGCGTTGCCGCTCGTGCAACATGGACTGGTCCGACTGGGATGCTCGTCAACTGCGAGCCGGTTAGCGCGCGACACCCGGGGACTGATCCCCGACCGTCACACCCGGATGATTCGATGTCCATGTGGTTCTGGACGACCTGTCACGGGTGATCGAACAACTGGGTGACTTCGACCCGGCGGCCTTCGCCGATGCCGAATCGATCGAAGCGCTCTATCGCCACCTTGCATGCCTCGAGGCATTCACCACCTCCGCAACCGCTGCATTCGATGCCTCAGGCAACTGGGAGCCCGACGGAGCACGGAGCGCCGCCGCCTGGCTGGTCTCGCGATGTCGGCTCCCGAGGGCCGTGCTCGGCGGATGGTCCGGAGGGGACGGGAGCTCCGCCACCTCCCGGCGTGTAGCCGGGCCTGGGCCGACGGGGCCATCACGTCGGATCAGGTCGACGCCATTGCCGCCCTTCGGGTGGACGCCACCGAAACTGCCTTGGCCCGTGACGAAGAGATGTTGGCGATGCAGGGAAGCACCTTGCGCCACGACTCCTTCGTCCGGGCGCTCGCCTATTGGAGACAGCTGGCCGACCCCGACGGTGCTGACGAGGCCGACGAACGGCGGCTGGGACGAAGAGACGTGTATCTCGAGAGCAGCTTCCGTGGCATGTGGTTGGGTCGGATCACCCTCGATCCCGTTTCGGGTTCCATCGTCGCGGGCGAGCTCGAGCGGATCGAACAAGAGCTGTTTCGAGGCGGACTGGGCCAAGGCACGGACCAGGCTCGGGCGGGAGCCGCACTCGACCGACCTGGCGCGCCGTGGTGGCCAACGGCGGGCCGATGCCCTGGTCGAGATGGCCACGCGCAGTCGGACCGCTCCGGAAGACGGGCGACGTCCGGCCCCACTGTTCAGCGTGCTCGTCGACTACGACACCCTCCATGGTCGGATCTGCGAACTCGCAGACGGCACCGCGGTGGCTCCGGGTTCGCTGCCTCCTTGGTTCGACGGGGCCTACCTCGAGCGGGTCGTGTTCGGGCCCGGAAGACGTGTCGAAGTCAGCCGCACCGCACGACTGTTCACGGGAGCCACCCGGCGGGCGATCGAGCTGAGGGATCGGGAATGCACCCATCCCTACTGCGACGTCCCCGCCGCATCCTGCGAAGTCGACCACGTGGTCCCGTTTGCCCTCGGTGGGGGCACGACGCAGGAGAACGGTCGGATGCTCTGTGGTTTCCACAATCGCTGGCGAAGCCAACGGGGGAGGCCCGATGACTAGGTCGGGGGCCGGAGCCGGAGCCGGATCCGGTGGGGCCGGGCGCATCCGCAACGTGCCCGCCCGTTTGTTGCAACAATGCCGTCTGTGGACCTAACGGGCCCCGATCGGGTGCAGACGGCGTGCTGGTGTACGACGACATGCTCGTTGTGGCCGCCGTGCGTTCACCGAACAGCTGACCGGCTTTACGACCGTCGTGGCGTCATCGGCGCGATGACCGGTGATCCGGACCAGATGTGAACGGAGGACGAAAGCTCTGCCTCTCCATCGACCTCGGTACCGGTGGCCCAAAGGTCGGTCTTGTCACGCTGGACGGGATGATTGTCTCCCGAGACCATCGGGCCACCTCCACCCAATTCCTCCCTGACGGCTCGGCGACACAGGATGCCTCGCAGTGGTGGGAGCTGATCCGCAGCTCCTGCATCGACCTGCTTGCACAGGACCTGTCTCTGGCTGCCGACGTGGTCGCGGTCGCCGTCACGGGCCAGTGGGCCTCGACGGTCCCGGTCGATACCGACGGTGTTCCGACCGGACCCTGTCTGACCTGGCAGGACCAGAGAGGTGGACCCTATGTCGGTGAGCAGATCGGTGGATGGCTGGGCGGCTACAAGCCGTCGGCGATCGCCCGTTGGATTCGCCACACCGGCGGTGCCCCCTCGTTGACCGGAGCCGATCCCATCGGCCATCTGCTCTACCTGAAGCACGCCACTCCCGAGCAGTTCGCCAGGACTCGTTGGTGCCTGGAGCCGGTCGATTACCTCACCATGTGCTTCACGGGTCGCGCTTGCGCAAGTCACGCTTCGATGCAGGGGGCGTGGCTCACCGACAATCGAAGGCTCGCGGTGTACACCTACGACCAGTCCCTGCTCGGTCGGCTGGACCTCACCGACGAGAAGCTGCCGCCGTTGGTGCCCATCGGATCGATCATCGGGACCGTCCAACCAGATGTTGCCGGCGCGCTCGGACTGGGTGACGAGGTCGTCGTCATCACAGGACTGCCCGACCTCCAGTCGGCTGCACTGGGGGCCGGCGCCACTGCGCCCTACTCGGCGCACCTGGCCGTGTCGACCACGTCGTGGATCAGCTGCCCGGTTCCCTCGAAGAGGACGGACATCTTCCACTCGATCGCCACCGTTCCCGGCTTGACCAACGACAGCTACCTGGTCGCCAACAATCAGGAGACGGGTGCGAAGGCCCTCGACTGGCTCCGGTCGATAGTCGACCCGGGACAGGAGCGGATGACCTACGAAGCTCTCTGTCGACTGGCCGCCGCGTCTGGGCCCGGTTCCGGGGGTGTCGTCTTCATGCCGTGGCTCGCAGGCGAGCGGTCACCGGTGGACGATCACGGTGCCCGGGGCGGGTTCGCCAACCTGTCGATCACCACGGATGCGGGCGCGGTGATCCGAAGCGTGCTCGAGGGTGTGGCCTACAACTCGAGATGGCTCCTCGAGTCGGTCGAATCCTTCACCAAGCGATCACTCGCTCCCGTCCGGATGGTCGGGGGTGGTGCCCAGAGTGAGCTGTGGTGCCAGATCTACGCCGATGTCTTCGATCGCGAGATGGAACAGGTTCCCGATCCGATGTACGCGCAGCTGCGCGGCATGGCGCTGATGGCCGGGGTGGCTCTCGGCGAGCACCGGCTGGACGAGGTGGACCGGCTCGTCCCGGCCGGGCGTCGGTTCAGCCCGGTGCCGGCCAACGTGTCCCGGTACGAGTCGCTCGCCGCGGAGCTGCCGCTGTTGTACCGGTCGATGCGACGCCACCGACGGCGACGCCGACGGCTCCCCGGATCGGGCTGAGCCGGCCGCGTCGTCCCGACTAGCGGAGGCGAGGATGGGGCACCATCTCCGGGACAGGGGCACGGTAGGTTCGTCCCCATGCGCCTGAGCACCCTCATCCTCCCCATCTACCGCTGGACCGAGGGTGAGGGGATCTGGCGCCGAGCGGACGACTTGGGATTCCACGCCGCCTACACCTACGACCATCTGTCCTGGCGCAGCTTCCGCGATCGCCCGTGGTTCGGGGCGATGCCCACCCTCGCCGCGGCGGCGGTGGCCACCCGGCGCCTCCGGATCGGCACCCTGGTGACCTCGCCGAACTTCCGGCACCCGGTGACGCTGGGCAAGGAGCTGATGTCACTCGACGACCTCTCGGGCGGACGGCTGACCGTCGGCATCGGGGCCGGTGGGACCGGGTTCGACGCCGCGGTCCTCGGCGAGCACCCCTGGTCGCCCTCTGAGCGCGCCGACCGGTTCGAGGAGTTCGTCCGGCTCCTGGACGAGCTGCTGACCCGGCCGTCGACGAACGAGCGCGGCCGGCACTACTCGGCGGTCGAGGCCCGGATGATTCCCGGATGCGCGCAGCAGCCCCGACCGCCGTTCTATGTGGCGGCCACGGGAGCCCGGGGGCTGAGACTGGCGGCTGAATTCGGTGCCGGGTGGGTGACCTACGGAGACCCCCGGGACCCTTCCGGTGCCCCGGCGGCGCGGGCCCCCGGAGTGGTGGAGGACCAGATCGAGCGGCTGGCCGTGGCCTGCGCCGAGGAGGGGCGCGACGTGGACTCGATCGACAAGGTGCTGCTCCACGGATCGACCACCGGGAAACCGCTCGACTCGGTGGACGGGTTCGTGGACTGGGCCGGTTGCTACTCGGCCCTCGGCATCGACGAGATAGTCGTCCACTGGCCGGTTCCCGGCTCCGTCTTCGCGGCCGACGTCGACGTGTTCGAGAGGATCGCCACGGACGGCCTGGCCCAACTCGCATGACCGGGCTGCGCCAGTCGACTGCGGCGGCCGGCGGTCAGGTGTCGCCCTCGTCAGGCCAGAACCACTCGGGCTCATGGCCCTTCGTCTCGGGCAGCAGATAGATCAGGGCGCTCAGGAACATCGCTGGAAGGAAGGTGACCACGGCCGCGACCGCGAAGCGATTGCCGACGTCGGCGACGGCCCCGAACAGGACGAGGCCACCGACGGCGCCCAGGACCGAACCGGCCACGTTCCATCCGGCCACCGAGGACCGCACCGAGGTCGGGAACAACTCGTTGGCGAAGGCACCCGCTGCCGGGGCGAACGCGCCGGCAGCGGTGATCCCGACCAGGTAGCCGATCACCAGGGCGGCACGGCTCCCGCTGTAGCAGACGATGCCGGCGGCGCCGATGCACACCATTGCTCCGGCGGCAGTCGGGCGCCGGCCGACTCGGTCGGCAGCCCACCGGCCCCCCAGTAGGCCGGCCAGGCCGAGCGCACCCGCGGCCACCACCAGTCCGGACAGGGCGATACCGGGGAACCGCTCGACGTTCTGCGCGTAGACGTAGACAAAGCTGTTGGCCGGCCCGGTGATCACGGCCAATGAGAACGCCACCGAAGTGACGAGCACCAGTCGCCGACGGTAAGGGCGGGCCACGGCCCCGAGTACGGGGAGCCTTGCGTCCGAGGAGGCGGCGACCCGCATGAAACGGTCCGACTCGACTATTCGGCGGCCCATCAGCGGTAGACCCACCAGGGGAACGACGGCGAGGACGAGGATCCCCCGGTAGCCGATGGTCCCTCCGGCCAGGCCGTAGATCACAGCGGTGAGTCCGGCACCCGCGGAATAGCCGGCTGCGATGAGAGCGACCGCAGAGGCCCGTTGGCCGGAGTCGGTCTGCTCGGCGGCCTGCACCTGGGATACGGCTGTTGTCGCCGACAGGAAGGGCCGGCCGAGTGCGAAGACGAAGACGAACCACCAAAAGCTCGGGCTCAGGGCGGAGGCCACGGTGATCACCAGCCCCACCCCACAGCTCACCAGCAGCACTCTCCGGCGGCCGATCCGGTCGGCCAGACCGGCCAGCGGCAGGCCACCGATCGAAGCCAGGCGCACCACGGCGAGCCCGAGACCGAGTTGCGTTCCCGAGATGCCTGCCTTGTCGGCGATGGTGGAGCCCCGCAGCACGTGACCGAAGTGGTCGGCGACGCTGCCGAGGGTGGAGGTGAGTCCGAACTGGCCGAAGCCTGCCGCAGCGGCGACCAGTGCCACGGCGACGACGGCCGGATCCGTCCAACTGAGGACGTGTAGGGGTGATCGGCCGGTTCGGCCCGGATCCGGTGACGCCGGGGGCGGGCCACCCCCGCCCTCTCGGTCCCCTCCCTTTCCCGGGCCGCCCCCGGCCGCCCCGTCCCCCCGGCTCCCGCCCGAGGACCCCCTCACCGCGGGCTCCAGCGGCGGGATGACCGAGGCGGGGCAAGGAGGCTCTGCCCCGCCGGCCGACACTCCCTGTCGTTGCGCCGGGGGCGGACTCCGATCATCGCCCCAGTCTCCCCTTTGCGGGCGGTCGACGGTGGCCTCCGCCGTGACCACCGCCGACCTGGGTCGGTTCCCGAGAACCTTCCGGCCGGCGAGATCGTCCAGGCCGCGAGAGGAGCACCCGATGTCGTTTGCTATCTTGACCGCGTGCCGATCGTTGAACAGCCGCAGCCGCCGCAGCTCATCCTCTCGGGTGAGATCGACATCGCCTCGGCCGACGATCTCCGTGCAGCGGGCGCCCGAGCACTCGGATCACTCGCATCGCAGGACACTCTGGCGGTCGACCTGTCGGACGTCACCTTCATCGATTCCAGCGGGCTGGGCGCCCTGGTCTCCATCCGCAATGCCGCGGACGCCGCCGAGCGGTCCATATCGTTGCGGATCGTCTCACCCACCATCATCCGGCTGTTCGAATTGACGGGACTCCGCGACTCGTTCACGATTCTGCCGGGTCCGCTCTAGGAGGGTCCGTGCGACCTGAGTGATCAACCTCCCGCTCGGCTGTCGAACCTCCGCGACACATCACATCCATCACATCCATCAGGAACACCGAGCCAGAGGCGGCGGCGGACCGCTCGCTGACTCACGGGGAGGCGGGCCGGCGTTCCGACGGTCCGGCCCCGGGGCCGGGGCGGCGCCACCGGGTGGGGGAGTCTCAGGCCGGCTGAGTCCCGAAGTACTGCTCGACCGCGGTGGCGATGCCCTGGGCGATCACCGATTGCCCCCTGGACGAGGCGGCGATCGAGCCTTCGAACGGGTCGGTGATGTAGAGGGGCTCGATGACCGTCCCCGGCATCGTGCTCGGGGTGTCGAAATAGCCGGGTGAAGCGGGGCCGAGCAACAGCAGGTGGTCGTAGGCGGCGGCCTGGCCGGCCAGGCCGCCGCTCTCGGGGTCGCCGTCGAGAGACCCGAGTTGATCGTCGGTCTGGACACCGTCGTCGGGAATGCCCCACCCCTGGGCGTTCATCCGAGTGAGTACGTCGGTCTGCACCAGCGTGGCCAATCTGAGGTTGGACGAGGCGAACGGACGGTCGGCATCGTAGGCGGCGATGCTTCCCGCGTTCTCCGCGGAGCCGCCGGCGTCGTAGTAGATGCCCACCAGTGCCTGGGCGTGCGATTCATCGGCGCAGACATCCCTGGCCGCCACGTCGTCGTGGGCTCCCTGGAGGGTGAACGTCCCCTGCGTCACGTCACTCGGCGTCAGCTTGGCCACCGTCGAATTGCCGGTCCGAGACACGACGACGTTGAATCCCTTGGCCCGGAGGAGGGCCACCACATCGACCTCGACCGGCAGTGTCCCCTCGGCCTCGTCGATGGATGAGCCGGACTCGGTGACGCCGACACCGCCGGGGTCGATGCCTCCGTGGCCGGCATCGAGGAACACCGTGATGTCGCGGTCCCCCGATGTCGGCGGGAACGTGACGCAGGCACCCGGGGCGAAGGTCGACGGGTCGACCGCCGTTCCACCGGACAGGGCAGAAGAGGCCGCCCCGGACGCGTCAATACGGTGGTGCAGAGCGAGGGCCACCACGGCCACCAGGAGGACGACCACCGCGACGATGGCCCGACGCAGCCGTCTCGTGGCACGGGTCCGTCTCTGTCCCGGTGTTGTCTTCTTTCCCATGATGCACGTCGCGGTTCGGAGGCTTGGCCCCGTCCGGCGATGGCACGGGGACCGGGTCGACCCGGCCGGCGGCCGGAAAGCGGGTCAGCCACGATGGTACCGAAGGGCACGATCGATCTGGTGGCAGCCCCACCGGTTCGTCCGGGCACCGGGCTGCGGGCGGCCCCGGTGTCCGCGCGCCCATCGTGGGCCGTTACGCTGGACGCCACGACCGGCAGCGATCGGGTGATCGCGAGATCGACGAGAGACGAGAGGAGAGTCCATGCGGCGCACGATGCTGAACGGGAAGATCCATCGCGCCACGGTGACCGACGCCAACCTCAACTACGTGGGATCGATCTCGATCGACCCATTGTTGTTGAAGACCGCCGACATCGTTCCCAATGAGCAGGTGACCGTCCTCAACCTGATGAACGGGGCACGGTTCGAGACCTATGCCATCGAGGGCAACGAGGGCGAGGTGTGCCTCAACGGGGCAGCGGCCCGATTGGCCCAGGTCGGTGATCTGGTCATCGTCCTCACCTATGTCGACGTGGACGACTCGGACGTGGCGGTCCATCAGCCCAAGGTGGTCATCGTCGACGAGGAGAACCGGCCCGTCGGCCACCCCTGATCAACCCCGTCGGGCCCCTGGTCAGCGCCGTCCCGACGCAGCATCGCGGGGTCAACTTCGCATTCACGCTAAGCCCGGGGGCCTTTCTGTCGATGATACCTCTAGGTGCAACTCGGGCCACCCCGTCGCCCCTTGTTTCTGTCCGGAATGCGACTGCGGCATGCCGCTGATGCTGTCGATCCGAGCCAGGGGAACGCGAGCAGGCCCGGGAGTCGTGTCGGTCAAAGGGCGCTTGCGTGAGGAATTGGGCACAGGGATGGAAACAGTGGTGGTCGTGGCTGCTCGGTGAGTCGCCACTGCCCGACGGGCGGTCCGGCATGGCCGTGGCCGCAACGGTCGCCGTGGCCGTCGTTCTCGTCGCCGGCCTCGTACTCGCGGTGTCCTCCCACCCCACCAACCGGTCGGCGACGACCACTGCTCCGCCGGCCTCCACGACAACGACCCGAAATGCGGGTCCCGGCGACGCGGGACAGGCCACCAGTCCGCCACCGACGGAGCGTCCGGCCGACCAGTCGTCCTCGACCACCACGACCACCGGTGACGGCCTCGGCGCAGTGGGAACAGCACCGTTCGGGACCTCTGGCCAGTCGGTGCCACCGATCACCTCGACGACCAGCACGACCACCGCGACGGTAACCACGCCGGCGCCGTCGGGCGCAACCGGGTCGACCCCGCCCCCGACGCCGTCGGTGTCGGCTGCCCCGCTCGCCCAGTCGGCGGTCTCCGGTGTCGGCGCCGCGACGGTCTCGTGGTCAGCACCGCCGAACGCAGGCACGTCGCCCGTGACCGGGTACAACGTGTACGTGGGCGTCAGTCCCGGTGCCCAGTACCCCGATCCGGCCAATGGGCCCGTCCCCGTCGAGGGCGGGATGTTCACGGTCACCAATCTCAGTGACGGGACCAAGTACTACTTCACCGTCAAGTCCATCACCGCCCCGGGCCTGTCTCCGGCTTCGAACGAGGTGTCGGCCACACCGACCGCCGACTACGGCCCGGTGGGCAGCCTGAGCGCGCCGGTGATCGGACTCGCCCCCAATCCCACGGGCACCGGGTACTGGCAGGTCAATGCCATGGGCCGGGTCTCGACCCGCGGCGTCGTAGCCAACTACGGCCCGACGGGCTCGTACCGGCTCAATTCGCCGATCGTCGGCATGGTCGCCACTGACGACGGCCACGGCTACTGGCTGGTGGCGAGCGACGGAGGTGTGTTCGCGTTCGGTGACGCCCTCTATTACGGGTCGACGGGCGGGGCGA
>CAZNLF010000002.1:3745-18796 GCA_964573595.1 uncultured Acidimicrobiaceae bacterium | reverse complement strand
GGATACTGGCTGGTCGGCACCGACGGAGGGGTGTTCTCCTTCGGCGACGCGAAGTTCCACGGGTCGACGGGGAGCCTGAGACTCACGAGACCGGTGGTGGGGATGGCCACCGACGTGGCCGGGAGCGGCTACTGGTTGGCGGCCAGTGACGGTGGCGTCTTCTCGTTCGGGTCTGCGCCCTTCCAGGGGTCGACCGGGAGCCTGCACCTCAATGCCCCGGTGTCGGACCTGTCGCTCGACCCGGCGACGGACGGCTACTGGCTGTCGTCCCAGGACGGAGGCGTGTTCGCCTTCGGCGCTCCGTTCCTGGGGGCCGGCTGACGCAACCCCGCCGGCTCAGCCGCCCACGACCCGGTCGAGGGCACGGGCCTGCCACGTCGGGCGCCCGGCCCTCTCCTCGGCACGGTCGGCGCTACCGGCCAGCCGGAGCCCGGCATTGATGCCGAGGAACCGGAGCGGCTCGGGCTCCCAACGCTTCGACACGTGCCCCACCCACGGCAGCGCCGTCAGCTCGGTGTCACGGCGCAGGATGAGGTCACGCAGTGTCCGTCCGGCCAGGTTGGTGGTGGAGACCCCGTCCCCGACGTAGCCGCCGGCCCAGGCGAGGCCGGTCTCCGTGTCGAGTCCCACCGAGGTGAACCAGTCCCGGGCGATGCCCAGCGGGCCGCCCCACCGGTGGGTGACGGTCGCATCCGCCAGTGCCGGGAAGAGCTCGACCAGGGTGGTCCGCAGGGCATCGTGGACGGACGCATCGCTGTCGAACTCGGGCCGGATCATCGAGCCGAAGTGGTAGGGAGCCCCTCTTCCTCCGAATGCCATCCGATCGTCTTGGGTCCGCTGGCCGTAGATGACGAGGTGCCGGTGATCGGCGAAGGTCTCCCGCCGCGCCAGGCCGGCCTCCGCCCAGAACGCGGCGGGCAGGGGCTCGGTGGCGATCATCAGCGAGTAGACCGGGACGAGCGTGCGGCCCTCGCCCTCGAGCGTTCGGGTGTACCCCTCGGTCGCCCGCACCACGGTGGCCGCCCTCACGGTGCCCCGGTTCGTCTCCACCGCCCCCGGCCTGATGGCTCGGACCTCGGTCTGCTCGTAGACGGCGACACCCCTCGCCTCGGCTGCCCGGGCCAGCCCGCGCACCAGGCGGGCCGGATCGATCGCCGCGCAGTGGGGCGTGTAGGTACCCCCGAGGACGTCGGTTGCACCGACGAGTGCCGACGCATCGGCAGCTGACAGAAACAGGAGATCGTCCTCGCCGACTCCGGTCGCCCGGGCTGCGGCGACCTCGTCACGGGCGCGCTGCAGCTGCACCCCGGTGCGGGCCAGCACGACGGTTCCGCCGTGCGCGTACCCGCAGTCGATGCGCTCCGAGGTGGCGATCGCGCCCACCTCGGCCACCGCACCCACCATGGCACGACGCATGGCGGCACCGGCCCCGGGCCCGGCCACTCTGTCCAGGCGCTCCTCGGGCACGGCGAACAGGGCGGAACACCAGCCACCGTTGCGCCCCGAGGCTCCGAAGCCGGCGACGTCCCGTTCGAGGACGGCGATGCGAATGTCCGGGTCGGCCTCGGCCAGGTAGTAGGCCGTCCAGAGCCCGGTGAACCCGCTACCCACCACCGCGACGTCGACGTCGAGGTCACCGGGCAATGGCTCCCGGACGGTGATGGGATCAGGGAGCTCGTCCCACCACAGGGAGAGCCGGCGGTAGTGCTCGCCCGACGGCGGGGTCAGAGCTGCTTCCACGCCTCGGTGAGCACGGTGCGGAGGATGCTGGTCATCACCTCGAACTCCTCCTCCCCGCAGGTGAGCGGGGGAGCCAACTGCACGACCGGGTCGCCACGGTCGTCGGCCCGACAGATCAGGCCGGCCTCGTACAGGGCGCCGGAGAGGTAGCCACGGAGCAGGCGCTCGGCTTCCTCCTCGTTGAAGGTCTCGCGGGTGTCCTTGTCCTTCACCAGCTCGATCCCGTAGAAGTAGCCGGCGCCCCGCACGTCACCGACGATGGGCAGGTCGCTCAGCGTGTCGAGCGACGCCCGGAAGGCCGCTTCGTTGTCGCGCACGTTCTCGAGCAGCCCCTCCTTCTCGAAGACGTCGATGTTGGCCAGGGCGACGGCTGCGCTCACCGGGTGCCCGGCAAAGGTCACCCCGTGGAGGAAGCTCTCGCCCTCCAGGAACGGTTCGACCAGGCGGTCGCTCACCGCCATGGCCCCGAGCGGGGAGTACCCGCTCGTCAGGCCCTTGGCCATGGTCACGATGTCCGGACGGTAGTCGTAGCGCTCCGCCCCGAACCAGTGGCCCAGCCTGCCGAAGGCGCAGATCACCTCGTCGGACACCAGGAGCACCCCGTAGCGGTCGCAGATCTCCCGCACCCTCTGGAAGTAGCCGGGTGGAGGGGGGAAGCAGCCCCCGGCGTTCTGCACCGGCTCGAGGAACACGGCGGCCACCGTCTCGGGTCCTTCGATCAGGATGGCCTGCTCGATGGCATCGGCCGCCCACCGCCCGAAGGCGTCGAGGTCGTCGGCGAAGTACTGGGCCCGGTAGAAGTTGGTGTTGGGCACCTTGAAGGCCCCCGGGACCAGCGGCTCGAACGGGGTCTTGATGTCCGAGAGGCCGGTGATCGACAAGGCGCCCATCGTGGCCCCGTGATACGCGATGTTCCGGCTGATCACCTTCAGCCGGTCGGGCTGTCCGGTCACCCTGAAGTACTGGCGGGCCAGCTTCCAGGCCGACTCCACCGCCTCCGAGCCGCCGGTGGTGAAGAAGATGCGGTTGCAGTCGGCCGGGGTCAGCTGGGCCAACCGGTCGGCCAGCTCCACGGCGGTCGGGTGGGCATAGCTCCAGACGGGGAAGTACGCCAGCTGGCTCGCCTGACGGAACGCGGCCTCCGCCAGCTCGGTGCGCCCGTGACCCACCTGGCTCGTGAACAGCCCGGACAGGCCGTCGAGGTAGCGCTTGCCGTACTGGTCGTAGACGTACACCCCCTCGCCGCGCACGATGACCGGGATCTCACTCTTGTCGTTCATCCGGGTGAAGTGCATCCAGAGGTGCCGGTGAGCGCTCTCTTGCAGTGCCTCGTGGGAAAAGTCGGTCATCGGGTCCCCCAGCTATAGGTCTGTTTGGTCAGCTTCAGGTACATGAACGTCTCGGTGTCTCGGACGCCGGGGATACGGCGGATGACCCCGTTGAGCAGCTCGAGGAGCGTGTCCTCGTCCTCGGTCACCAGCTCCACCAGGATGTCGAAGGAGCCGGTGCACATCACCACGTAGTCGATGTCGTCGACCGCGGCCAGCCGTTCGGCGACCACCCGTGTGTCCCCGTCGGCTCGGATCCCCACCATCGCCTGGCTGCGGAACCCGATCTGCAGGGGGTCGGTCACCGCGACGATCTGCATGATCCCCGCCTCGCGCATCTTTTGGACCCGCTGGCGCACCGCCGCCTCGGACAGGCCCACCGCCTCGGCGATGGACCCGTAGGTCCTCCTCCCGTCCTGTTGGAGCTCCTCGACGATGGCCTTGTTCACGTCGTCGAGGAGCCCGGGGGGCGGCGAGGAGGGGACCGGGACCGCCACCGTCACGAGCTCCGTGGCGTGGACGCGGGACCACCCGCCGATGGCCTGCCTATCCGACCCGGCCGCGGTTGGTTCGTAGAACGCATATTCCGTCCGTTATAGCATTTCGAGCGGAATAAGGGGACGATTTCGATCGAAATAGTGGTTCGAGGCGGATTGGTCCGAGAAAAAACTTGTCTACGAGCCGATATTCAGACACTATGACCTAGCGAACAGTCGAGATGTGGGTGTCCGGTCACCGGAGGGTGGGCCGGAATCGAGCAGTGGAGCCCTTGGGGAGGGAGCGTGAGCAACCGAACGTCGGAGCAGGCCAGCGCCGGGCGAGGCCGCCTGTCGAACTTCGTGGGCGGCCGGTATGTCGAGACGGTGGACGGCTCTGCGTCGGCACTCGTCGATCCGAGTACCGGCGACGAGTACCTCGAGGCACCCGTGTCGGGCGCCAAGGACATCGACCGGGCCTTCGACGCGGCCAGCGGTGCCTTTCCGGAGTGGCGCGATGCGACCCCCTCGGAGCGGAGCCTGGCGCTCTTCCGGATCGCCGACGCCCTCGACGCCAGGGCCGAGGACCTGGTCCAGGTGGAGTCGGCCAACACCGGCAAGCCGGTGGCGGTGACCCTGGCCGAGGAGATCCCCCAACTGGTCGACCAGATCCGGTTCTTCGCCGGTGCCGCCCGCCACCTCGAGGGGAAGTCCGCCGGCGAGTACCTGAAGGACCACACCTCGTTCATCCGCCGGGAGCCGATCGGTGTGTGCGCCGCGGTGACGCCGTGGAACTACCCACTGATGATGGCCGTGTGGAAGTGGGCACCGGCGCTCGCCGCCGGGGACACCATGGTCCTCAAGCCGTCCGACACGACGCCGGCGTCGTCGCTCCTGATGGCGGAGATCATGTCCGAGCACCTCCCTGCCGGGGTGTTCAACGTCGTGTGCGGTGATCGCCACACCGGCCGCCTGCTGGTGGAGCACGACACACCGGCGATGGTGTCGATCACCGGGAGCGTCCGGGCCGGCATGGAGGTTGCCGCCTCCGCGGCCACGGACCTCAAGCGGGTCCATCTCGAACTGGGTGGCAAGGCGCCCGTCGTCGTGTTCGACGATGCCGACATCGCCGCCGCCGCCGAGGGTATCGCCATCGCCGGGTACTTCAACGCCGGGCAGGACTGCACCGCGGCCACCCGGGTGCTGGCCGGACCGGGCGTCTATGACGAGTTCGTCTCGGCGCTCAGCGAGCAGGCGCGCGCCCAGACGGTCGGCGGGCTCGACGTCGATGACGCTGACTTCGGCCCGCTCAACAGTGCCGCCCAGCTCGCCCGGCTCAACGGTTTCCTCGAGCGGTTGCCTTCCCACGCCGAGGTGGTCACCGGCGGGAGCCAGGTCGGCACCCGGGGGTTCTGCTTCGCCCCGACGGTCATCGCCGGGCTCGAGCAGAGCGACGAGGTGATCCAAGAAGAGATGTTCGGACCGGCGATCACCGTGCAGCGCTTCTCCGACGAGGAGCAGGCCCTGACGTGGGCGAACGGGGTGCAGTATGGGCTGGCGTCCAGCGTGTGGACCCGGGACCACGGCCGGGCCATGCGGATGGCCAAGGGTCTGGACTTCGGTGCCGTCTGGATCAACACCCACATCCCGATCGTCGCCGAGATGCCCCACGGGGGGTTCAAGCACTCGGGGTACGGCAAGGACCTGTCGTCCTACGGCTTCGAGGACTACACCCGGATCAAGCACGTCATGAGCTACATCGGTACCTGAGCCGGTACCAACGAGGGAGCTGCAGCAGCGGGGCGCCGCCGGCGTCCCGTCCACGACCAGTCCACGACCAGACCATTGCAAGGGGAGAGCAAATGAGCACGGACGTCATCGACAACGGCGGCACCCCGCCCGAGGTTCCCGGCCCCTTCGGGGCACCGGTCTCTACCGACGAGGCGGCCCCCACGCTGCGGGCCAACACCCTCAACCTGTTCGACTCGACGGTGGTCGCGGTGTCCTCGGTCGCGCCGGCCTACACCCTGGCCGCGACCATGGCCGTGTTGTTCACCACCGTCGGCATCGGCTACGCCGGTCCCGCGGTGATCTGGATCTCCTTCGTCCCGGTGTTGTTCATCGCCATCTCGTACTTCCACCTCAACCGGCGCGACCCTGACTGTGGGGCCTCCTACGCATGGCTGTCCAAGCTGGTGTCGCCCTCTGTCGGCTGGTTCAACGGCTGGGTACAGGTGGCCACCAGCATCCTCTTTTGCATCTCCGCCCCGATCGTGGCCGGTCAGTACACGCTGCAGCTGTTCAACGAGTGGGGATGGATCTCGGCCTCGACGGCGGCGTCGGTGGGTACCGCAGCTGTGGCGGCGGGGTTCTGGCTGGCGCTGATCACCTTCATCTGCATCTGGGGCATCCGCTGGACCACCAACTTCCAGTGGGCCCTCCTGATCATCGAGTACGTGGCGGTGATCGGGTTCTCCATCTGGGGCATCATCAAAGTGGCGGTGAGCCATCCGGCCGGTTCCACCAGCTTCCATTGGTCGTGGCTGAGCCCGTTCTCGATCGGCGGGTTCTCCGCGCTGTCCGCCGGCTTGGTGCTGGGGGTGTTCTTCTTCTGGGGATGGGACACCGCCACCAACCTCAATGAGGAGTCGAAGAACGCAACCAAGACGCCGGGGCATGCCGGCATCATCGCCATGTTCCTGCTGCTCCTGGTGTTCGCCATCAACATCATCGCCGCCCAGATGCTGCTGCCGGCCCACGCGTTCAGCGGTGCCCACGAGAGCACGATCCTTTTGTACTTCGCCCAGCAAGCCGCGGGGCACTGGGCCGGCTACGTGATGCTCATCGCGGTGCTCTCCTCGACGGTGGCGACCACCCAGACGACCCTGCTGCCGGCGGCCCGGATCACCCTGTCGATGTCACGAGACCGGGTGTGGCCGAAGATCTTCGGCACCATCCAGGGCAAGCTCAAGACGCCGGCCGTCGGGACGCTCATCCTGGCGTTCATCTGCATGTTGGGGATCGTGCTGGTCAGCAACGTCTCGTCGATCAGCAACGTGTTCAACAATCTGATCCTGAGCATCGGCGTCCTCATCGCCTTCTACTACGGGGTGACCGGCGTCACCTGTGCCTGGGCCTACCGGAAGGTAGCGTTCGCCCAGACGAGCTTCTTCTTCACCGGCATCCTCCTGCCGTTCGTCGGTGGCGTCGTCCTCCTCAGCGTGGGCGCCTGGGTCATCAAGACGAACGGGTGGAGCGGGTCCTACGCCGACATCATCACCCTGGCCCTGGGTGTGCCCCTGGTGCTCCTGGCCAGGTTCACCACCAAGGGGGACTTCTTCAAGCAGAAGCCGATCGCCTACAACGAGATCGGCGAGTGAGGATCCCGGGATGATCGTCGGCGTCCCGAAGGAGGTGAAGGACGACGAGTACCGGGTGGCCATCACGCCGGCCGGGGTCCGGGAGCTGACCGCGGCCGGCCATACCGTCTACATCGAGCGGGGTGCGGGAGTCGGCTCGTCGATCCCCGATGCCGACTTCACGGCCACCGGGGCGCGGACCATCGACGATCCCGACGAGGTCTGGGCGGAGTCCGACCTGATCCTCGGTGTGAAGGAGCCGATCCCCGAGGAGTACCCCCGCCTCGGGCTGCGCATGGGCCAGATCCTGTTCACCTACCTGCACCTGGCCGCGTCCCGGCCGTGCACCGACGCGCTCGTGGAGGCCGGGAACACAGCCATCGCCTACGAGACGGTGCGGTTGGCGGACAACTCACTGCCCCTGCTCACCCCCATGAGCGAGGTGGCCGGCCGCATGGCGCCGCTCATGGGCGCCCACCACCTGATGCGTTCCGGTGGGGGGCGGGGGGTCCTGGTCTGCGGGGTGCCCGGGGTCCGATGCGCCAAGGTGGTGATCCTGGGTGCCGGTGTGGCCGGCATGGCTGCGGCGACCCTGGCGGTCGGCATGCACTCGGAGGTGTACATCCTCGACCGGAACCTCGAGCGCCTCCGCCAGGTCGACCACCACTTCCGTGGTGCACTGGAGACGGTGGCCTCGAGCACGCACGCCATCGAGGAGACCTGTGTCGATGCCGACATCGTGATCGGGGCCGTCCTCGTGGTCGGGGCGAAGGCACCCAAGCTGATCTCCGACGATCTGGTCGGTCGGATGAACGAGGGCTCGGTACTGGTCGACATCTCGGTGGACCAGGGCGGGTGCTTCGAGTCGACCCGGCCGACAACACACTCCGACCCCACCTTCGAGGTCAACGGGTCACTGTTCTACTGCGTGGCCAACATGCCCGGCGCTGTTCCGCACTCGTCCACCCATGCCCTGGTCAACGCCACCCTCCCTTACGTCCTGGACATCGCCAACCACGGTTGGCGCGACGCGGCGCGGGCCGACGCGGCACTGGCCGAGGGCGTCAACGTCGTGGAGGGCTCGGTGGTCTACGAGCCGGTGGCCGCCGCCCATGGGCTGAAGACCGTGCCCCTCGACTCGTTCCTCGACTGATCGGCTCGTACTCCGTGCCCCGATCAGGACGCGCCCGGGTCGCCCTTCTGCCTGAGTGCCGTGCGGGGTGGCGAGGTCCAGCCCGGTGCGAGCCGCCCGGAAGCCAGATGGTCCGGGAGACGGATGCCCGGCCGGAGGGCCGGATCGGGCACGGGGTCGAGGCGCAGGGCGCGGAGCGGGATCTCCCCGGCCCAGACGTCGAGCTGGGCGTCGGGGTCGTGCCCGTCTGCCGGGGGACCCTGGCGCATCTTGACCGACGACTGGTCGAGGGACATCCGCAGCACGGTCGTCACCGCCAGCTCCTCGGGTGCTGGGGACCGGGCGTACTCCCATTGACCCGGTGCAGCCTGGTTGCTGATGGCGTGCAGGCCGATGAGCTTGTCGTCGGGATCGCTCAGCACGTCGGGCTCGCCGAAGATCACGGCGCAGCGGTAGTTGACGGAATGCTCGAACACCGACCGGGCCAGCACCAGGCCGTCGACGTGGGTGACGGTGACGCACGCCCGCACCTTCGTCTGCTTGGCCGCCCGCAGGCTCTGGCTGGCCACCGAGCCGTGGAGGTAGAGCACGTCATCGAGGCGTCCGTAGCTGGTGGGCAGGACGGTCGGCCAGCCGTCAAGGACGATGCCGAGGTGGCAGACGAAACCGGCGTCGAGCACGGCATGGAGATCGGACGGGCGATGCGAGCCCTGCTCGGGGAACCGGCGCAGGCGCGTGCGGTCGCCGGCCGATTGCTCGTCATCCCCAACGGTCGGGCTCGGTGCTGACATGGTGCGATTCTTCCACGTGACGGATGGTCGTCCTCCGGGCGCCATTGGCACCAGCGGCACCACGCGGTCGACGTGAGCGATCGCAGAAGGAGAACTGTGCAGTGAACAGGATCGGAACCACGCTCGAGGGCGACCGTTCCCGCACCGCGCCGGTGTACGACCCGGCGACCGGGGACAGGACGGGGGAGGTGGTGCTGGCCTCGGAGGCAGACGTCGGACGGGCGGTGGCCTCGTCGTTGGCCGCGTTTGCCGAATGGCGCGACACGTCGCTCACCGCCCGGACGCGCATCCTGTTCAGTTTTCGCGATCTCGCCGATCGGCACCGCCATGACCTCGCTGGACTGATCACCGCCGAGCACGGCAAGGTCACCGAGGACGCCCTCGGCGAGGTGGCGCGGGGCATCGAGGTGATCGAGTTCGCCTGCGGCATACCCCATCTGCTGAAGGGGGAGTTTTCCGAGGACGTCTCCAGCGGCATCGATGCGTCGTCGGTCCGACAGCCGCTGGGGGTCGTGGCGGGCATCACCCCGTTCAACTTCCCGGTCATGGTGCCCATGTGGATGTACCCGGTGGCCATCGCGTGTGGGAACACCTTCGTCCTCAAGCCCTCCGAGCGCGATCCGTCGCCGTCGCTCCTCATCGCCGACCTGTGGCGGGAGGCCGGACTGCCCGAGGGTGTGTTCACCGTGGTGAACGGGGACTCGGTGACCGTCAACGCCCTCCTCGATCACCCCGACGTGGCGGCGGTCTCCTTTGTCGGGTCCACACCGGTGGCCCGGCACGTCTTCGAGCGGGCCACGGCCACCGGCAAGCGATGCCAGGCGCTCGGGGGCGCCAAGAACCACGCCGTGGTCATGCCGGACGCCGATCTCGACGCGGCCGCCGACGCGCTCACCGCCGCCGGCTACGGGTCGGCCGGGGAACGCTGCATGGCGGTGTCGGCCGTGGTGGTCGTGGGGGACGGGGACCCGGTGGTCCGGGCGCTGTCGGACCGGGCCCGGGCTCTGACCACCGGTCCCGGCACCGACCCCGGTTCGGACATGGGCCCCCTGATCACCGCGGCCCACCGTGACCGGGTGGCGGGTTACCTGGCCTCGGCAGAATCGGAGGGCGCCGAGGTGGTGGTCGACGGCAGGGAGGTCAAGGTCCCCGGGCACGACGAGGGGTTCTATCTGGGGCCGAGCCTGGTCGACCGGGTCTCGACCTCCATGCAGGTCTACCGCGACGAGATCTTCGGTCCCGTCCTGTCGGTGCTGCGGGTGGACGATCTCGACCAGGCCATCGCGCTGGTCAACGCCAATCCCTACGGCAACGGGACGGCGATCTTCACCAGGGACGGCCATGCCGCCCGCCGGTTCCGCCGCGACGTGCAGGTGGGGATGGTGGGCATCAACGTGGCCATCCCGGTGCCGATGGCCTACTACTCCTTCGGCGGTTGGAAGCAGTCCCTGTTCGGTGACGCCCACGTCCACGGCATGGAAGGGGTCCGGTTCAACACCCGGCTCAAGTCGGTCACGACCCGGTGGCCGGTGGCGAGCTCGTCGGTCGAGCGCCCTGCCCGAGGTCCCGTCGATCTCCGTTTCCCTTCGGGCGACGATCGTTGACGGGAACGGTGACGGCGTAGCCGGGGCGGAATCCCGGTGTCGGGACGGTACCCTGAACCGATGAGCACACCCACCGCGGGCCGATGAGCACACCCACCGCGGGCGGAGCCCGATCCCGGATGGTGGACGTCGACGGACCCGTCCACGTGCTCGACATGGGCGGCCCCGTCGACGGCCCGCTGCTGGTGGGGCTGCACGGACTCGGCGGTTCGCACCTGAATTGGTCGGCCATCGGGCCCGAGCTCACCCGTCGGTCACGGGTAATGGCCCTGGATCTCGTCGGCCACGGGCTGACGCCGGTCGGGGCCCGCAGGGCCGACATCGAGGGCCACCGGCGCCTGGTGAGCGGCTTTCTGAGGATGCTCGGCGGGGCCCCGGTCATCTTGATGGGGAACTCGATGGGCGGTCTGGTCGCCGCGCTGCAGGCGGCCGAGGAGCCCGACTCCGTGGCCGGTCTCATCCTGGTCGACCCGGCGCTGCCGACCGCCCGGCTGGGCCTCGTCCATCCCCGGGTCATCGCCAACTTCCTGCTGTGCGCCGTACCCGGGGTGGGGGAGGGCTACCTGAGCCAGCGGCGCCGGCACACCACTGCCGAACAGAGCGTGCACCGGGTACTGGATGTCTGCTGCGTGGACCCGGCCAAGATCCCCCGGGCGGTCGTGGAGGCGCACGTGGCGCTCACCGAGCGGATGGACAGGACCCAGGCTGACGCCGCCTATCTCCGCTCCGCCCGCTCATTGTCGATGATCCTGGCCCGGCCCGCCGAGACCGTGCGGCGGCTCGACGGCCTGGACCAGCCCACGCTCCTCCTGCAGGGCGCCCAAGACGTGCTGACGCCGCTGTCGGCGGCCCGGCGAATGGCCGACTCCCATCCGGACTGGCGGTTCGAGGTGGCCAGCGGCGTCGGGCACGTGCCGATGCTGGAGGCTCCAGGCTGGACCACTGCCGTCATCGAGGACTGGCTCGGACGGGAGGGAGCGCCCGCCGCCTCGGCGGCGTCGGCGGCGTCGGCACCCGTGGTCCCGGTGGAGTGAAGCCGCGGCAACCGACGCCCGGTTCGGGAGCCCGGTTCGGGTGCCGGGATCGGATGTGGCCGGCCCGGCCCGCGGCCACCGGCCCGGTCCAGGGGGCCGATCTCAGTTGACCTGCCGTTCGCTCCCCTCCCAGTAGGGCGCCCGCAGTTTGAACTTCTGGAGCTTCCCGGTGGCGGTCCGGGGCAGCTCCACCCGGAACTCGACCCGCTTCGGGCACTTGTAGCCGGCGAGGCCCGACCGGCAGTGCTCGATCACGCCCTGCTCGTCGAGTTCGCTGCCCTCCGCCACGACGACCAGGGCGACGACCATCTCGCCCCACTTGTCGTCGGGGACGCCGATCACGGCCACCTCGGCGACACCGTCGAGCGAGAAGATGACGTCCTCGACCTCGATGGACGAGACGTTCTCACCCCCGGTGATGATGACGTCCTTCTTGCGGTCCACGATGCTCAGGTGGCCCTCCCCGTCGACGATGCCGCCGTCTCCGGTGTGGAACCAGTCGTCTTTCAGCGCCGCCTCGGTCTCGGCAGGCTGGTTCCAGTAGCCCTTCATCACAGTGTTGCTCCGGGCGAGCACCTCGCCGCTCTCGTCCACCTCGAGCCGGGTGCCGACCGCCGGCGCGCCCGCTCGCATCAGCCGGCGGGCCCGCTCGTGCGAGGCGTGCCCGTCCCACTCCGAGCGGTGCCGGTTGACGGTGAGCAGCGGTGACGTCTCCGTGAGCCCGTAGATCTGGATGAACTCCCAACCGAGTTCGGTCTCCACCCGCTCGATGGTCCGACTGGGGGGTGGCGCCCCGGCGACGACGACCCGGGTACGCCCGTTGCCGGGGATGGGCCCGTCCCACGAGGCGGCCGCGTCGAGCACCGCGTTCACCACCGCGGGGGCGGCACACAGGAGGCTCACCCCGTGGCGGTCGACCCGCCGGAGGATCTCGGACCCGTCCACCTTGCGCAACGCGACCTGGGCACAGCCCATGGCGGTGGTGGCCCAGGGCATCCCCCAGCCGTTGGCATGGAACATGGGAAGCGTGTGGAGGTAGACGTCCCGGTCCGACAACTGGACGTGCCATCCGAAGACCGCCGCGTTGATCCAGCAGTTGCGGTGGGTGAGCTGGACGCCCTTCGGTCGGGCCGTCGTGCCCGAGGTGTAGTTGATGGTGGCGGTGGCCTCCTCGTCGGACGTCCAGGGCCTCGGCCCTGTCCCGCCCGGGTACAGGACCTCGTCGCTCGCGGCTCCGAGCACGAACCGGTGTTCCGCCTTGATCCCGGACAGCTCGTCCTCGAGCTCCGGGTCGACCATCACCACCGACGCGCCGGAGTGCCCGATGATGTACTCGACCTCGGCCGCCGCCAGCCTGAAGTTGACCGGCACCAGGATGCGCCCCCAGCCGCACACCCCGTAGAAGGAGGTGAGCAGTCTGGCGGAGTTCTGCGAGACGATGGCCACCCGCTCGCCGGTCCTCACGCCCAGCCGGTCGAGGCCGGCGGCCTGGGCCCGGGCCCGGGCCGCCATGTCGGCGAAGGTGAGCGGCTCCCACGCCGGGGCAGGCTGCTCCGGCTCGTCGACGAGACCGATCCGGTCCGGGTAGGCGGCCTCGGCGCGATCGAGGAAGTCTCGGACATTGAATTGGACGTTCATCGGTCCCCCTGGTCGGCCCGGCACCCTGCCGTTCCCGTCCATTGAAGCAAACGCCGTGGCCCGGCGGCGGACGACGGCCGGTACGTCGGATCCGAGCCGATGCACTTCGGTAGTGTCCGGGGCATGACCCCGCCCCGCATCACTGTCGGACCCTTCGAATCCAGCTTCGCCACCGAGGCGGTGGTGGAGGGTGGAGGGTCCCTGACCCCGATAGGCGAGAGTCCCGATGCACTGGTGTGGCTCGACCCGGCCGATATGGAGGGGCTGAGGACGTTCATCGCCGCCGCTCCCGAGGTGGCATGGGTACAGCTCCCGTTCGCCGGGGTGGAGCGGGTCGCCGAGGCCGGGCTCCTCGACCACGACCGTCTCTGGACCTGCGCCAAGGGCTCCTATGCGGAGCCGGTGGCCGAGCACGCCCTGACCCTGACCCTGGCCGGCCTGCGCCACCTGCCGGCGAGGATCACGGCCCGCTCGTGGGGGATCCCCGCCGGCACCAGCCTGTACGACCAGAAGGTCACCATCCTCGGGGGCGGCGGGATCACCTCGTCCCTGCTCGAGCAGCTGGCCCCCTTCCGTGTCGAGGCCACCGTGGTCCGCCGCCGGCCCGAGCCGACGCCGGGCGCCGCCCGGACCGTGCCGGTCACCCAGCTCCACGATGTCCTCGCCGACGCGCTGGTCGTGGTGCTCGCCCTTGCCCTCACCTCCGAGACCAGAGGGATCATCGGCGCCGGTGAGCTCGCGCTGATGGACGAGCGGGCCTGGCTGGTCAACGTGGCCCGCGGCGCCCACGTGGACACCGGCGCCCTGGTGGACGCGCTGACCTCCGGGGCGATCGCCGGGGCCGCGCTCGACGTCACCGATCCCGAGCCGCTGCCCGACGGCCACCCGCTCTGGAACCTCGACAACTGCATCATCACCCCGCACACCGCCGACACCATCGAGATGGTCATGCCGCTCCTGGCCGATCGCATCCGCACCAACGTGGCCCGGTTCGCCGCGGGTGACACCCTGGTCGGGCTGGTGGATCCGGAGGCCGGCTATTGAGTGGTGGCCGGTTGGGAGCTACTCCCAGCTTCCCAGCTCAGACCACCTGTTTCCGTTGTCACACCCTCAGACGATGATGTCGTCACCAGGGAATCCACCCTCGGAACGACGACCACAGGAGGCATGACCGTGCCCATCGACTCAACAGCAGCGACGGCAGCGCCCTCCGCCCCGGCGGTGGCGATCCGGGCGGACGGCTCCGAGCACTGCGATCCGGCCCCGGTGCTCGTCCAGCTCTCCAGCGGCCGACCGGCGCGTCGGCCCGAGCCCCCCGAATCCTTCACGATCGACTGCGCGGACTGTCGCCATCAGGGTTCGGCCGTCTGCGACGAGTGCGTGGTCTCCTTCATCGTCGGGCGTGAGCCCGAGGACGCCGTCGTGATCGACGCGGGCGAGGCCCGGGCCGTGCGCCTCCTCGAGCAGGCCGGGCTCGTGCCGGGCGTACGACACTCGCGGCAGGCCTCGGGCCTGTAGGGCACCCCGGCGCCGGAGCGACGAAGGGGTTCCGGCGCCGTGCCAGCATGGAGCGTGCCCAGAGCCGCCGTCTCCCCTCAGCCCACCGGGCCGGTCTCCGGTCCGGGCGGCCTGGCCTCGGAACTGCTGCGCATGGGACGGCGCTCGGGACTGGCGGCGGTGGGAATCGCCTCGGCGGGGGTGTTCGAGCCGACGAGGGTCGACCTGGTCGAACGCCGAAAGCGCGGTCTGCACGGCGGCATGCAGTTCACGTACCGCAACCCCGAGCGCTCGACCGACCCCAACCGGCTGCTTCCCGGAGCACGGGCCCTGGTGGTGGGGGCCTGGGGCTACCGGCGCACCGACGACGGAGGGGCTCGCGACGGAGAGCCTCGCGACAGAGGAGCTCCCGGAGGAGGGACTGCCGGCCCCCGCGGTGAGGTGGCCCGGTA
>CAZNLF010000002.1:0-3645 GCA_964573595.1 uncultured Acidimicrobiaceae bacterium | reverse complement strand
ACAGAGGAGCTCCCGGAGGAGGGACTGCCGGCCCCCGCGGTGAGGTGGCCCGGTACGCCAGGCGTGACCACTACGCCTCCCTCCGGCGGGCCCTCGAGGCCCTGGCCGCCCACCTGCGTGCCGCGGGCTGGCGGGCCACCGTGGTCTGCGATGACAACGCCCTGGTCGACCGGGCGGCGGCCCACCGCGCCGGTCTCGGTTGGTACGGCAAGAACTCCCTCATCCTGTTGCCCGGCCTCGGCTCGTGGTTCGTGCTGGGCAGTGTGGTCACCGATGCCCCGATCGCTCCTGACCTGCCGGAGGAACCGGCACCTCCGGCCGCCGGGTGCGGGTCCTGCGAGCGGTGCCGGACCGCCTGCCCGACCGGTGCGCTGGTGGAGCCGGGCGTGCTCGACGCCAACCGGTGCCTGGCCTGGCTGGTCCAGTCACCGGGGAGCTTTCCCGTCGAACACCGTCGAGCACTGGGTGGGCGTGTCTACGGATGTGACGAGTGCCAGCAGGTCTGCCCGATCAACCGGTTGGCCGAGCGGCGCAACCGACCGCCGTCCCCCGAGCCCGACACCGAGCCCGCGGTCGACCTGCTGGCTCTGCTGGCGGCGTCCGACGACGCATTGCTCCGGACCCACGGACGTTGGTACATCCCCGAACGTGACCCGCGGTACCTCCGGCGCAACGCCCTCGTCGCCCTCGGCAACGTCGGCGACGGCGCCGATCCTCGGACCCGACAGACCGTCGAGCGGTGGATGGCCGTCGACGATCCGATGATCGCCGAGCATGCCAGGTGGTCCGCGGCCGAGCTCGGCCTCGACACCGCCGGCGACGACCCCCGCGGGGTACCCGATCGGTGACCCACCTGTTGGTGACCAACGACTTCCCGCCGAAAGTGGGGGGGATACAGGCTTACCTCTGGGAGCTGTGGCGGCGGCTCGACCCGTCCACGTTCGCGGTGCTGACTGCGTCGTCCCACCCGGGGGCCCAGGCCTTCGATCGCGCCCAGGCGGAGCGCGGGTTCAGGATCGAGCGGGTGGCGGGGCGCGTCCTCGCCCCGACGCCCCGGCTGGTCCGACGTATCCGCGCCACCGCCGGCCGCGTCGGTGCCGAAGTGGTCGTCCTCGACCCGGCGTTCCCGCTCGGGGTCATCGGCCCGCACCTCGGCCTCCCCTACGCGGTGCTGCTCCACGGGGCGGAGGTGGCCGTCCCCGGGCGTCTGCCCCTCAGCCGGCAGGTGCTCGCCCGTGTGCTCGAGAAGAGCGACCTCGTGATCTCGGCCGGTGGCTATCCGGCGGCCGCCGCCACCCGGGCCGTGCGCAATGGGGCCTTGCCGCCGGTCGTCGAGGTCCCTCCCGGGGTCGACCTGCAACGGTTCCGTCCGCTGGCCGCCGGCGAGCGCGACCGGGCGCGCTCCGATCTCGGGCTCGACGGCGACGGCCCACTCGTCGTGAGCGTGAGCCGCCTGGTGCCCCGCAAGGGTATGGACGTGCTGATCGACGCCGCCATCCGCCTGCGACCGGACTTCCCCGGTCTGACGGTGGCCATCGCCGGCCGCGGGCGTGATTCCCAACGGCTCGCCGGTCGGATCGCCGAGCAGAGTGCGCCGGTGCACCTGCTCGGCGGCCTGTCCGACGAGGACATCCCCCGCCTGGTCGGCGCAGCCGACGTCTTCGTCATGCTGTGCCGCAACCGCTGGCTCGGGCTCGAGCAGGAGGGGTTCGGCATCGTGTTCCTCGAAGCGGCCGCCGCCGGAGTGCCCCAGGTGGCCGGGGCGTCGGGCGGTGCCGGTGAGGCGGTCGAGGACGGGCGCACCGGCCTGGTGGTCAGGCGCCCCACCGACGTCGGTGCCGCGACCCGTGCCATCGGCCGACTGCTCGGCGATCAGGCACTGCGTTCGGAGATGGGCGACGCCTCCCGGCGGCGGGCCGAGGCATCCTTCGACTATGACAGACTCGCCCCTAGGCTGGCTGCGTCGCTTGCCGACATGGAAGGCTGAGGGCCTGCGCGGCCCCAGCAACCGATCCGAGGAGGAAGCCGATCGTGGCGGAACAAGCCACTGAGCGAATGACCGTGTCGGCCACGCCTGAGAGGTGCTTCGAGGTGAGTGCCGACCTCGCCGCCTACCCGCAGTGGGCCGCAGACATCAAGGACGTCATCATCGACGAGCGCGACGCCGAGGGACGGCCGTCGCTCGTCACGTTCCGGGCGGCCGCTTTCGGACGCAGCACCAGCTACACCCTGGCCTATGACTACAGCCGTGCGCCGGGCGTGCTCGCGTGGGTGCAGACCCAGGGGGACATCACCTCGAAGCTCGACGGGGAGTACGTCTACACCCCGAACGGCGACGGCGGGACCGAGGTCACCTACCACCTCGAGGTGGAGATGAAGGTCCCGTTGCCCGGGTTCATCAAGATGCGGGCCCAGAGCCGCATCATGTCGATCGCCCTCCGCGAGCTGAGGGCGCGGGTCGAATCGACCGCGTGAGGGCGGGGACCCGACCCCGCCCACGGTGCAGGCGGCACGGGCCCGATGGCCGGTGGTGGCGTCGGACGTGACGGCCCGGACGTGAAGGTAGGGATCACCCTCCCCCAATTCAGCGACCGGGCCGACCTCGTCGTCGCCGCGGCCCGACGGGCGGAGCTGCTCGGCATCGACGGCGTGTTCTGCTTCGACCACATCTGGCCCATCGGGCAGCCGGGGCGTCCGGCGCTGTCGCCGGGCCCCTTGCTCGGTGCCCTCAGCGTCTCCACGTCGTCCATCGCCGTCGGGACGCTGGTGGCCCGGGTCGGCCTGGTCCCCGATGCCCGGCTGGTGGCCGTCCTCGCCAGCCTGGCATCGTTGAGCGACGGCCGGTTCATTGCCGGAATCGGAACGGGCGACCGCCTCAGCCGTCCGGAGAACGAGGCCTTCGGCATCCCCTTCGGGTCCGCGGACACCCGCCGGGGGCACCTGGTCGCGGTGGCGTCGGCGGTGCGACGTCTGGGCATCCCGGTGTGGGTCGGGGGAGGGGCACCGAGGACCATCTCGACGGCCGCGTCCATCGGCGCCGCCGTCAATCTCTGGGAGGGCGGCACCTCCCGAGTCGCCGAGCTGACGGCGACCGGAACGGAGGTGACCTGGGGCGGTCCAGTCGGTGAGGACCCGGATCGGGCCGCCTCGAAATTGGCCGAGCTGGCCGAGGCCGGCGCCACCTGGGCGGTCTGCGCCTGGCCGGAGTCGCTGGATGCCGTGGCCGAAGCGGCCGACCGGGTGCGGGGGCTGTCGGGGGTGTCGGGGGTGTCGGAGGCCGGGGAACCGGGGAAGTAACCTTGGCGGGATGGAGTTCCGCCGTATCAATGGCCTGCCGCCTTATGTCTTCGCCACCATCAACGATCTGAAGGCCGAGGCCCGCCGTGACGGGCGGGACGTGATCGACCTCGGGTTCGGGAACCCCGACCTCCCCTCGCCCGACGTGGCCGTGGAGAAGCTGGCCGAGTCGGTCCACAACCCCCGGAACCACCGGTATTCGGCCAGCCGGGGCATCCCCAAGATCCGCCAGGCCATCGCCGACCTCTACCTCCGGAAGTTCGAGGTCGAGCTGGACCCCGACACCGAGGTCGTCACCACCATCGGCGCCAAGGAGGGCCTGGGCCACCTGATGTGGGTGCTGGTGGG
>CAZNLF010000001.1:0-58779 GCA_964573595.1 uncultured Acidimicrobiaceae bacterium | reverse complement strand
GACCCAGTCCGAGATCGCCGACCAGATCGGGATCAGCCAGATGCACGTGTCCCGGTTGCTGGCCGGCAGCCTGGCCAAGCTGCGGGAGGCGTTCGCCAGCGAGGGCTGAGCGGTGTGCGGTGGTCCGGTCGTGCGGCGGCGAGCGACACCGGCCAGGTCCTCGGCACGTCCCGATGGCCACCGTCGGGACGGACCCGCCGACGCATCCTCGCCCGCCCCCCGGCCGCTGTGCTGAGGCCCCTGCCGGCCTCAGGGTGCCCCGGGGTGCCCGGGCTGGAACGGGGGAGCGTTGCGGAGGGTCAGCAGTCCGGTGTGGTGGCCGGCACCGCCGGTGACCGGGCTCATCAGGAACGCCTCGTGATCGCCGACGCTGAAGCGTTCGAGGACGGTGCCTTCGAGCCATGCCGCGCAGTGCTCGAGCACGGGGGCGCCGCCAGTTCCGCGGTGCCACTCGCAGTGCTCGAACTTGTCGTAGTCGTCACCGGTGCGCTCGGCGAAGAGTGAGGCGAGCTCGGTCTGATCGTCACCCAGGAGGTGGATGGCGATGCCGGTGGCATGCTCGGCGACGTAGAAGGAGTGGTTGAGCTTCGACAGGCACACGACAAACCTCGGTGGAGAGATGCTGCACTGGGTGACGAAGCCGGCGAGGCAGCCGCTCGTCTCGCCCCGGGCCGTTGCCACCGTCACCACGTAGAGGGCGTAGTCCGAACGCTCGGAGAACGCCTCCATGGCCGGACCTACGGAACCAACGGCCGGCGGTGACGGTGCGGGCAACGGCTCAGACCGACCGTACCGACGCCACCATGTCCTTGGCCCGGTCGATGACCGAGGTCACCGCATCGGGGACGAGGTGGTCATCTGGTCCGTCGGGAAGGCGAGGGTGCGGGAGCTCCGGTGCCGATCGCCTCATGGCCTCCAATTCGTCCCCGAGCTCGAGGAGTCGCCTTCTCTCCATCTCGGACCTCAGAAGCGGGAAGAACTCCGTCTCCTCTTCCCGGACGTGGTGGCGCACGTTCTCGATCAGCACGGTGACCTTGGGTCGGAAACGCTCGTCCTCGGGGTCGAGGCCGACCAGCTCCTGGAGCTGCCACTTCACCACGTGGTGCTCCTCGACCGCTTCGAGCACATCATCCACCGCCTCTGGGACCTCTGCCTTCGCTGCCGGGTAGAGCACATGCTCCTCGATGAACGCGTGGACGGACAGCTCGGTGATCATCTCGTCGACCAGGCGACGCATGGTCTTGTATGCCCGTTCCGAAGCGCGCTCGTACGATTTGAACAGTTTCTCGACGGTCCGATGGTCATTCTTCAGGATGACGAGGGCATCGGAGCGGGGGTGCTTCGATGTCCCCCTCGGACGGGAATTCTTCGTGTGCGTCGTCGTCGATGGCATGGCGGTCACCCTATCTGGTCGGTTTTTATCTTCCGGTCGGTTCTTCCGGTCGGTGTTCTCGTGCGGACGCCCCCTTCGGCGCGCCCTGTCGGTGACGTCGCGATACCCCGCCGTGATCGACGGAAACCGACCATCCGGCGGCTCGGGGAGCGGAAGTCCGGCGCACGGGAAGCGGACGTGGTCCAGCGCCGGAGGCCTAGGCCGATGCAAAGCCCATGCATAGGGGGGACACCATCGGGGGATAGTGGTCTCACCGCCGCATCGCTACATGCGGACCGACGATCGAAGGAGCAGATGACATGAAGAACGTTTGGAAGGGACTGGTGCTCGGAGCGGTCACGGGAGCGGCGGTCGGTGCCGGGATCGACAGGCGGTCGCAGGGTGGCGCGCCCGGCCGGGGCCTGGCGAAGGTGGTCGGGTCCGTTCCCGGCGGGACGGACGTGCGTGACGGGCTGTCTCACGCTGCGGACCGGCTGAGTGACATCGAGGTGGCGCAGCCGATCAGCAACGCCGCCGATGCGGCCCGGCGCAAGGTCGGGGCGGTCGTCACCGACAGCCGGGCGGCCGACGCGGTCAGGGATGGGGCGGGCAGCGCCGCGGCCACAGGAAGGGAGCTCGCCGATGCCGTGCGCGACAAGGCCGGGAAGGCCGTACGCGAAAAGGCCGTGCGCGACAAGGCCGGGAAGGCAGTGGCAGAAGGCAAGGAGGCGGCGAGCACCATCGTGTCGGGCCTGGCTGCTTCGTGATCCTGGCCAAGAGGGCCGTCGCACGCCTCGACCGCTGGCAGCGCCGCAGCGCGCCCATCGGGTTCCTCTACGGCGTGGTGAAGAAGTTCGGCGACGACCGTGGCGGCTCGTTGGCGGCATTGCTGACCTACTACGGCTTCCTCTCGCTGCTTCCGCTCCTCTTGTTGCTCATCACGGTGCTGGGGCTGGTCGCCGGCGGCAACCCGTCGCTCACCCACCGCATCGAGTCCTCGGCGCTCGCACAGTTCCCGATCGTCGGGAACCAGCTCGGTGCCAACATCCACGCCCTGCACCACCGCAGCGCCGTCGGCCTGGCCGTGGGGATCGTCGGCCTCGTATGGGGCTCCCAGGGGGCCGTCCAGTCGGGACAGTACGCCATGGCCGAGGTGTGGAACGTGCCGGCGGTCGACCGACCGGGCTTCGGGGCCAGGCTCGGACGCACGATGGCGACGCTCGGCACCGTCGGTGCGTTCCTGTTGGTGAGCACCGCGCTGGTCGGCGCGCTGACCACGGGATCCCCGACCGTGCCCGTCGAGGCGATCGGAGCCGTCGTTTCGATCCTCCTCAACATCGGGCTCTTCGCTGTGGCCTTCCGGCTCCTCACGCCCACAACGGTGGCGTGGCGCCCACTGATGCCCGGGGCCGTCGTCGGTGGCTTCGGCTGGACCGCCCTGCAGTACGTCGGCGGTGCCCTGGTCGAGCACACCCTGAAGAACTCGAGCCAGGTCTACGGGTTCTTCGCCATCGTCCTCGGACTGCTGGCCTGGATCTACCTCGGCGCCCAGCTCACCCTCTATGCCGCCGAGAGCAACGTGGTCAGGACCAGGCGGTTGTGGCCGAGGAGCCTGCAGCCACCGCTCACCGATGCGGACCGGCGGGTGCTGACCGACATCTCCATGGAGGCGAAGCGGTCCGAGGACCAGGGCCTCTCGATGCGCTTCGAGTCCGGCGGGGGGGCGGAGTCACGTCCGGGAAGCTCCGAGGTCCGCTACCACCCGGAGGGAGAGGCTGGATCGCGGAGCGACGCGGAGAGCGTCGGCAACCGGTGATCAGCCGATCTCTACAGCCCGGCCCCGGTCGTCGACCGGCAGCTCGCCACCGACCGTCGCCGACACCTCAAGGTAGTCGAGCGAGGCGATGCCCTTGTTGACGGAGGCGAAGGCGGCATCGGCGGCGTCGCGCCCGGTGGCGATGCGCACGAGCGACTGGCGGGGAGCAAGGTCGGTCGGGTCGTGGGCGATCCACCGGCCGTCCTCGAGGGTCTCGAACACGGCATGGAAGTCCATGGGGGAAAGGCCTGGCGCGTACACCGAGACGAACCGGGCGGGGACGCCGATCGCCCGGCACAGCGCCACACCGAGGTGGGCGAAGTCGCGACAGGTTCCCATGCCGGTCAACAGCGTGTCCTCCGCCGAGTCGTGCACCGAGCTCGAGCCGGCGACATACCCGATGCGCTGGCGGATCCAATCGGTGATGGACTCCACCCGACTGCGCACGCTCGAGCCCGTCGGGAACTCGGCGACGGCGAATCCGACCAAGTGGTCCGAGGGGCAGTAGCGGCTGGGACGCAGGTAGACCAGTCGGGCGTAATCCATCGCCGGGTCCAGCTGCCCGGCCGTGCCGGACGGCCCGGCCTCGATCTCGGAGCGGTAGCTGACGGTCAGGCGCCCACTGAGCGACTGCAGGACGTGGACCCGTGCGCCGTGGGGCCCATTGAGTTCGACGGTCGTCAGTGCCGGCTCGCCGTTCGTCCCCACGTCGAGCCGTTCGCTCACCACCCGGCCCGCCGTCGTGGCCGCCACCAGTTGGAGCACCACCTCCGCAGGCTCGACCACGTCGAAGGCGAGCTCACAGGACACCACCCGTGCGGTGCCGGATTCGCCGTCAGGCTTGAAAGAAGACCCGTACTCGATCATCCTGCACTGTCGCACATGTCCAGGCGATTCGGTCCCATGTCCTGATGATCACGCCCGATCTACAGGCGGGAATAGGCGGATGCCTCGAGGTCGAAGCGACCCGCGGCCTCGGGGCTGACAGACGGCCGGGTGAGCCTGATGGCCTGCAGCACGTCGTCAGAGCCGATCTGCTCCGTCCCACCGGCGAGGGCGCGATCGAATGCCAGCTGGGCGCTGCGTTGTGCCACCAGCGCGAAGTCGGCCGGTGTGAAGCCGGCTGTGCATGCGGCCACCTCCTTCGGGTTCCCTCCGGGCAGGAACTCGGCTGCCAGGTCGGCCCGCTCGGCCTCGTCGGGGGCTCCGACCGGGATGATGAGGTCCAACCGTCCCGGCCTCAGCAGTGCCGGATCGATGGCGGCGATCGAATTGGTGGCCATCACCACCAACCGCTGAGGGCGTGACTTGAACACGGGGATGGCCTTCAGCAGCTCGTTGACGAGTGGTTGGCTGTCCAAGCGCTCGGAGCGGTCCGATGCGATCTCGTCCGCCTCGTCGATGAAGCAGACGAGGCGGTCCACCTTGCCCAGTTCCGTGAGGGCGTCATGGAGGGACCGGGCTCCTTCGACACCGGAGCCGAGGAGCGACGGGTGGAGCTCGACGAACGCCCACGAGAGCCGGGAGGCGATGGCCCGTGCGAACGAGGTCTTGCCGGTCCCGGGAGGCCCGAAGAGGAGGATGGCCGCGGGTGGGACCAGCCCGAGCTTGTCGGCCAGCTCACCATGGGCGAGCGGCGCCACCACCCGTCGGTCGAGAATCTCCTTCGCCGACGAGAATCCCTTCATGGACTCCCACAGCCCACCGGCCGGGACCTGACCGCCGAATCGCTCGACGACTGCGAGCTCCTCAGGGACCATCGATGCTTCCCGCGTGTAGAGATGGAGGCCGTCCAGATGGGTGAAGCCCTGGTTGGAGAAGGCCATCTCGCCGACCTGGCCGGGTCGGACCAGGGCGAGCAGGCGTCGAGCGCCCCGGTGCATGATCTCTTGATCCAACTGGCGCAGGAGCGCCGAGCCGATGCCCTTCTGGCGCCACTCCGGATGGAGTGCGAGCGCCATGAGGTGGGCGTCCGATCCTCCCAGGCGGGCCACCACCACGCCGACCAGGTTTCCGGAGGAGACGGCCACCACCGCCGGCTGGTGCTCGTGGAGCGCCTCGACGACGTCGCTGCGGCTGTACGCGGCACCGGTGGCCGTTCCGGACATGTCCATCAAGCGGACGATCTCCTCGAACGGGATCGCCGGGTCCCGGTAGTCGAAGGTGAGCGCACGCCAGTGGTCCTTCACGTCGGCACCCTCCCGGTCGGCTCGCCTCCGATGCTACCGGGACGTGGGCCGCCGGTGCCGTCCCTCGATGGCGCCCAGGCACCCCTTGCGCAACACCGCGGGTTGACCAGGGCCACCCGAGGACCCACACTGATCGGGGCCCACCGGGGGGCCGGCAAGGAGCCGAGAGCATGGGACTGTGGCCGAGGGCTGAGATCGAGGACGCATTCACCGAGTACCAGCGCCGGGCGGCGGAGGCCGGTGCCACCGGCGAGTGGCGGGCGTGGGCGGACCAGTTCACCGAGGAGGCCACCTACATCGAGCACCACTACGGCACGTTCCTCGGCCGCCGGGCCATCTACGACTGGATCAGCGGGTGCATGTCCGAGTACCCGGGCTCGGACATGCCCGAATTCCCGATCGAGTGGTACATCGTCGACGAGGAGCGGGGATGGGTGGTGTGCCAGGTGTGGAACCGGATGAGGGACCCGGGTGACGGCTCCGTCCACCAGGAGTACAACTTCACCCTCCTCAAGTACGCCGGCGACGGACTGTGGTCCTACGAGGAGGACATCTACAACCCGATGCGGTTCGGTTCGATGGTCGCCGGCTGGGAAGCGGCGCGGTCGGCGAGCGCAACTTCCTGAACCGCCCTGCACCGTCCTGCACCGATCCCGAACCGCCCTGCACCGTCCTGCACCGAACGACCGTCCCACTGACCGGTCGGGGTGACCGGCCGGGAGCGGCCCGCGGTGGCGACGCGGGGCCCGCCGGGTGGTTTCCAGACGCTACGGTGCAGGCGTGGACGTTCGAAGACTGGGGAGGACCGGCCATCAGTCGTCGGTCGCCATCCTGGGCGGTGCCGCCTTTTGGGACTCCGACCCCGAGACGGTGGCGGCCTCCTTCGACCTGGCCATGGCCGCCGGGGTCAACCACCTCGACGTGGCGCCGCAGTACGGACGGGCCGAGGAGCTCGTCGGACCCTTGATCCCTGCCGTCCGTGACCGGCTGTTCGTGGCCTGCAAGACGCTGCGCCACGACCCCGACGGAGTCCGCGCCCAGTTGGAGGAGTCCTTGCGGAGGCTCCACTGCGACCACTTCGACCTGTACCAGCTCCACGCCGTGACCGACCTCGAGGAGCTCGATGCGAGAGCCGCGGCGGTCCAAGTCGTCCTGGCGGCACGGGACCAGGGCCTGTGCCGGTGGGTGGGGATCACCGGGCACGAGCTGAGCGCCCCGTCCGCGCACCTCGAGGCACTCCGTCGCTACGACCTCGACACGGTGATGTTCCCGGTGAACCCGCAGCTGTGGAACGACCCCGCCTACCGTCATGACGCCGAGGAGCTCCTCGCCCATTGCGGTGACCACGACATCGGGGTCATGGCCATCAAGTCGGTGGCCGCCCGCCCGTGGGGCGACCGACCCCACACGGCGGGCACCTGGTACGAGCCCTACACGACGGGCGCGGAGGTGGAGCGGGGAGTGAGATTCGCGCTGTCGACTCCCGGGGTCGCCGCCGTCTGCACACCGGGGGACACGAGCGTCCTGCCCGTCGCACTGGAGGCGGCCGAGGGCTTCGTGCCCATGACGGGAGAGGAACGCACGGCCGCAGCCTCCTCGGTCTCGCACGAGGCGGGAATCTTCCCCATGCCCCGGTGACCGGGGGAGTTCGGGCGACGGGAGATCGGGGCCCGCTGCCGGACGGGCCGATCGAGCATCTCGTCGCGCCGCTGCAGGGCACGGTCGTCGCCGTGCCGGCGGTCGTCGGTGCCCGGATCGACGAAGGTGCGGCGTTCGTCGTCATCGAGTCGATGAAGATGGAGCACGTGGTGAGGGCGCCGGTGTCGGGCACGGTCACATCGGTGACTGCGGTCCGGGGCGCGGTCGTGGCCGCCGGCGAAGATCTCGGCGCCCTCGAGGCGTCCGGCGACGGCCCGGGTGCCGTCGAGCACCAGGACGTCGATCCCGACGTGGTCCGGCCCGACCTCGCCGAGCTGTTGCACCGCCGTTCCGGTGTGCTCGACGCCGGCCGGGCCGAGGTGGTCGACCGTCGTCACCGACAGGGCCGGCGCACCGCCCGCGAGAACATCGACGACCTGTGCGACCGGGACACGTTCGTCGAGTACGGGTCGTTGGCCATCGCCGCCCAACGGGGGCGGCGCCCCCTCGAGGACCTGATCGAGCGGACTCCGGCCGACGGGCTGGTGGCCGGGGTCGGTGAGGTGAACGGCGACCTGTTCGACGGCGGGTCGGCAACGTGCGCCGTCCTGTCCTACGACTACACGGTGCTGGCCGGGACCCAGGGCCAGCAGAACCACCGCAAGAAGGACCGGGTCTTCGAGCTGGTCGAGCGGCTCCGCCTTCCCGTCGTCCTGTTCGCCGAAGGTGGCGGAGGCCGTCCGGGCGACACCGACTACGCCGTGATCACCGGTCTCGACACCAGGGCGTTCGCCCTCTTCGGCGCGCTGAGCGGCCTCGTCCCCCTGATCGGCGTGGCGTCGGGACGGTGCTTCGCCGGGAACGCCGCCCTGCTGGGCTGCTGTGACGTGATCATCGCCACCCGGGATGCCTCCATCGGCATGGGGGGGCCGGCCATGATCGAAGGGGGCGGCCTCGGCTCGTTCCGTCCCGAGGAGATCGGGCCGATCGACGTGCAGTCGCGCAACGGCGTGGTGGACGTCGTGGCCGAGGACGACGCCGACGCGGTGCAACAGGCCAAGCGCTACCTGTCCTACTTCCAGGGTCGGGTGCCCGAGTGGTCGTGTGCCGACCAGCGCCTTCTGCGCAGCTGCGTCCCCGAGGAGCGACTGCGCGTCTACGACATGCGCCATCTGGTCTCGACACTGGCCGATGCCGATTCGGTGTTGGAGCTCAGGGCGGGCTTCGGGAGGGGGATGGTGACCGCGCTGATCAGGGTGGAGGGACGACCCCTCGGCGTGGTAGCCAACGACCCCACCCACCTCGGTGGCGCCATCGACAGCCACGGAGCCGACAAGGCGGCCCGTTTCCTCCAGCTCTGTGACGCCCATGACCTGCCCGTCCTGTTCTTGTGCGACACCCCCGGGTTCATGGTCGGGCCCGAGGCCGAGGAGTCGGCCCAGGTGCGCCACTTCAGCCGCATGTTCGTGATCGGGGCGAGCCTCACCGTCCCTTTCTTCACCATCGTGGTGCGCAAGGGCTACGGGCTCGGTTCCCAGGCCATGGCCGGCGGCAGCTTCCGATCGCCCCTCTTCACCGTGGCCTGGCCGAGTGGGGAGCTGGGCGGCATGGGCCTCGAGGGAGCGGTCCGGCTCGGCTTCAGACGCGAGCTCGACGCCGTCGAGGACCCCGAGGAGCGGGAGGCGCTGTTCCGTTCGATGGTCGAGCGCGCCTACGAGCACGGGAAGGCCATCAACGTGGCGTCTGCGTTCGAGATCGACGATGTGATCGATCCGGCCGAATCGAGGACCAGGATCATCGCGGCGTTGCGCTCGGCACCGGCGCCGGTGGCCCGCAGTGGCAAGAAGCGCAGCTGCATCGACACCTGGTGAGGGTCCGGCCCGACCGGGAGCCTAGAGGCCCTCGAGCGCCTCGAGCCGCAGGTCGATGACCGCGTTCAGCCCGCTCGTGCCCGGCCCACCCGAGGTGGCCGGCTCTCGCAAGGCCGGGGCGCCGACCAGCCGCCCGAGCGAGGCCGCGACCGACGAGCGGAGCGCAGCGAGGTCGTAGCCCCCCTCGAGGAACAGGACGAGCCGGCCGGGGGCGGGGGCGTAGCCCGCCACCACGGCGGCCAGGTCGGCGAAGTCGCCCGACGACAGGGCCAGGTCGGCGAGTGGATCGGCCCGGTGGGCGTCGAAGCCGGCGGAGACCAGCACCCACGTGGGTGAGAACTCGTCGACGGCCGGCCCGACCACCCGTTCGAATGCGTGGCCCAGCACGTCCCCGGTCGCCCCGGGGGGCAGCGGCACGTTGAGGATGGACCCCCGGGCGCCGGTCCCTCCCACTTCGTCCGGCCGCCCCGTCCCCGGGTAGCACGGCCACTGGTGGGTGGACACGTAGAGGACGTCGGGCTCGTCCCAGAAGATGGCCTGGGTGCCGTTGCCGTGGTGCACGTCCCAGTCGACGATGAGGACCCGCTCACCGGCGTCGACCAACGAGCGGGCCGCCACGGCCACGTTGTTGATGAGGCAGAAGCCCATCGACCGGTCGGGGAGCGCGTGGTGGCCGGGCGGTCTCGCCGCGACGAAGGCCACCCCGGCGTCGTCGGCCATCAGGGCGTCGACGGCCGCCAATCCGGCCCCGGCCGACAAGAGGGCGGCATCCCACGATTCGGCGGTCGCGTAGGTGTCCTCGTCGAGGTGGCCTCCCCCCGACTCGCACAGCTGGCGGAGCCGGTCGAGGTAGGCGGATCCGTGGACGCGGGCCAGCTGGCCCGGATCGGCGGGACGCGGCTCCACCACGCGCAGGTCGCTGTCGAGATGGAGGTCGGCGATGCCGTCCATCACCGCGTCGATCCGCGACGGCCGCTCCGGGTGACCGGCCTGGCGGTGGCGGCCCGCGTGGTGGTCCTCGCCACCGATGGGCCCGACCACCGTCAGCACGGTGGTGGTCCAGCGGTCGTCGTCCTCGTCGGGCCGTGGTCCGGGATCACCGGACAAGTCTGGCCCAGCCGTCGGGCCTGTGCCGCCGACCGGTTCCGGCCCGGTCGGGGGCGGCCGCCTAATGTGAGGCGATGTTCAATCGGAGCGGGCCGGGCGCGGCGGTGTGACGTCGAGCGCTGTGGCCACGCTGGTGCTGATCGCCCTGGCCGCCGTGATCGCCCCGATCCTCTCGGAGCTGACCGGCAAGGTGGCGATCCCCGAGATCGTGTTCCAGATCGCCCTGGGCATGCTGCTCGGGCCCTACGTGCTGAACATCGCCCACATCGACGACGTGGTGACCGGGCTCTCCGACCTCGGCCTCACCTATCTGATCTTCCTGGCCGGCTACGAGTTGGACCTCCAGCGGATCCGGGGGAAGCCGCTCCGGTTGGCGACCGCCGGTTGGCTGCTCTCGCTGTTGATCGGGCTGGGGGCGGCATTCGCACTGGTGTCGACGGGGCTGGCCCGCGACACCCTGGTGGTCGGCCTGGCGTTGACCACGACGGCGCTCGGGACCCTGGTGCCCATGCTGCGGGACGCCGGGGTCATGGAGACCAGGTTCGGGGCCTACATCTCCGCCATCGGGACCTGTGGCGAATTCCTGCCCATCGTCGCCGTCGCCCTCCTCCTGACCAAGAAGGAGCCGATCCTCACCTCACTGCTCCTGGCCGCGTTCATCGTGGTGGCGGTGGTCACCGTGCTGCTCGCCGCCCGGAAGCAGCCGCCCCGGGTGGTGGCCATCCTCAACCGGCACCTGGAGTCGAGTGCGCAGTTGCCGGTGCGGGTGTCGCTGCTGTTCATCGTGCTGCTCGTCCTGCTGGCCGCCACGCTCGGGCTCGACGTGCTCCTCGGTGCGTTCGCCGCCGGCATCGTGGTGCGGTTGTTCACGGCGAGCGGGGAGAGCGTGGCCATCAAGGCGAAGTTGGAGGCGATCGGGTTCGGGTTCCTCATCCCGATCTTCTTCGTGGTGAGCGGGATCGAGTTCGACATCCACGTGTTCGTGAACGACCCGGCGTCCCTGTGGCGGGTGCCGGTGTTCCTGTTGTTGATGCTGATCGCCAGGGGCGTTCCCGTCTTCCTGCTGTACCGGGGCCTGCTCGACCGCGTCGAGCGGGTGCCGATGGCGCTCTTCTCGGCGACCGGGCTGCCGCTCATCGTGGTCATCACCAGCATCGCCCTCTCGGAGCACCGGATGCTCGAGGTGAACGCCGCGTCACTGGTGGCGGCGGGGATGCTGTCGGTGCTGCTGTTCCCGGCCAGTGGCTTGTGGCTGCTCCGCCGCTCAGGACGGGCGACCGAGCGCCAGGACCCGGCGACGGAGACCGATTCGGGCCTGTGACCCCTCAGGGTGTCGGGCGTTGGACGCTGAACCAGTCCCGTGCGTCGAGGTACGGGGAGAATGCGGTGGCGATGGCGTCGATGTCCGCCGGGCCCTTCGGGCGCTGCAGCTCGTAGACATAGGGGAACTCGAGCCAGGCGGTCACGTGCTCCCACAGGCGGGCCGCCCCGTCGCCCGTCGGCGGATTGACCAGCACCGGGCCGAACAGGGTCTGACCGTCGTCGAAGACGAGCGTCGGCACCCCGAAGCCCCCCTTCGAGACCACCTTGTCGTGCTCGGCCCGGACCTCGTCGCCGGTGGTCGGATCGGCGATGGCCTCGGCGACGATGCCGGGGTCGAGGCCCATCTCATCGAGGATCTCCTCGGCGACCTCGGGGCGGTGGGGCTTGCGGCCCTCCACGTGGAGCGCGGCTCCCGCCGCCGCGTACCACCGGTCGAGGAGCGCCATGTCCCGGCGACGGAGGAGCGCGCCGATCCGCATCATCGACCACCCGTAGGACCACTCGCGCTCCCAGGGGTGCTTCTTCCCCTCGGCGCGGTTGATCTCCTCGAGACTGAAGAACCTCCACCGTACGTCGATGCCGTTCTGCTCCCGCACCTCACGCATCCACAGCGAGGTCTGGTAGGCGTAGGGGCACATGATGTCGAAGTGGAAGTCGACGCCGGTCGGCTGCTCTACGGTCACGACCCTCCCTCGGCTCGTCGGGGGCTCACCCCAGGGGCCCTCCTGCGTGCTCGGATGCACCGTACACGGAGATGCCGGTGGCCAGTTCGACGAAGCGCTCCGCTGCCGGCGCCAGCGGCCCGGACCGGTGGAACAGGGCGATCCCACGCTCGACTGCAGGTTCGGGGCGGGCGACGGTCGCTCCGAGCGACGCGGCGACCGCCGCGATCGCCTCGGGTACGAGCGCCGCCCCGGCGCCGGCCAGCACGAGGGGCAGGATGGCATCCCGCTGTGCGGTCACGACCGCGATCCGCGGCTCGGCACCGGCAGCCACGAACCCCTCCACCAGGAGCCGGCGAGTCGAGGTGCCGGTCGGAGCGGCGATGAACGGCACGCCGACCAGATCGGCGAGGGGGAGGGTGAACTCCGACGTGGTGCCACCCTGGTCTTCGAGGGGGTTCCCCCACCCACCGAGGCCGGGCGGGAGGATGAGCAACAGGGCCTGCGCCCCGAGCTGGTAGCCGGTGAGGTCGGGCGGGACGTCGATGGACTCGGTCAACCCGGCCTCGCAGCGTCCGTCCCGGATCATGGCGACGAGGTCGGAGGAGTCCTCCGGGGCGGCGAGGTCGACCTCCACCCCCGGGTGCATGCGTCGGTACCGGCCGACCAGACCGGCCAGGGGCTCGGCGGCCAGCGTGGGCAGGCTCCCGAGGGACAGGCGTCCGGCACTCGCACCGGCCACCGCCCTCACGGCCGAGATCCCCGTCTCGACGTCGCGGAGGGTCTGTCGGGCCGGGCCGATGAGGGCACGGCCAGCCTCGGTGACGAGAACGTGCCTACCCAGACGTTCGAACAGCGGGACTCCCAGCTCGGTCTCCAACTCCTTGATCGACTGGGACAGCGCCGGCTGGCTGACCCCCACCTCGTCGGCGGCCGCCGTGAACCCCTCTTGGTCCACGACGGCCAAGAATCGCTCGAGATGCCGGATATCCATAAGCAAAGCTTATCGAACTAATCAAAAACCACTATTCGACTTCTGGATCAGGGCACGCGACGCTGCACGCACCGTGACGCTCGTGGACGAGACCAGGCCGGTTGGATGGCAGCGGTTGATCGTGGAACCACGCCGCCCGTCGGTCGTCCGCCGCATGGAGCGGGGCTACCTCCTGGCGGTCGTGGCGGTGTGTGTGGGCGCGTTCATGGGCCAGCTCGACGCCAGCATCGTCACCCTGGCGTTTCCCGCCCTCGAGCACTCGTTCCACGCCGGGGTGGGCGACGTGAGCTGGGTCGGCCTCAGCTATCTGCTGGTCCTGGTGGCATCGGTGGCCGCGGTGGGACGCCTGGCGGACATGGTCGGCCGGAAGCTGCTGTACATCTACGGGTTCGTCATCTTCATCGTCGGCTCCGCACTGTGCGCCAATGCCTCGAGCCTGGTGGCCCTCGACGGGTTCCGGGCCTTCCAGGCCGTGGGTGCCGCCATGCTGCAGGCCAACAGCGTGGCCATCATCGCCCTGGCGGTGCCGCGTGACCGGCTCGGGCGGGCCCTCGGCATCCAGGGGGCGGCCCAGGCCCTGGGTCTTGCCCTCGGGCCCTCGATCGGGGGGCTGCTCCTGGCCGCCGGCGGGTGGCGGCTGCTCTTCCTCGTGAACGTCCCGGTCGGGCTGGTCGGCATGATCGCCGCCCTGCTCTTCGTCCCGCGGAGCAACCACCTCCAGGCCCGGGAGCGTTTCGACTGGCCCGGACTGGCTCTGTTCTTCCCGGCGGTCATGGCCCTCGTGTTCGCCGTCTCCGAGGGGGACCGCCTGGGATGGACTTCGGTGGCCCTGTTGTCCGTGGTGGGCGTGGCCGTGGTGCTGGGAGTCGCGTTCGTGCGCCGAGAACGGAGGTCCGCGGCCCCCATGGTGGACCTCACCCTGTTCAGGCGGGTGCCCTTCAGCGCTGGCGTGTCGAGCGGGCTCTTGGCCTTTCTGGTGCTGTTCGGTGTGCTGGTGGTGGTGCCCTTCTACTTCGAGCGGGCCAGCGGGTTCGGTCCGGTCAGGACCGGTCTCGAGCTGATGGTGATGCCGGTCGCCCTGGGCCTCGTGGCGCCCTTCTCGGGCAGGATGGCGGACCGCTTCGGTGTCCGGCTGCCGGCCGCGACGGGCATGGCCCTGGTGGTGGCCGGTCTGGTCGGGTTGGGATGGATGCGGCCGACCACGCCGGGGTTCCTCGGGCTCTTCGTCGTGATCGGCGCCGGGTTGGGGCTCTTCGTGTCCCCGAACAACGCCGGCATCATGGCGTCGGTGCCCGCGGAGCAGTCGGGCCTGGCATCGGGCCTGTTGAACATGAGCCGGGGGTTGGGGACGGCGATGGGGCTGGCCGTCTCGAGCGCCGTGTTCAGCGCCCTGGGCGGGGACGGCGGGTCGGTCGACCAGGTTGGCACCGCCTTTTCGGCCACCGTGTTGGTGCTGGCCGGTCTGGCCCTGGTGGCCGGGGTGATCACCGTCCTCGGCAGCAGTCGCGCACCCCTGGCCCATCGGGGACGGCCCACGGCGGCCGGCATGGCCGCGTCCGCCTCGGCCGCGTCCGCCTCGGCCGTCTGAGGGCGCACGACGTCGATCGACGGAGTCCCGATCACGGCGGCGAGCGGGCTGTCGTCCCCGGACGGTCGACCTAGAAGTGGCCGAGCACCGGGTGCGGCACGTAGGGCTCCTCCAACCGCGTCGCCTCGTCGTCGCTCAGCTCCAGCTGCTCGGCGGCCAGGGCATCCTCGAGGTGCCCGGGCTTGGTGGCCCCGACGATCGGGGCGGTGATCCCCGGCTGTCGCAGGAGCCAGGCCAGCGCCACCTGGGCCGGGGGAACACTGCGTTCCGACGCGACCTCCGCCACGCGTTCGACGACGTCGAAGTCGGTGGGCTGGCTGTACAGGTAGTCGGTGAAGTCGTCCGTGTCGGACCGGGTGGTGTTCCGGTCACCCCCCCGGCTGCGGTTGCCGGCGAGCACGCCGCGGGCCAATGGACTCCAGGGGATGACCCCGACGCCCTGGTCGATGCACTGGGGGATCATCTCCCGCTCCTCCTCGCGGTAGATGAGGTTGTAATGGGGCTGCATCGACACGAACCGGGTCCAGTGGTTGAGGTCGGCCACGTGCTGCGCCTTGGCGAACTGCCAGGCGAACATGCTGCTGGCGCCTATGTAGCGGGCCTTGCCCGCCCGGACCACGTCGTGGAGCGCCTCCATGGTCTCCTCGATGGAGGTCCGGGGGTCCCACCGGTGGATCTGGTAGAGGTCGACGTAGTCCATGTCCAACCGGCCCAACGAGGCGTCGATGGCCGAAAGGACGTGCTTGCGCGACAGGCCGGCCCCGTTCTCGCCCGGGGTCATCGGCATGAACACCTTGGTCGCGACCACCATCTCGTCCCGCCCGAGGAACTTGGGCAGGAGCCGCCCGGTTGCGATCTCGCTGGCCCCTCCCGAGTAGGTGTCGGCCGTGTCGAAGAAGGTGATGCCTCCCTCGACCGCCGCCCGGATGATCGGCTCGGCGTGCTCTTCGTCGAGTACCCACTTCCGTTCGCTGTCGTTCCCGAAGCTCATCATGCCGAGGCAGACCCGCGACACCCGAAGGCCGGTCTTGCCGAGGTTCACGTACCGCAACGGGCACCTCCCATGGTCGACGGGCAGCCCGGCACAGGCCCGGTCTGTCCCACGACGCACCTTACGGCGATGGACCCGGACCGGGGGCGGCGGACGGTGGGCAAGGGTCTTCCGGGGCGGAATGAATGCCTGGACAGGCCGTTTCGTCATCCGGGTCAGGACCAGGCCGTTCTCAGGAAGCTCACAGGTGGTTGTTGCCTGGCGTAAATGTTCACCGGATTGGATGACGTGGGCCGGTCCTCGGCGAGCCCGCAGCGCGTGCCGTCCAGGACGAACTCCCCGGCTCCGGATTCGACAGCTGAACAGCAAGCGAGGCGCACGTGGTATCCAAGCGCAGGAAGTGGTACTCGAGGAAGGGGACGATCATCGCCGCCCTGGCCGTGGTCGTCGTCGCCGCCGGGTTGGGGACCTGGCTCGGTACACGCAGCTCGAGCGCCGCCCCGCTGATCACGACGACCACCACGGTCCAAAAGGTCGCCACCGGCACGATCACCCAGACGGTGGCGTCGTCCGGCACCGTCGAGCCGGCGGCCCAGGCCAACCTCGACTTCGGCGTGTCGGGCCGGGTCACCGCGGTCGACGTCACGGCCGGCCAGACGGTGACCGTCGGTCAGGCGCTCGCCACCATCGACGACGCCTCGCTGTCCGCGGCCCTCGCACAGGCACAGGCGACACTGGCCCTCGACCAGGCCCAGCTCACCACCGACCAGGCCGACGGCGCCTCCACCGCCCAGATCGCCTCGGACGAAGCGAGCGTGGCCTCCGCACAGAGCCAGGTGGCGTCGGCCCAGACCTCCCTCGATGACGCCACGCTCACCTCGACCATCGCCGGCACGGTTGCATCGGTGAACCTCACCGTCGGTCAACAGGTGACCGGCTCGAGCTCGTCCTCGTCGTCGGGCGCGTCGTCGGCGACCGGTGGATCCGGCTCCTCGACCGGGGGCAGCTCGTTCTCCGGCGGTGCCGCCTCGACGGGTGCCTCCTCCGGTGCGGCGTCGACGGGATCCAGCTCGACGTCCTCCAGCTCTGCGTCCTCCGCTCAGATCGTGGTGGTCTCCACCGGCTCCTACATCGTCAATTCGACCGTCGACAGCACCCAGGTGAGCCAGGTGAAGGTGGGGGACCAGGCGACGATCACCGTCTCGGGGTCGACATCGGAGGTCTTCGGTACCGTGGCGACGGTCGGGCTGCTCGCCAGCACGAGTTCCGACGTCTCGTCGTTCCCCGTGGTCATCGACGTGACCGGCAGCCCGTCGGGCCTCTACGGCGGATCCAGCGCCACGGTGTCGATCATCACCGAGGAGCTGCAGGACGTCATCGTGGTGCCGACGACGGCCATCCAGTACAGCGGGAGCGACACGACGGTCATGCTCGACTCCGATGGCAACAAGGTCAGCCGGACGGTCGGGATCGGCGCCGCTTCGGCGGGTGAGACCCAGGTGACCAGCGGGTTGTCGGTCGGCGACAAGATCTACGTGACCGAGGTGACCTTCCACGGTGCCCGCTCCGGGACCGGCACCGGTCTCTTCGGCCGGAGCGGGTTCTCGGGCGGCGGCGCCGGCGGCGGGTTCTCGGGTGGTGGCGGCGGGTTCTCGGGCGGCGGGGGGTTCGGCGGATGACGACGCCGGCGCGAGGAGATCGGCGCCCACCGATCGGGCTCGACGACACGGCTGAGGTCTGGTTGGAGGAGACGGGTGAGCACCCGGCCCTCCACAGCGCCGTGATCGAGGTCCGAGACGTCACCAAGGTCTACCGGACCGGCTCACTCGAGGTCGAAGCGCTGCGCGGCGTCTCTTTCGAGATCGAGTCCGGCGAGTACGTGGCCGTCATGGGGCCGTCGGGATCGGGCAAGTCGACCCTGATGCACATCCTCGGGTGCCTCGACGTACCGACGTCGGGCTCCTACAGGCTGGCCGGAGAGGACGTCAGCACCATGTCCGAGGAGGAGCTGGCCCATGTGCGCAACCGCCGGATCGGATTCGTGTTCCAGCAGTTCAACCTGCTGGCCACCCTGTCGGCCTGGCGCAACGTGGAGCTGCCCCTGGTCTATGCCGGGGTCGACCGGTCCACCCGCAAGGAGCGGTCCCTCGCCGCCCTCGAGCGGGTCGGGCTCGCCAGCCGGGTCGAGCACCGCCCCGGGGAGCTGTCCGGGGGTCAGCAGCAACGGGTGGCGGTGGCGCGCGCCCTGGTCACCGATCCGGCGCTGATCCTGGCGGACGAGCCCACCGGCAACCTCGACACCGTGTCCGCCCAGGACGTGCTGGACCTCTTCGACGATCTGCACCGGAGCGGGCGCACGGTCGTGCTCATCACGCACGAGTCCGACGTGGCGGACGCCGCCGGTCGCACCCTCCGGATCCGTGACGGCCAGATCGTCGGCTCCGCGCTGGCGGGAAGCAACGCAGGCTCGCCGTGAACTTCCTCGAGACGCTGCGCACCGGCCTCGAGGGAGTGCTCTCCCACCGGCTGCGGTCCACCCTCACCGTGATCGGCATCATGATCGGCATCACCGCGGTGATCCTCACCGTCGGGCTCGGCGAGGGCGCCCAGCAGCAGGTCAGCTCCGAGATCACCGCCCTCGGTTCGAACCTGTTGACCATCTCGCCGGGCAGCACGACCTCGACGGCGGGGATCCGGGGCGGGTTCGGATCGGCGTCCACGCTCACGGTGGGTGACGCCGCCGCCCTGTCCTCCAAGACGGTGGCGCCCGACATCGCCGCGGTGGCTCCCACCACCACGGAGTCGCAGACGCTGGTGGCGGGCACGACCAACTGGACCACCTCAGTGGTCGGCACCGATCCGTCGTGGCTGACCGTGCGCGGCCGGTCGATGACCGAGGGACGGTTCATCGCCGGCCACGACGTGTCGACCCGTGCCAATGTCGTGGTGCTGGGATCGACCACCGCCGAGGAGCTGTTCAACGCCCGGGACCCCGTGGGCCAGACCGTCACCGTCGACGGTGTGCCGATGGAGGTCATCGGGGTGCTCAACACGGTGGGCTCGTCGGGCTCGTCGTCGACCGCCTCCGACCAGGACGACCAGGCCATCGTGCCGATCACCACGGCATCGACCGAGTTGATCGGCGGCACCGCCCGGAACTCGGTGAGCGACATCCTCGTCCAGGCGACCTCGTCGTCGACGCTCTCGGCCGCCTACCAGGAGGCTGACTACGAGCTGCTCAGCCTTCACGCCGTCACCACGCCAACAGAGGCCGATTTCACCATCACCCCGGAGACCTCCGTGGTGGCCACGGCGACCTCGGTCGACAAGACGCTGACCGTTTTGCTGGGGGGTATCGCCGGCATCTCGCTGCTGGTCGGGGGGATCGGCGTCATGAACATCATGCTGGTGTCGGTGACCGAGCGCATCCGTGAGATCGGCCTGCGCAAGGCGCTCGGCGCCACTCCCCGCGTCATCCGGCGGCAGTTCCTCGTCGAGGCATCGGTGCTCGGACTGGTCGGCGGCCTGCTCGGGGCGGGACTCGGCATCCTCGGCGCCTGGATCCTGCCGCATTTCATCTCCGACCCCATCACCATCTCGCCGGTCGCCACGGTGGGTGCCATTGCGGTGGCCATCGCCATCGGGGTGGCCTTCGGCGTCTACCCGGCGAGCCGCGCGGCGAAGCTGCCGCCGATCGACGCCCTGCGCAGCGAATGAGACCTTCGACAGCCCCACCAGCGACGCAAGACAAGGAAGAGCGATGAACGACCCAACCATGAAGACAGACCATTCGAGCCGTGACGCCAACCGGCGTCGTCCCACGCGCTCCATGACGGCGAGGAAGGCCCTGGCCCTTTCGGTCCTCGGCGTGGCCGCGGTCACGATGGCCGCGTGCGGCGGATCCTCGTCGGCGTCGACCACCTCGACGACGGCCAAGTCCTCGGCCACCGGGGGCAGCGGCGGCACGGGCGCCCGAACGTTCCCGGGCACCTCCGGATCGATCGCGGCGATCAACGGCACCTCACTCGAGGTGCAGAGTTCGACGAGCCAGACGACCGTCAACTACACGACCACCACGACCTTCGAGCAGACGGTGGCCGCCGCGGCAACGGATGTCACCGTCGGGTCCTGCATCTCGGCATTCGGAAAGCCGACCTCGACCTCGTCGTCCACCAAGTCGGCATTCGGCGAACCGGTGACGGCCACGACGGTCACCATCACCCAGCCGACATCGGGCACCTGCTCCCGCGGCTTCGGCGGTGCCGGCGGTGCCGGTGGTGGGGCCTTTGCCCGCGGGGGCAGTGGCGGTCGGAGCGGCGGCGGGTTCCCCGGTGGAGGTTCGGGCGAACGGACCAACGGAGGCGGTCGGTTCGCCGCCGGGGGCTTCGGCGCGGCCTCGGGCTCGGTGTCAGGGGTGAACGGGTCGACCGTAACGGTCAGCGAGACCAATCCCCAGACGCAGAAGACGTCGAGTGTGGCGGTGACGTTGACGGCGGCGACCACGTACACCCAACGCACGACAGGCTCGGCCGGCGACCTGGCCGTTGGCAAGTGCGCCACCGCGGTCGGTCAGGCCGACTCGACCGGGGCGGTGACGGCTCGGTCGATCACGCTCTCCACGCCCGGTGCCAACGGTTGCACCAGCGGGTTCGGAGGATTCCGTGGAGCGGGCGGGGCTCCGGGCGGCCCGGCCGGTGCCTGACCGGTCCGGGGCGGATCCCACCGGTTCGTCGGGCCCACCGACTTCGCCCGGATCGCCCGGGGAAGGGTCGACGCGGTCCGGCCACGCGCCGGTCGACGACGGGTCGAGCGCCGGTCCTCACGGATCCGGCTGGCTCTCGCCGCTCCGGATCGGCGCGGCAGTGGTCCTGGTCGCGGCGGCACTGGTGGCATGGAGCCTGACCGGTGGCGCCGCTTCGACCTACCGCACGGCCGTCGTCGGGACCGGCACCGTCGAGCAGACCCTCGACTCCGTGGGCACGATCACGCCGGTCGATCAGGCCGATCTCAACTTCGACGCCTCCGGGACGATCAGCGCCGTCAACGTGTCGGTCGGTCAGAAGGTCACCGCCGGCGAGACAGTGGCGTCGCTGGACATCGCCACGCTGGATGCGGCCGTCACCACCGCCCAGGCCTCCGTGGCCTCGGCCCAGGCGACCCTGGCCAACGCTGAGGCGAGCCAGACATCGACCGATGCGTCGACCGGGTCGACCACGCCGGCCGCCTCGACGTCAACCGGTGGCCAGGATGCCCAGGACAAGCAGCAGATCGCCAAAGCACAGGCGGCACTCGTGGCGGCACAGACCGAGGCGGATTCCGCCTCCACTCAGGCCACGTCCGCTCTCGCCGCGGCCACCACGCTGTGCGAGGCCTCCGCTCCGACGACTCCGACGACTCCGACGACTCCGGCCAGCTCGGACAGCTCCACCGACCCGACGACAGCGACCCCTTCGTCGTCCGACCCGACCGACGCGGCGGCGGGCCCGGGATCGGGCCCGGGATCGGGTACCGGGGCCACGCAGGGATCCGGCACGGCCCCGACGACGTGCAGCCAGGCCCTGGCTCAGGCAAGCTCGGCGCAGGCGGCAGTCTCCGCCGACCTCAAGAAGGTCGCCGCGGCCGAGAGCGCCCTCGGTGGTGCCATCAACACCTCGGGCGCGGCCACAACAGCGTCCGGCACCTCCTCGGGCGTTGCGGCGACGTCGTCGAACAGCACCTCCGGCACCGGGTCCGGCACCTCGGGCGGAGCGAAGTCGGGCTCGGGCAGCAGCGGGGCGAAGGCGGCGACCCCACAGCAGCTCGCCGTCGACCAGGCCTCCATCGACACCGCCGAGGCCAACCTGTCCGACGCCCAGCAGGCGCTCACCGGTGCCGACCTGGTCAGTACCGTCGACGGAACCGTGGCGGCGGTGACCATCGCTGCCGGGGGGACGGTGACGGCGGGGGGCAGTTCGACGAGTCCCGAGATCGTCGTCATCGGCACCGGCTCCTCCTATGACATCTCGACCTCCATCGCCGTGGCCGATATCGGGAAGGTGGCTGTCGGCCAGCTGGCGACGGTCACCCCGGACTCCACGAACTCGGTCGAGCACGGAACGGTGTCGTCGATCGGCGTGATCGGCACGACCGGGACGACGACCACCTACCCGGTCACGATCGCACTGACCTCGCCCGATCTCGGTCAGCTCTCCGGAGCCCAGGCCGGTGTGTCCGTCGTGGTGAAGAGGTCGGTCGGGGTCACCACGGTGCCGTCCTCGGCCGTGCGCACCCTGGGGTCCGAGCACCTGGTGACCGTCGTGGACGCCAACACCCCGAAGGAGATGAGGGTCACCGTCGGCACGGTGGGTGACATCCTGACCCAGGTCACCTCCGGCGTGACCCCCGGTGAGGTCGTGTCCCTCGCCGACCTGAACCAACCACTGCCGAGCACGTCCACGACGACCACCCGTTCCGGGTTCGGCGGCGGGCTCGGGGGCGGCGGGTTCGGCGGTGCCGGCGGGTTCGGTGGTGCCGGTGGGTTCGGCGGTGCCGGCGGCGGGCGGTTCGGAGGCTGACCTCACGGGAGCCCACCGTCATTCCAGCCGATGAGGGAGGGGCGTCCCCGGCCTCCCACTATCGTGCGAACGTGATCGAGGATCCACTGGTGGCCGAGGCCGTGCACGACACCGCGGTGCGCCGGTTGCAGCATGCCTATGCCGATACGGTGAACCGGCGGGCCTGGCCCGAGTTGGACCTGCTGTTCCGGCCCGATGCCGAGGTCGTCGTCGACCGCCGCGAGGGCGAGCCACTGCGGGTGGTGGGCGGCACCGAGCTCGGCGCCTTCATCGGTGGTGCGGTCGACCGGTTCGAGTTCTTCGAGTTCGTGATCCTCAACGCCCACATCGTGTTCCCCGAAGGACCGCTGGCCGGAACGGCGGTCGGCCGGATGTTCATGTGCGAGCTGCGCCAGGACCGGGAGACCGGCCGATGGACCAACGCCTACGGCCTCTATCACGATCGCTACGCGTTCTCCTCGGGCCGCTGGTGGTTCGCCGGTCGCCGGTACCACTCGTTGGCGCGGCACGGCCGGGACCTCGACGCGTTCCCCCTTCCCACCGACCCCGGCATCGAGGTTCCCGGGCCCTCTGTCGGGTACCGACCCGACGGGATCGTTCGTCCGGAGCCCTCGCCATGACAGCATGCTCCCCATGCCGCTGCTGGTAGTCCGCCACGCGCAGGCCGGGAGACGAGGCGCCTACCAGGGCGATGACCGGTCGCGCCCGCTCACCGCCCGGGGGCAGGCCCGGGCCGCGGCTCTGGTGCCGCTGCTCAGCGCCTATCACCCGCAGCGGGTCCTCTCGAGCCCGTTCGTCCGGTGCTGCGAGACCGTGCAGCCCATCGCCGAAGCGCTCGGGCTGGGGGTCGAGTCCGTCGACGAGCTCGGCGAGGGGCACGGTGCCGACGGGGTCAGGCTCATGCGGACGATGGCCGGGGAATCCGCCGTCCTCTGCACCCACGGTGACGTGTCCACCGCGATCCTCGAGGCGCTGACCCCCGAGCTGACTCCGACCGCCCGCAAGAAGCTCCGGCTGCAGAAGGGCGAGTTCTGGGTGGTCCAGTCGACGGGGACGTCGCTGACCATCGGCGAGCACGTCCGGCGGATCGCGCCGGGCACGCCGGAGTCGGACGGTGGCGCCTGACCAGTACGCTCGTGACGCGATGAACGACCCATGCCGGTTCGATCCGGGCTCCGTCGGCGCGTTCCGGATCACCCGGCGGTCCTTCGACGCCGGCTCGAGGACGCTGTCGCTCCACTACTCCTTCGACGGTGGACCCGAGTTCGTCGAGACCGTCCGGTTCGAGTCCGAACCCCCCGTCGGCGCCGCGGCCGGATCCCCGGGATTCGACCGGGCCCTGCTCCACCTGCACATCGCCGCGGGAACCAGCTACTTCAAGGTGGCCGCGCCCCGCGACGTCGTGGTCGAGGGAGCGGGCCTCACCCCCTCGGAGTCGGACTTCCACCACCATCTCTACGACGACGGACTCCGGGAGTTCGCCTGGTCGAACCGGCTCGAGATACCGCTTCCCGTGTCGATCAGTTCGCAGGAGATCGCCACCCCGACCGAGCCCCCGACCACCGACCGGCCGGCGAGGACCCTCGTCCCCATCGGTGGAGGCAAGGACTCCATGGTGTTGATCGAAGCGGTCAAGGACCAGGACCCGCTCCTCTTCGCGGTGAATCCCCACCCCCTCGTCCTCGAGCTGGCCCGACAGACGGGTCTCGATCTGCTGGTGGTCCGTCGGCGCCTCTCGCCGAACCTGTCCGAGCTGAACGGGTCGGGAGCGCTGAACGGCCATGTGCCGATCACGGCGATCGTCTCGCTGATCGCCGTGGTGGGGAGCTTCCTCTACGGCTACGACACCATCGCCATGGCGGTCGAGCGCTCAGCGAGCGAAGAGACGGTGATGGTCGGCGAAACGCCGGTCAACCACCAGTACTCGAAGAGCGCCTCCTTCGAGCGCCTCCTGTCCGACCTGATCACCACCACCGTGGACCGGCGGCTCCGCTACGGGTCCGCCCTCCGCCCCTACTCGGAGCTGGCCATCGCCCGGGCCTTCGCCAAGCTCACCCGCTACCACGCCACGTTCTGTAGCTGCAACACCGTCTTCCGCCAGACGGCCGGCCGGGGGGACGGATGGTGCGGGAACTGCCCGAAGTGCCGCTTCGTCGCCCTGGTGCTGGCCCCGTTCCTCGAGCCCGACGCGTTGACCGACATCATCGGCCGGGACCTGTTCGCCGATGCCGGGCAGGTGGAGGGCTTCGCCGCGCTGATGAGCGAGGAGGACAAGCCGTTCGAGTGCGTGGGCGAGCGCCGCGAGTCGGCCGCGGCCATGAGGCTCCTCTCGTCGCTGCCCGCCTGGAGGGAGAAGGTCGTGGTGTCCGCTCTGGCCGAGCGGGCCAGGGGGCTCGTCACCGATGCCGACGTCGAGGCACTGCTCACGCCGGTGGGAACACCCGACTTCGCCGGCGGCGAGCTGGCCCGAGCCGTCGAACGTCAACTGGCGGAGGGCCCGTGAGGCTCGACGAGCTGACCGGGCTCCGGGTGGTCGTGTGGGGGCTCGGACAAGAGGGCGTGGCCGTGGTCCGGCTGCTGTCCGAGAGGGGGGTGGTGCCGCGCCTCGTCGACGACCGGCCCGAGGAGGCCACGACGAGGGCGTCCGTCGTCACCCGATCACCGGTCGACGCCCCCCGGGACGTGCGGTGGGATGACGTCGACGTCGTCGTCCGCTCCCCGGGGGTCGGCCGGTACCGTCCCGAGCTGGCCGAGGCGGAGGCGGCCGGGGTGAGGGTCACCACCTCGATGGCCATGTGGCTGGAGGACTTCGCCGACGCCAGGGTGGTGGCCGTCACCGGCACCAAGGGGAAGAGCACCACGGCGACATTGACGGCCTCCATACTCCGTGCCGACGGGCTCGACGTGGCGCTGATCGGCAACATCGGGACCCCGGTGACCGAGACCTACGGCCGTCCGTTGGCCGACGCCTATGTGGTCGAGGTCTCCTCCTACCAGGCGGCGGACGTCACGGTCTCCCCGGGGGTCTCCGTGCTGACCGGTCTCGCTCCCGACCACCTGGACTGGCACGGCGGGGAGGAGGCGTACTACCGCGACAAGCTGCGGCTGGTCGAAGCCGGCCCGCCGGGGGCGCTGGCCGTCAACGCCGGCAGTCCCGAAGCGGTGCGGCGGACCGAGCACCGTCCCGACCGGCTGCTGTTCGGCCCCCGGGGAAGGGTGGTGGTCACGCCGTCGGGGATGATCGAGGTGGACGGGGCGTCCCTGGCCGACGCCACGCTCCTGCGTGCCCCCGGACGCCACAACGCCTGGAATCTGTGCGGAGCGGTGGCCGGGAGCCTGCTGCTCAACGGCAGGGCACCCTCGCCGGGGGCGGTGGCGACCGCCATCGACGGCTTCGACAGTCTCCCGTCGCGGTGCCGGACCATCGGGGAGCGGGACGGCGTGGTCTTCGTCGACGATGCCCTGGCCTCCAACCCGTCGGCCACCATGGCGTCGGTCGAGGCGTTCGACGGCCGGGCCCTGACCGTCATCGTCGGCGGTGCCGACCGGGGCGTCGACCCGACCGGCCTCCTCCAGGCGCTCGCCGCTCGCCGGCCGCCACCGAGGGTGATCGTGCTCCCCCCCGACCCGGACCGGCTGGCCGGGCCGCTGGCGTCGTTCGCCGCGGAGGTGGCAGGCGGCGGGCCGGGGCTGTGCGTCGAGGTGGCGACCGGTGTGGGCGACGCCGTCCGGCGGGCATCGGACTCCACGCCCCGGGGCGGCGTGGTCCTGTTTTCTCCCGCCGCTCCCACTCCGGAGGGCGAAGGGGGCTATTCCGCCCGCAGCCGGCAGTTCGCCGAGGCGGCCGCCGTCAGCGGCCCGGCACCGACGGCCGGTGGATGACATCGGTCGCCGACGGTGGTCACCGTCCATCGGTGGTCACCGTATTGACAAGGTCGGGATGCCCGACAACGGTGAGGGCCGACAAAGGAGCATGGGGATGACGCAGTTCACCATCATCGACACCGAGACCCGGACGGTCGAGGGGACGAGCGACGTGGCCCGGGGCACCGTCCTGATCGATGCCGACAGGCTCCCCGATGCGCTGGGCTGGGAGCTGAAGCCCACGGGGCTCTGCCAGGCGAGTGCCTGCGTGCCGGTGGGTGACGTGGACTCGCTGAGCGTCGGTGAACAGCTCGACCTCGTGGCCGTCGCCCGTGCCCTGGGCCGGCCCACGGTGGTCGACCTCGACGCTCGGCTCGTGGCGGTCGCCCTCCCGGCCGAGCTACGACGGCAGGCGCTCGAGGACCTGCGGGCCCCGGCATTCGAGCTCCCCGATGTGGACGGCAAACTGCACGCCCTCAGCGAGTGGGCCGGCAAGAAGAAGGCGTTGGTCACCTTCTCGAGCTGGTGCGGTTGCCGCTATGACCTGCCGGGCTGGCAGGCACTCCACGACGAGCTGAGCCCCGAGGGTTTCACCGTTGTCGCCGTGGCCATCGACCAGTCCGCCGATGACGTGAGGCCGTGGACCGAGGGCATCACCATGCCCGTCCTCTACGACCCCAACCACGTCCTGACCGAGTCCTACGCCATCTCGAACGTCCCCACGGTCGTGTGGATCGACGAGGAGGACAACATCGCCCGGCCGAACGGACTCGCATTTGGCAGCGACACCTTCGCCGACTTCACCGGGGTCGAGTCGGCCCCCCATCTGGACGAGATCCGGCGGTGGGCGACGGACGGGTCGCTGCCGGTGACCGAGGACGAGGCCCGTGCCGCGGTCGGCGACCTGTCCGAGGACGAGGTGCTCGCCCGGCTCCATTTCCGGATCGCCTCGGAGGCCTACCGCCGTGGTGACGACGAGGTCACCCGGAGGCATGTCCGCCGGGCGTCCGAGCTGGCCCCCGACGATCTGACCATCTGGAGGGCGGGCATGCCGCTGGTGGGGGAGGACCCGTTCGGCGACGCCTTCCTCGAGCGGTACGAGGGGTGGAAGGAAAAGGGCATGCCCTACCACGGGCTGCCGGCCGTCAGGGGAGACGGGCCACCACCCCCGGCCTGATCGTCGTGCCGGCGCCGAACTGCGCCGGACGGAGGCGGCACCGTCGACGGTTCAGCGCAGGCGCCACTCGATCCGCTTGCCGGACGTGAAGCGTTCCTGGCCCTGCTCGAGCAGGGCCGGCTCGGTGCCCACGTTGGTGAACAGGTAGGCGTGGTCGAGCGCCTGTCGGCGCGAGAGCTCGAGACCCGTCCACAGGGCCCGGACGGTTCCCTGCACGGCCAGCGCGGGCTGGTCGGCGATGGCCTGGGCCGCCCACCGGGCCCGGTCCGCCAGCTCGTCCGCCGGGGCCACCTCGGAGACGAAGCCCACCTCGAGGGCGCGTGCGGCGGACATCCGCTCGTTCGCGCCGAGGAGCGACATCCGCACGACCTCCTGGAAGGGCATCTTGTGGAGGAGGAAGATCGGCTCGAATGCGGCCGGCATCCCGTAGGTGACATGGGGGTCGAAGAAGGTGGCGTGGTCGGCGGCGATGATGAAGTCGGCCTCGCCGAGGATGTAGAAGGCACCCCCGCAGGCCATGCCGTTGACGGCGGCGATGACCGGCTTCCAGCACTGGTTCGACTTGGGGCAGACGCTCCGGCCCGGGTCGTCGAAGTCCCAGGGCGTGTTGTAGCCGGGCAGCTGGCCCGGTGCCAGGTCGTCGAAGGAGCCGATTCCCTCCCGGTCGAGTCCCGTGCAGAAGGCCTTGTCCCCCGAACCGGTGAGCACCACGCAGCGCACGTCGTCGTTCTTGCGGAGCATCAGCCACAGCTCGCCCAGCTCCCGCTGCATGGTGGTGTCGAAGGCGTTGAGCGCACCGGGGCGGTTCAGCGTCACCCACGCCACCCCGTCGGACTCGTCGTAGAGGAGGGTCTCGAGCTCGGGCATGGCGGCCATGGTACCGGTCGCGTCGCCGGGCCCGGGGAGGTGCCTCAGTCGCAGTGCCCGGTCGGCGGTGGGAGGTCGAGCGCCGGGTTCCGGTCGAAGAACCCGACGGGCGCCAGGTGGAAGCCGCAGTACTCGACCGGCATCACCGGCCAGTCCTCGGGCCGGGGCGAGTGGCTCACCCCGAAGGTGTGCCACGCCACGATGTCGGTGCCGACGAGTGAGCGGTCGGCGGCCGTCCAGCTGGGCAGCCCGTCCCCGCCCGCGTGCTGGTTGGGGTAGTCGCCCGCCGCCCGGCGCTCGCTCGCCGAATACGGCGTGACCCACAGGTTGTGCCGGGCGAAGCCCGCCCGTGTGGCGATGCTCGACTCGGGCCGGGCCAAGAGGGTGGGTGTCGAACCGGGCACGAGCCGGTAGGCCACGGGACGGCCCAGACCGTTGAGCGACCGCGGGTTCTCGAAGCGCCAGTGACGGCTGCCGGCCGGGTCGACGTCCCCGATGGCCGCCGACTCGGACTCGAGCAGAGTGGCCCTCGGGCGGAAGGCATTCCCCATCGGGTTGTCGTCACCCGGCGGCAGGGTTTCGAAGGAGACCTCGTAGGCCTGGTTGACCGGCCCGTCGACCTGGAGGTCGAGCCGGGCGCAGAACAGGTGCTGGTGGAAGGGTGCCGCCAGCCCGTCCGCCACCACGTTGGCGAAGGCCGGTTCCTCGCCCGGCGCCAGCGCCTGGGTGGACATGATGCCGGTGAGCTTGACCTCGAGTTGGATGGTCCCGTCGAGGTAGAAGTACCAGAAGAAGCCGTACTCGTAATTCCCGACCGTGGCGATGGCCGACACCACGAGGCGCCTCGACCGCCGGACCTCCGCATGGCCGGTGGCCATGTCCGTGTGCTTCCAGAGGATCCCGTAGTCCTCCTCGTGGATGCACACGGCCTGCTCGACCACGTAGGGGGTGCCGTGCTCGCTGGTGAAGACGGCGTCGAGGTAGGTGATGGCACCGAGGCAGTCGCACCCGAGGGCCAGTGAGTTGGTCATGCGCCCGAGCCCCCACTCGCCCGCGTCGAAGGCGTTCTTCCATCCGTGCATCGGACCCGGGTCCCCGTAGGGGACCACCATCTCGCTGATGGAGGCACGGTGCAAGATGGGCCGCACCGCGCCCGGTTCGCCGTAGCCCACGGTGTGCAGCACCAGCCCCTCGACGGGATCCATGGACACCCGCATCGACCATCCCTGCCAGGCGAGGTGGTTGCCGTCGAGGGAGAAGCTGACCCCCTCGGGCTGGACGATGTCGAGCGGGAGCAGACCCGTGCGCACCGGTTGGTTGTCCTCCGGTCGGTAGCTGCCCCTCCCCGGGGGCAGGGGGACCACGCCGAAGTCGGCTACCTCGAGGACGATCCCGCGCGCCGCGTCGACGGTGGCCAGCACGCCCTCGACCGGCCGGGCGTAGCCGTTGTCGTCGGGTGTCTCGCGGTAGTAGGAGAGGCACCGGGCGATCCGGCGACCCTCTTCGGCCGGGTTGCCGAAATTGCCGGTGGGCCACGGGTCGATCTGGACCCGGTCGAACTCGGTGATGCCCCGGCGTCGCATCGCCGCCTGCCAGTCCGGGTCCTCCTTCAGGGCGAGGATGGCCCGGTAGGAGTCGTCGAAGAGCAGCGGAGGCCGCACGCCGTCTCGTTCGGTCCACTCGAGGACCTTGCCTTCGGGCATGCAGACCACGACCTCCGCCACCATTGCCTCGGGCCCGGGAAGCACGACGACCCGCACTCGGCGTTTGACCGGGTCGCCCGGGCGGTGGCCGATCACCGCGGCCTTCGCCGGCTCGTCGAGTGCCACCGTCGAGAAGAGGGCGGTCTCGCTCACCCTCCCGGTGGACCGCACGGCTGCGACGGCCACCCGTATCTCCTCGGCACGCAAGGGGTCGAGCGGGTGGGCGCCAGGTTCGGTGGTCTCAGCCACGACGATCGCCCGACCTGGTGCGTTCGGCCTCCGGGTCGAGGTCGTGTGCGGCGGTGTGCTGGATCATGAAGGTCCCTCCGACCGGCGAACCATAGCCGGGGGAACGGGCGACGGGGGCACCGTCAGCAGTAGCCTCCCTGGCGATGACCGAGTCCACCTGGTGCCGGGCGCACGACGAACCCGCCGGGGTCGAGCGGTGATTCGGATCGAGATCGACCGCGAGCGATGCGTCGGGTCGGGGAACTGCCTCTTTTGGGCCGCGGCCACCTTCGATCTCGACGATGAGGGTACGTCCACCGTCATCGACCCGTCGGGAGACCCGGCCGAGACCGTCCGGGTCGCGGCCGAGGGCTGTCCGACGAGGGCGATCACCGTCACCGAGATCCACAGCCCGGCCCAAGACACTCCAGAAGGGGGGGCCGATGTCGATCGCCCTGTCCGATGAACACGACGAACAACGCCGGTCGGCCCGACGGTGGCTCGACTCCCACTGCCCGCCGGACGTCCCGCGGGGTCTGCTTGACGCGGACACCGAGGAGCTGCAGCCGGTGTGGAAGGAGATGGCTGCCCAGGGATGGATGGGGATCCATCTGCCCGAGGCCGCCGGTGGCCAGGGCTTCGGGCTGTTCGAGCTGGCCGTGCTGCTCGAGGAGACCGGCCGGGCACTCGTGCCCGGCCCGCTGCTCCCGACGGTCGTCACGTCGGCGGTGGTGGCCGAGGCAACGTCCGGTCCGGAGCTGGTTCACCGGCTGGCGGGGCTGATCGACGGCAGCGCCCCGTCGGCGGTCTCCCTCGGTGACGACTGCCTCGACGTCGTCGGGGAGGGCCCCGGGGGGGCGCTCGTCGCCAGCGGGACGCTCGGGCCCGTGCTGGGCCTGGTCACCGCGTCCTCGGTGCTGGCCCCGGTGCGACGCGGCGACAACGGGGTGACCTGGTGCCTCATCGACCTGTCCGGTGACCGGGGGGTGACCGTCGAGGCGTTGCCGAGCGTCGACCAGACCCGCCGCGTCGGCCGGCTGCACGTGGACCAGGTGACCGTCCCGGCCGATCGGCAGCTGGGACCGGTCACCCTCGAACGGGTTCGCGACGTCGCCGTCACGCTCATGGCCGCCGAGCACGTCGGCGGGGCCCGCTGGTGCCTCGAGACCGCCACCGAGTACGCCAAGGTGCGCGTGCAGTTCGGGCGACCGATCGGGCAGTTCCAAGCGGTGAAGCACCGTCTCGCCGACATGGCGGTCCGGGTGGAGCAGATGACCGCGGTGGCGTGGGACGCGGCCGTCGCCGTCGGGTCGGGTGACACCGAAGGGGTCGAGCTGGCCGTGGCCACGGCGGGGGCGTTCGCCTTCGACGGCTACGTGCGCTGCGCCGAGGAGTGCCTGCAGCTGCTGGGTGGGATCGGCTTCACCTGGGAGCACGATCTCCATCTGCACCTCAAGCGGGCCCTCGCCGACCGGCAGCTCCTCGCCGGTCCGGAGTCGTTCCACCACCGGGTGGCGGCGGTGGCCGGGGGCGGCGCCCGCCGGATGCTGGCCGCCGACCTCCCCGACGAGGCCGAGAGCATCCGTGAGGAGTTCGCGCCGGTCGTCGCCCGCCTGGCCGGGGTCGAGGGGCAGGAACGGCGGCGCCGACTGGTGGACGAGGGTCTGGTCGCGCCGCACTGGCCGAGTCCGTGGGGACGCGACGCCGGTGCGGTGGAACAGGTGGTCATCGACGAGCAGCTGGCCGCGGCGGGCATCGATCGACCCCACATCGGCATCGGCGCCTGGGCGCTGCCGGTGATCATCGCCTGTGGCACCGAGGAGCAACGTCAACGGTGGGTGCCCCCCACCCTCCTCGGCGAGATCATGTGGTGCCAGCTGTTCTCGGAACCCGGTGCCGGCTCGGACCTGGCCAGCCTGACCACCCGGGCTGAACGGGTGGACGGCGGTTGGCGGCTCACCGGACAGAAGGTGTGGACGTCCATGGCCAAGCAGGCCCAGTGGGGCATCTGCCTGGCCCGGACCAATCCGACCGCCCCCAGGCACCAGGGCATCACGTACTTCATCGTGGACATGGGCTCCGCGGGACTGGACGTGCGTCCGCTCCGCGAGCTGACGGGTGCCGCCCTGTTCAACGAGGTCTTTTTCGACTCGGTCTTCGTACCCGACGACTGTGTGATCGGGGAGGTCGACGACGGCTGGCGGATGGCCCGCATGACGTTGGCCAACGAGCGGGTCTCGATGTCGTCGGGCTCCACCTTCGGGATCGGCGTGGAGTCACTCCTGCGACTGGCCGGCAAGCTGGGCGACGCCGTCACCCCCAGTGAGGAGGCCCGGCTCGGCGCCCTCCTGGCCGAGGCTCAGTCGCTCCGGCTCATGACCCACCGCTCGACCCTGCTGTCCCTCGCCGGCTCGGATCCCGGGTCGGGCGCCAGCCTGCGCAAGCTGCTCGGCGCCGAGCACGAGCAGCGGGTCCAGGAGCTGGGGCTCGCCATGCTCGGACCGGAGGGCGCCACCCTGGAGGGCAGGGCCGGGCGGTGGGTCCAGGGGCTGTTGGCCACCCGCTGCCTGACCATCGCCGGTGGGACCAGTGAGGTCCAGCGGAACGTGATCGCCGAGCGGGTCCTCGGACTGCCCCGCGACCCCGAGCCGGCGGGGTGACGTCCGGTCGGGCCGCGACCCGACCGCCCTCCCGGCCGGGGCCCGTCGGACCTCAGATGTCGGGATCCTGTTGGATCTCGACGGTGTTGCCGGCCGGGTCGACGAACCAGATCTGCACGGTCGCCCCCTGTGCGCCCTCCACGAAGGGGATGCCGGCTGCCTCGAGCTCCGCGACGGCGGCCGGCAGGTCGGCGACGGCGAAGCAGACGTGGGGGCCGGTGGGCTGGATGGTGCCGTCGGCCGGAGCGTCGACCAGGTGGAGCTGGATGCCCCCCGCCCCGAACCAGTGCCCCTCGACGCCGGGGATCACCGGACGGGGCTCGTCGGGCAGTTCCAGGAGCCGACGGTAGAAGTCGACGGCCCCGGGCAGCTGCCCCTGGACGTTGACACTGTGGTGCAGCGTGCGCGTGACCCTCACCCGACCGCCTTTCCTGCGGAGGGGCCGAGGGCTCCCTCGGCGTCGAGCCGGGTGCGGAGCTCCTGCTTCAGGACCTTGCCGGTGGCGTTCCTCGGGAGCCCGTCGACGATGTGCCACTGCCGCGGGACCTTGTACTTGGCCAAGAGCTCCAGCGTGTGGGCACGGAGGGCCTCGGGGGTGGCGTCCATGCCCGGGCGCAGGGTGACGAAGGCGACCACGTCCTCACCCAGCACCGGGTGGGGCGTTCCCACGACCGCCACCTCACGGACGGCGGGATGCGACTCGATGGCATGCTCGACATCGGTGGGATGGATGTTGTTGCCTCCCCTGATGATGACGTCCTTGCTCCGGCCGACGATGTAGAGGTAGCCGTCCTCGTCGATTCGCCCGAGGTCGCCGGTGACCAGCCAGCCGTCGACCCAGGTCTTGGCCGTCGCCTCCGGATCACCGAAGTACTCGCGGGGTCGCCCGGGTATCCGCATGCGGACCTGCCCGACCTGGTCGGGCGGGACCGGTTCGCCGGCGTCGTCCACGCAGACGACCTCGGCCGGCGGGAGCGGCTTGCCCACGGACCCCGGGCGCTTGACCGCCTCCCCGGGTGGCATCAGGCAGTAGACCGAACCGGCCTCGGTCATGCCGTAGTTGTTGGACACCAGCGCCTCGGGCATGCGGTTCTGCAACTGTTCCAGGACGAATGGTGCGAGGGGCGCGCTCCCGATGCTGCAGAGCTGCACCGAGCTGAAGTCGGCGGTGGCGAACCGTGGGTGCTCGAGCAGCAGCGCCGCCATGGCCGGCACCAGGAACACGGACCCCGGTCGTTCGGACTCCACCACGTCGAACCAGCTCTCGGCGTCGAACCGGGGTTGGTAGATGGCCCGGAGGCCGAGCTTCATCGGCGTGTACACGAAGGCCAGCCCGGCGAAGGTGTAGGGCGGGCTGGCGTGCAGCCAGCCCCCGCCGCTCCACTGGGGCTTGCGAAAGGGGATCAGCGAGTAGTTGTCGTGGCGGACGGCCACCGCCTTGGGGCTCCCGGTGGTGCCCGACGTGTACATGATGTCGGCCAGGTCCCCGGGATCACGTGGCACCTGGAAGTACGTCGGGTCGTCGCTCAGGAACTCCGACCACCCGACAACTCCCTCGCCGGCCCCCGGTCCGCCCCCGCCCCGGTCCGCGTCCTCGTCCCCGGGCCCGGCGCTCGGGACGCGCACCACCAATTCCGGCCGGCCGGCCGGGTAGCGCTCCAGCAGGGTCTCCTCGGTGATCGACGCCCTCGCCCCGCAGTGCGTCAGCATCCGCTCCAGCTCGGGGCGGGTCAGCTGGGGATTGAGGGGCACGGCCACCGCTCCGGCGCGGTGGACGGCGGCGTAGGAGATGACCCACCGCAGGGCGTTCGCCGGCTCGAGGTGGATGGCCACCCGGTCGTCGGGGGCGACGCCGGCCCCGACCAGCGCCCGGGCCAGGCGGCTGGCGGTGTCGTCCCACATCCGGAACGTCAGTTCGCCGCCTCCGACCACCAGGTAGGCCCGCTCGTCGCCGTAGCTCGTCGCCACGGCATGGAGCTGCTCGGGGGGCATGGTCGCCATGCCGGTCACCGCCCCCGCCGGAACCGGCCGCCGGGGCTACGCGGGGAAGGTGGCGGCGAGAGGTGTCGGCCGGCCCTGCTCCTCGTGCTGTCAGTCATGTTCCCCCAGTGCCTCGTGACCAGTTCCCGTGGCGTGACCAGTACCCCCGGCGCCGTCGCCGGTGTCGACGCCGGACCCGAGCCAGCAGCATGACCGACCGTGCCCCGTCGGTCAATCGACGGGGCGCTCCGGGGCCTCGTCCGGACCCGGGGCCCGGCGCTAGTGTCTGCCCGAACCGGTGGGCCCACCCTCGGCCTGTCGCAGGAGGATACTGTCCGATGTCCCGATCCGTGGAAGATGCACCGGCCGGCATGCCGGCCGGTGGCCGTTCGGACGGACGGTCGACTGCGGAGTCCGGGCCCGTCGCCGGAACCGGTCGTGTCCGGGAGCGCCTCGCCGAGCTCGGACTGGTGCTGCACGGTCCCCACCCTCCCCACGATCCGCTCGATGCCGTGGTGGTCCACGGTGGGGTGGCGAGGACCTCGGGCCAGCTCCCTCGCATCGACGGCCGCCTCACCTGCTCGGGCCGGCTCGGTTCCACGGTCAGCGTGGAGGAGGGCACCGAGGCCGCGGCGGTCTGCGCCCTCAACGCCCTGGCCGTCCTCGAGGCGGAGCTCGGCTCGCTCGACCGGGTGGAACGGGTGCTGACGGTGACCGGCTACGTGGCGTCCGATCCGGACTTCCATCGGCAGCCGGAGGTCGTGGACGGGGCCAGCTCGGTCCTGTACCAGGTGTTCGGGGAGTCGGGACGGCACACGCGGTCGGCCGTGGGCGTGGCCGCACTCCCGCGGGGCGGGGCGGTGGAGATCGAAGTGACGGTGGCGCTGCGCGACTGACGGTCGGTCGACGGCACGGACGGGAAGGGACCATGGCAACCACGACGGAGACAGCCGGGGCACTGGCGGAGCTGGGTGCCGCCACCCTGGGGGAGTCGGGGGCCTCGGCCATGCCCTCCCGGATCCGACCGGTCTGGGCCGGCGCCACGCTGGCCGCCCCGGCCTTTCCGGTGCGCTGCACTCCCGGGGACAACCTGGCCATCCACGTGGCGGTCACCCGTGCCCCCGCCGGTTCGGCGCTCGTCGTGGACGTGGGCGATGTGCCCGACCGCGGGTACTGGGGGGAGGTGCTGACCACCGGTGCCCTGGCCCGCGGCCTGGCCGGACTGGTCATCGACGGCGGGGTCCGTGACGTGGCGGCCCTGGAGCGACTGGCCTTCCCGGTGTTCTCGAGGACGGTGGCACTGCCCGGGGCCACGAAGTCGAACCGTGGCGCCGTCGGCGCACCCACCACCGTTGCCGGGGTCAGGGTCCGGGCGGGTGACTGGGTGGTGGGCGACGTCGACGGCGTGGTGGTGGTGCCGGGTGACGCGGTCGAGGAGGTGCTGGCCGCCGGTCGTGCCCGGGAGTCGGCAGAGGCGGGCTACTTCGACGCCCTCAGGCAGGGCTCGACCACCGTCGAGATCCTCGGTCTCGACGCGTCGCTCGTGGAGGACGCGACGTCCCCGGGCTGAGGCTGGTTCGGTCGGCGGCGCCCCCGCTCAGTGGTGGGTGTAGTCGATGGGCCCGGCGCCCTTGACCCCGATGGCGAAGCAGAAGCAGTGGATGGACGCGTTGTCGCTCACCGGCCGGAGGCTGTGGACCTCGTCGGGCGGGATGTGGACCAGGTCGCCCTGGGCGATCAACCGCTCCTCGTCTCCGATGGTCATGATGCCCCGTCCGCGGAGCACGTAGTAGAACTCGTGGGTCGGGTGGGAGTGGGGGTGGACGTACCCGCCGCCCGCGACCTCGAACTCGTTCACCAACTCCAGGAACCCACCGTCGGTCTGCTCTTTCATCTCCCGCGAGTTGACCATCCACCACACGGGGACGGTGCCGTTGTGCTCGACGACCGGGGCGGCGTTCTCGATGTTGCGTACGTCCATGGCCATGCTTGCTCCTTTGTCCCCTGGATCCGTCCTCTGGGCCGGCGGGCGAGGCCGATGTTAGGTTGAGCCCTCACACTAGATCGCGACGGAGGCGTGCAACATGGGTGGACCGGTGCGACAGATCATTCCGGGTCCGGTGGACCCGGCCGCCTGGGCCCCGTTCGGCTGGTTGCCGGTCCCCGACACCGACCCCGAAGACGGTGCGTCGCGGCTCGTGTTCGACTGGGACGACGTGCACGTCAACCGCATCTCCCACCGGAGGGACGAGGTGCCCGAGGTGGAGGGTGGCCTGCGCTGTCTGGCGCTCTTCCGCCACCTCACCCACACCCAGGTGCTCATGCCGCTCGACGTCACCGCCGTGCTGGCCGTCGCCCCGCCGACCGCCGACCTTTCGTCCCCGGCCGATGTGTCGCTGATCGCCGCCTTCGTCCTGGAGCCACTCGACTCCGTCGTCCTCTACCAGGGGACGTGGCACTGGGGCCCGTTCCCCGTGGCGGCGGACGAGGTCCACCTGTTCAATGTCCAGGGTCTCCGCTACAGCGAGGACAACGAGCGGGCCGACATCGGGGAGCTGGGCGTCCCGGTCGACGTCCTGTGCGGGGGCCCGCCGCGCCACCCGGCGGCCGCCCCGAAAAACTAATGTTGACAAGGCGGTGCCGGTGCCTTAAACACAGGCCCGGCAAACAGCTGTTTTTGCAGGGGACCACCAGCGTCGGCACCACGCCGGGGCTCGAATAGGGGGAGTCGTCGATATGGGGAGCAAGCGGGGGAGATGGTCGGTGCCAGTGGTGCTGGCGCTCGGGACGGCGGCCATCGTGGGGGGGTGGACCGGGACGGCGACGGCCGGGGCGAGCACCACGTCGGTGGCACCCGGCGCCCAGATCAACGTGGGGGCGATCTCGTCGCGGACAGGGCCCCTCGCCGGCTTCTTCGGGGGCCTGGCGCCGGGCATGATCGCCTACTTCAAGACGATCGACGCCACCGGCGGCGTGAACGGGCACAAGATCGTGCTGACCCAGAACCTCGACGACGGCGGATCACCGAGCCAGTTCACCCAACTGACCCACACCCTCATCGACCAGGACCACGTGTTCGCCGTCGGGGTGGCCTCGGCGTGGTTCACCCCGAACTACTTCGTCTCCACGAACACCCCGACCTACGGGTACAACGTCAGCGCCAACTGGCAGACGGCACCGAACCTGTTCGCCGTGGGCGGCTCCACCCAGATCTACTCCTCGGCGTACTCCAGCCTGTCCTGGTTCCTGAAGAAGGTGAACGCGAAGTCGGTGGCCTTCGTCAGCTACGGGCCGGGCATCGCCTCGTCGTACGACGCCTGCTCCGCCTATGCCAAGGCCATGAAGAAGGCCGGGTACAACGTCTACTCCGACGTCAGCGCCCAGCTCGGCGGTAGTTACTCCTCCGACGTGCAGCGCATGCAGCAGGCCGGTTCGCAGGCGGTCGTCACCTGCATCCAGGCCTCGGACGACATCACCCTCGGTCGGGACATCCAGCAGTACGGTCTCAAGATCAAGCAGCTGTGGCTGAACGGCTACGACCAGGCGCTGCTCAATCAGTACCGGAGCGTGATGCAGAACGTCTACGTCGAGGACGTGGGCGACGTGCCCTTCGAGGCCGCCAACACCGCCAAGTACGGGAACACCTACCCGGGAATGCAGCAGTACCTCGCCGCCATGAAGAAGTACGAGCCGTCCTACGTCCTGAACAGCGTCACGTTCGACGGGTGGCAGTCGGCGGCGCTCCTGGCCGCAGGGGTCAAGGCCGCGGGCAGCAACGTCACCCAGGCCAGCGTCATCAGCGCCACCAACAACATCACCAACTTCACCGCCGGCGGCCTGTCCTCACCGGTCAACTGGAAGGTCAGCCACGTCAGCTACACCGTTCCCAACTGCACCAACTACGTCCAGGTCAACGGCAGCAAGTACGTGACGGTCTTCGCCAAGGGGAAGCAGGTCTTCGTCTGCGTGAACTCCAGCGTGAACAATCCGAAGGTGGTCACGCCACCGAAGGGAACCCCGGGGGCATGAAGCTGAGCGCAGCCGGGTCCCGGTAGGAGTCGCGCCGGAGGTGGAGCACTTTCTGGGTTTCGCGATACCCGGGGTCCCCTACGGCTGCACCTATGCGATCGTCGCCGTGGGCCTGGTGCTCACGTATCAGGCCACCGGCGTCTTCAACTTCGCCTACGGCGCCCAGGCCTACACCTCGGCCTTCCTGTTCACCTGGCTGGTCCAGAACGAGGGCCTGCCGGTGTGGCTGTCCTTCCTGTTGTCGGTGGTGATCCTGGCCCCGGGCCTCGGCCTGGCGTTCGACCGGTTCCTCTTCCGTCACATCGCCAACACCAACACGACGGCCAAGCTGGTCACCGGGATCAGTCTGTTCGTCGGGATCCCGAGCGTGCTGTCGGTCATCTTCGGCAGCGCCAACCAGTACAACCCGCCGAGCATCCTGTTCAATCCGGACACGGTCTACTTCCGGGTGGCGGGAACCCCGATCAACGGGATCTACATGACCACGGTGCTGACCACGGCGGTGATCCTGATCGCCCTCGTCGTCCTGATGCGGCTCACCAACCTGGGCCTGCAGATGCGGGGGGCGGTGGAGAGCCGCCGCCTCATCGAGCTGGACGGCGTGAACGCCGGCCGCGTGGTGGCGGTGGCCTGGGCCATCTCCGGCCTGATGGCCGGACTGGCCGGCGTGCTGCTGGCCCCCATCTACGGACAGCTCCAGTCCAGCGACTACGCGGCGCTGATGGTGGCGGCCTTTGCCGCCGCCGCCTGGGCCGTGCTGCGCTCCATGCCCATCGCCGTCCTGGTGGGCATCCTGATGGGCGTGGCGTCCACCGTGGCGCAGGGGTACCTGCCGGTCAGCAGCGTGTGGTCGTCCGCCGCGCTGACCTCGCTCCCGTTCATCGTGCTGATCGCCGCGCTCCTCCTCGTGCCCGGCCTCCGACAGCTCGACCACACGAAGGACCCCCTGTCCTCGGTCGACCCGCCGACCCCGCCGACGGTCTCCGCCCTCCGGGCGCCCCAGATCGACCGGATCGTCCGGGTCGGTTGGTACATCCTGCTCGGGGCCTTCGTGGTGTCCATGCTGACGTGGCTCCCGACGACGTGGGAGAACGTGTTCAACGCCGGGCTGGTCTACTCGATCGTCTTCCTCTCCATCACCCTCATCACCGGCATGGGCGGTCAGCTCTCCTTGGCCCAGGCGACGCTGGCCGGGGTGGGGGCCTACACGGCCGCCCAGCTGGCCACCCACTTCGGCCTCAGCCTGTTGCTCGGTGGCCTGGTGGGTGCGGTGACCGCCGCCGCGGTGGCGGTGGTGCTGGCCTTCGCCTCGGTGCGCCTGCGCGGGCTGGGCCTGGCCCTGTTGACCATCGCCGCCGCCCTGTTCTTCGACAACGCCGTGTTCCCGCAGTTGAACAGCAGCAACGGCCAGACCGTCGGCATCAAGCCCGAGTGGGTGGGCCTGGGCATCCTGCACCCCAACGGACACGCCTTCTTCATCACCGCCATGATCGTGCTGCTCGTCTGCATCGCCGGGGTGCAACTGGTCCGCCGGGGGTCCACGGGCCGGTTGCTGGGCGCCATGCGGGGCAGCGAGACCGCGGCCGCCGGCCTGGGCATCAATCTCACCTGGCAGCACATCGTGGTGTTCGCACTGTCCGGGGTGGTGGCCGGCATCGGTGGGACCATGCTGTCCATCCAGCAGCAACAGGTGAACCCGGACCTGTTCAGCTACCAGATCTCGCTGGTCTTCGTGGTGGTGGTCGTCACCACCGGGGCGAGCACCGTCGAAGGGGCGCTCCAGGCCGGGTTCGGGTTCGTGATCCTCCAACAGCTGCTCACCTACGTACCGTCCCGGCTCGGCGGGAACAGCCTGGTGGTGGTGTTCTTCGCCTTCGGCGCGCTGACCTACTCGGCCCACCCCGAGGGGATCCTCGAATACCAGAAGCGGCGCTCCACCCTCCGAATGCAGAACCTCCTCTTCCGGCCGGTCGATCACGGGGGCGACCCACCCGGCCCGTCCGGCCCGCTAGTCGGGGCGGACGGTGGTGGTGGCGGTCCGCCTCCGGCGCCCAACGGCGCGTCCGCCGAGGTAAAGCCGGTGGTGAGCGACCATGGTTGACACGGCTGCCTCGCCGGCCGCGGACGGTCCCACGACGGCCGGCCCGCTGCTGTCGGTCAACGAGGTCTCGAAAACGTTCGGCGGCATCGCCGCGGTCAGTGGGGTGAGCCTGACCGTCGACCGAGGCGAGAGCATCGGACTGGTGGGCCCGAACGGTGCCGGCAAGACGACCCTGTTCAACTGCATCTGTGGCCAGCTCCGGCCCGAGCAGGGGAGCATCGACCTCGACGGGAGGGAGCTCCTCGGCATGCCCACCTTCAAGCGGGCCCGGTTGGGGATCAGCCGCACCTACCAGCGGATCGAGGTGTTCCCCGACATGACGGTCCGGGACCACCTGGTGGTGGCGGTGCGGGCCCGCTGGTCCACCGGGCGGCTGTGGAAGGACCTCCTCAACCGCAGCGCCGTGACCCCGGAGGAAAACGAGCGGGTGGCGTCGGTGCTCGAACTGGTCGGCATCGAGGACCGGGCCCAGACCCCCGTGTCGGCCCTCGGCCTGGGATTGTGCCGCCTCGTCGAGCTCGCTCGGGCCCTGGTGTCCGAGCCGGTGCTGCTCCTGGCTGACGAGCCCTCGTCGGGGTTGGACATCCACGAGACGCGCGAGCTGGCCCAGGTGCTGCGCAAGCTCCAGCGTGAGCGCGGAATGGCCATGCTGCTGGTCGAGCACGACCTCGGGATGGTGGGCGAGGTGGTCGACCGGACGATCGTGATGAACCTGGGCGTGGTGATCGCCGACGGCACCTTCGACGAGGTGATGGCCGACGCCAACGTCCGCCAGGCCTACCTCGGGTTGACCGCGTGAGCGGGCCGGCCACCGACCCGGCTGCCGGCGGAGGAACGGCGGTGGCGGTGGAGCCCCCGGCCCTCGAGATCGAGAATCTCAGCGCCAGCTACGGCCCCTACCGCGCCCTGTTCGACATCTCCTTCGTCGTGCCGGCTGCGGGCGTCACCGCGCTGATCGGTTCCAACGGCGCCGGCAAGTCCACCGTGGCCCGCGTGGTCACCGGTCTGTTGGCCAGCACGGCGGGAGCCATCCGGCTGGCCGGCAAGGACGTCACCGGGCTGTCCGCCTACAAGATCGCCCGGGCCGGTTCGGCCCACGTGCCCGAGGGCCGGGGCGTCTTCGCCAGCCTGACCGTCGAGGAGAACCTCAGACTGGCCTTCCGACAGCGGGGCGGCCGCAAGAGCGTGGCCGGATCCCTCGACCGCGCCTTCGAGGCCTTCCCCGTGCTCAGCGCGCGGCGCAAGCAACAAGGTGGCACCCTCTCGGGAGGGGAGCAGCGCATCCTGTCGTTGGCCAAGGTCCTGGTGGCTCCGCCCCGGTTGCTGGTGGCGGACGAGATCTCCCTCGGCCTGGCCCCGGTGATGATCGACGCCGTCTACGAGGGGCTGGCCAAGATCAACCAGGCCGGGACGGCGCTGCTCATCGTCGAGCAGCAGGTCGACCGGGTGCTCGACATCGCCGTGACCGCGGTCGTCCTCGAGCACGGCTCGGTGGCCTACAGTGGGCCGTCCGACGGGGCACTGGACGCGGTCGAGTCGGTACTGGCCAATCGGGGCGAGCGGGCCGTGATGACGCCGAGCCACGGCACCGACGTGGTGGTCCCCGGTTGGGGCACGGAGAACGTGGAACAAGAGCTGCGGTTCCGTCGCCGTCGCCGGAAGCCGCCGACCTAGGCCCGGCAACGCACCGCAGGAACGAGAGGAACCAGAGTGAGCGACAACGAGCGCGACGCCGTCATCGTCGATGTGGTGCGCACCACCATGGGGAAGCGGGGAGGGGCGCTCGCCAACTGGCACCCGGTCGACCTCCTGGCCTTCGCCCTCACCCAGCTGGTGGGGCGCACCGGCATCGATCCCGAGACGGTCGACGACGTGATCGGCGGGTGCGTCACCCAGGCCGGCGAGCAGAGCACCAACGTCACGCGGAACGGGTGGGTCGCCGCCGGCCTGCCCCAGACGGTGCCGGCCACGACCGTGGACCGCCAGTGCGGCTCGTCCCAGCAGGCCATGCACTTCGCCGCGGCCGGGGTGAAGGCCGGCCACTACGACCTGGTGGTCGCCTGCGGCGTCGAAGCGATGAGCCGGGTTCCCATGGCTTCCAACGCCCGGGGCGGGACGGGACCGTTCCCGCCGTCGTTCCTCGAGGAGATCGACGGCCGGCTGTGGGCCCAATTCCGCGTGGCCCAGGTCCTGGCCGACCGGTGGGGCATCAGCCGTGAGGAGATGGACGAGTACTCGCTGGAGAGCCACCGTCGGGCCGCCGCCGCCTGGGACTCGGGCCACTTCGCCGCCGAGTCGGTGGCCGTGCCCGTGAAGGACGAGGCCGGTGCGCTCACCGGGGCGCGGCTCGAGTCCGACGAGGGCATCCGCCGGAACGCCTCCCTCGAGGCCCTGGCCGGTCTGGCACCCGCTCAGAACTGGGAGCCCGACACGGCGCCGGACATCACCGCCGGCAATGCCTCACAGATGACCGACGGCGCGTCGGCGATGCTGGTCGCCGAGCGGTCGGTGGCCGAGCGGCTCGGCCTGCCGGTCCGGGCACGCTTCGCCCACGCCACCGTGGCCGCCGAGGATGCCGCCATCGTCCTCTCCGCTCCGGTGCCGGCCACGCACCGGCTGCTCGAGCGATCGGGCATGAAGGTCGAGCAGTTCGACGCCATCGAGTGCAACGAGGCGTTCGCCGCCATCCCCCTGATGTGGAACCGGGCCTTCCACGCCGACCCCGAGCGGCTCAACCCCAATGGCGGCGCCATCGCCATCGGCCACCCGCTCGGGGCGAGCGGTGTCCGGCTGGCCGCGACCCTGCTCAACCAGTTGGAGGCCACGGGCGGCCGGTACGGGTTCCAGACCATGTGCGAGGGCGGGGGCCAGGCCAACGCCACGGTCATCGAGCGCCTCGGCTGACCGCGTAACGGAGCGGCCGACCGCCCGGCCTCAGGGGACGGTCCGGTCGACCAACCCGGCCGGTTGCTCCCGTCGGTTACCCCCGTCCGGTCCGGGAGCGTACGTACTCGGCGGTGCCGGCGAGGAAGCGGTCGACGTCCTGGGCCTTCTGGGCGGCGAACTCGGCGAAGTAGGCGGGCACGTAGATCGACAGGGTCCCGGCGGCGACGCCGTCCATGATGGTGGTGACGGCCTCGGCGACGGGGATCGACTCCACGTCGCCGGTGAAGGGATCGTTGTCGGGCAGGGTGAACAGCTCGGTGTCGACGACCCCCGGGTAGACGACCGACACGCCGACTCCCGAGTCCCACAGGTCGACGGCCATGGTCTCGGCGAACACGGCCACCGCCGCCTTGGACGCGGAGTAGGCGGCCTCACCCGGTGAGCTGAGGGGTGCGGCGACGGAGGAGACGAAGACCACCCGGCCCGATCCCTGGGCCAGCATGGTGGGCAGGATCGCCAGGGTGAGGCGGACCGGCGACAGGTAATTGATCGCCATCACGGACTCGACGGTCCCGGCGTCGAGGCGGGAGACGTGGCGCCGTTTCGGGATGCCGGCGTTGTTGACCAGCAGGTCCACGCCGCCCAGGGTGTCGACGGCCTCGACGGCCAACCGGTCGACGGCATCGGGGTCGGCCAGGTCGACCTCCCACATCTGCGAGCTCGGTGTGTGGGCCCGGCAGCGCTCGAGGACCTCGACCAGCCGGTCGCGGCGCCGCGCTGCGATCCCGACGACGGCACCGGCGGCGGCGAATCCCTCGGCCAACCCCGCACCGATCCCCGATGAGCCACCGGTGATCAGGACCCGCTTCCCCTCGAACGAACCGGCCATGGTCGCCTAGCGGTTCTTCCACTCCGGTGTCCGCTTCTCGGCGAAGGCCTTGGGCCCCTCGACGGCGTCCTCGCTCGAGAACACCTCCGACGAAATGGACGACTCGATGCGATAGGCCTCCTTCATGTCGGTGGCCAGGCCCAACAGCACGGACTCCTTGGTCTTGCGCACGGCGAACGGGCCGTTGGCGGTGATGCGCCGGGCGTAGTCGATTGCCCGCTCCATCAGCCGGTCCGGCGGGCAGACCTCGTTCAGCAGTCCCATCTCGTAGACGCGGCCGGCCGAGACCCGATCGGCGCAGAGCAGCAGCTCCATGGCGGCCGGGAAGGGGATCTGACGCGGCAGCCGGACGGTCGTCCCGCCTCCGGCGAAGAGCCCCCGCTTCGGCTCCATCACGCCGAAGGTGGCGGTGTCGACGGCCACCCGGAGGTCGCACCCACCGAGCATCTCCATCCCACCGGCCACGCACGTGCCGTTGACGGCCGCCACGATCGGCTTGTACAGCTTGACGTTGCGCAGCACCGCCTTGACCCCGTCATCGAGGCGGTAGCCGTCGATCTCGTGGACGCCCTCCGCCTTCATCTTGGCCTGCAGGCTGGTGATCTGGGGTATGTAGGTCTTGAGGTCGGCCCCGACGCAGAAGTCGGCGCCCACGCCGGTGATCACGGCCACCCAGGCGTCGTCGTCCTCGCCGAAGCGCTCCCACGCCATGCGGAGCTGGGCGAAGTGGTCCATGTCGAGGGCGTTGCGCGCCTCGGGCCGGTCGATGGTGATCCGGACGATGTGGTCGTCGACCGACTGGTAGTGGATGGTCATGATGGCAGGATCACCGGTCGCCCCGGTGCACACGATGCCCGACGGACGCACGTGATAGTAGGCGCGAGCGGCGGGCGGTGCCGAGGCCGTCGGCCACCCGCAGGCCGAGTCACAGCCGGGCGCTCGTCACGCGGTCGTCACCGGTGGTCACGGTCACCGGCTCGTCCGCCAGGTCGACGTCCTCGGAGGGGGGATCGTCCAGGCGGGCGTAGCACCGAGAGCCGTCGGCGAGTTCGCCGATGACCGCCGTCCACTCCGGGCCCTGGCGGCCGTAGTTGGTGGACCATGCCACCACCCGGGCGGGTCCGTCGGGCCCGGTGGCCATCGGCACGGTGGCCGGCACCCCGGAGGGGGCCGCCACCCGGACGGGCCCGGGCCGGGCCGACAGGAGCGCGGCGGCGTGACTGGTCATGTGCATGCCGATGCCGGTCACCAGGCCGGACGAGTCCGGGTCGCCCCGCAGGACTTCGACCATGGCGGCCAGGGCATGGGTCGTGTAGTTGCTGCCCGGTCCGCCATGGTAGGGGAGTCCCCCGGTCACGGTCAGCTGGCGGTCGGTCGTGATCCCGAGGGCGTCGCGGGCGAACGAGAGCGAGCTGGCGAAGCACGAGTAGAGGTCGAGGTGGGCGACGTCGTCGACGGTCAGGGGCCCGAGCGCGGAGCGCATGGCCGACTGCATGGCCGGTGAGCGCCACAGGTCGGGCCGGGTGGCCATCGTGGCCGGCTCCTCGGCCGAGCCCGTCCCCCGCAGGTAGACCCGCTGGTCGGCCGGAACGCCCAGCGAATCGGCGCGGGCCTCGCTGGCGACGAGGACGGCGGCGGCCATGTCCACGTCCATGATGGCCGTCATGTACTTGGTGTACGGGGTGGCGACCATCCGGTTGGTGGGGGAGGGGACCGAGATGGTCTCGGGGTCCCGGGCGATGGGGAACCAGGCGTGCTCGGGGTCCCGGGCCGCCACCTCGGTCAGCGGGGACAGCAGTCGACCGAGGTCGGTCCGGTGCTCGGCCACCGAGCGGCCCAGGTGGATCCGGCGGGCACTGTCGAGGAGCGCGAACGTCAGGTAGGCCTGGAAGATCCCGTGCCGGGCCTCGTCGCGGTCGATCGTGATGGGGTAGGGGCGTGGGGGGTCCGAGGGGTCCGACCAGGGAGGCTCGGGGAGGTGGCGACGGGTGGCCAGGGCCTCGCCGCCCACGATCAGGGCGAGGTCGAGATCGCCGGCCGCCATCGCCGAGGCCGCCTCGGAGAGGAGACGGACCGGCACCGACCCACCGATGCCCGAGTACGACCGCTCCGCCGGGTCGGCCCCGAGCCTCGTGGCCAGCCGACCGGAGGGGTCGTCGTACTCCCACGACTGGCAGTAGACGACCTGCAGGCTGTCCAACCCCGTGAGCGCTCCGGGGGCCCCGGCGTCCCCGGCGGCCTCCCTGGCCACGGTCTCCCAGAGGTCCAGCGGCTCCGGGGCCGGCTCCTCGCGCCACGTACGGCGGGCGGCACCGATGATGCACGGTGCCCGCTGGTCGACGGCCGGCACGTCAGGACAGGCGGGACTGGCCGGGCAGCTTCACCGCGCGGTCGGCGATGATGTTCTTCTGCACCTCGGTGGAGCCGCCACCGATGGTGCTGTACCGCTGGAACGAGTAGAGGCGGGTCCACTTGCCCCGGTCGACGGCGTCCGGCCCGCCGCGTGCCGCGAGCCCCGCGGGCCCGAGCAGGTCCAGTGACAGGTCGGCGAGCGTCTGGGCCAGCGAGGACCAGGCGAGCTTGGCGAAGGGGACCTCGGGCCAGTTCTTCTCGCCCTTGATGATCTTGCTCAGGGCCCGCAGCGACAGCAGCCGGGCGAGCTCGATGTCGGTCCAGGCCCGGGCCAGCCGCTCCCGCAGGGAGGGGTCCTCGAGCGCCGACGGGTTCACCGAGCGGGCGGCGGTGACCATGGCGTGCAGGTCGGCGCCGAGGAGGGAGATCTGCCCGGCGATGCCCACCCGCTCGTGCCCGAGCGTACCCATGGCCACCATCCAGCCCTCGCCCTCCCCGCCGAGCCGGCTGTCGACCGGGATGCGGGCGTCGGTGAAGAAGACCTCGTTGAACATCTCCTCGCCGGCCATGTCACGGATCGGCCTGGCCTCGATACCCGGGGTGTGCATGTCGATGATGAAGGCGGTGATGCCTTCGTGCTTGGCGCCACGCTCGATGGCCGTGGGGTCGGTACGCAACAGGAACAGGCCCCATCTGGCCAGGTGGGCGGTGGAGATCCAGATCTTCTGGCCGTTGACCACGTACTCGTCACCGTCCCGGACGGCCGTGGTGCGGAGGTTGGCCAGGTCGTTGCCGGCCTGGGGCTCGGAGAAGCCCTGGCACCAGTGGTCGGTGGCGTCGAGGATCGACGGGAGCCACCGGGCCTTCTGTTCGTCGGTGCCCCAGGCGATGATCATGGGCCCGATCTGCCACAGCCCGTTGGGATTGAACAGCCCCGGCGTCCGGTACTCGGCGTTGACCTCGGAGAAGATGATCCGCTGCATGGCGGTGGCGTTCCGGCCGCCGTACTCCTCGGGCCAGTTGACGGCGGCCCACCGTCCCTCGTTGAGCACCCGTTGCCAGGCCGCCCTGCGCTGTTGGGACTTCTCCCCCGAGAGCGAGGCGTCGTCGGCGAGCTCCTCGCTGGCCAGGAACGGCGACAGGTGCTCGTCGAGCCAGCCCCGCAGCTCGTCCCGGAACGCCTCGTCTTCTGGAGCCAGTGCGAAGTCCACGGGCACGGAGAATAGCCGTTCTTGTCTACACTGTCGCCACCAACAGCGACCCACCGCGGGGGTAGACAGTGGATTTCACGTTCGATGCCGAGCAGCTCGCCTTGCAGGAGGTGGCGCGCCGGGCCATGGGGGAGGTCGACGGGGCGACCCTCCGACAGCTCGCCGAGGACCCGGCCGGGTTCACCCCCGATCTGTGGGACCGACTGGTCGCCCTGGGCTGGACCGGCATGCTGGTGCCGGGCGAGGGGGCCGGTCTCCTCGAGATGGGCATCATCCTCGAGCAGATGGGGCGGGTGCCCCTTCCGGGGCCGTTCTTCTCGTCATCGGTCATGGCCACCCTGGCCGCCCGGGCGCTCGGTGCCGACGACCTCCTGCCCGAGCTGGCGTCGGGAGGCCAGCGCGGCACGGTGGCCCTGCACGAGCAGGGACACGGCCATCCCGTCGACACGATCCGGGCCCGGGCCCGCCGGAAGGGCGCGGGCTGGGTGGTGACCGGGGTCAAGCCGATCGTGGTGGACGGCCACACCGCCGACTGGGCCATCGTGGCCGCCCTCACCGAGGACGGGATCCACTCCTTCCTGCTCCCGTCCCCCCGGGCCGAGGCGGTGCCCACCCTCGACCCGACCCGCAAGCTGGCTCGGCTGGTGCTCGACGAGGAGCCGGTGGAGGCCCTGGGTCCGATCGGGGACCAGAGCGCACTGTGGCGTCGGGTGCTCGACGACGTCTCGGTGGGGCTGGCCGCCGAGCTGGTCGGGGTGGCCGACCGCTCGCTCGAGGAGGCGGTGGAGTACGCCAAGGTGCGGGTCGTCTTCGACCGGCCGATCGCCTCGTTCCAATCGGTGAAGCACCGCATCGTCGACATGTACCACTCGTTGGAGATGGCCCGCGCCGGGGTGCACTTCGCCGCATGGGCCGCCGACACGGATTCGCCGGAGCGCTCCCGCGCCGCCACCATGGCCGCCGCCTACGCCGCCGAGGCGGCGGTGCGGGTGACGGGCGACGACATCCAGATCCACGGGGGTGTCGGCTTCACCTGGGCGAACGACGCCCACTTCCTGTTCAAGCGGGCCAAGCAGAACGAACTGCTGATGGGCGGGGCGAGCCACCAGTGGGAGCACCTCGCCGGCGAGCTGGTCGATCTCCACTGAGTTCGGCCGGGCCCCGGCGGCCCGCCCGGGCCCGGCGGTCCGGTCAATCCCGTAGGTGGCCGTCGGAGCCGGCCCGCTCGAGGAGTGCCGAGACCTCGTCGGCGCGGATGCGGAAGGCCGAACTGGCATCGTCCCCGCCGAGGACGCCGGCCACGTGCTCGACGAACAGGCCGACGAGCAGGCTCCGGAGCACCCGGGCCATGGCCGCCTCGGTGCCGGGGGGGCAGAGCGGGGGGCCGTGCTCGCCCAGCCAGTGCTCCAGCGACGCCTGGGTGGCGTCGAACAGCTCGGTGCCCACGGTCGAGGCGGTCTCGTCGCCCCGCATGACCTCCCCGAGCATCAGCCGGATGAAGTCCTCCACCTCCAGCATGGACTGGAGGATGTCGTTCAAGAGGTCGGCGAGGTCGGTGGCCGGGTCGCGGGACAGGGACGGCTGGGCGACGTTCTCGACCAGGCCCCGCTCCTCGAGCACCGCCACCAGCAGGTCGCGCTTCGACGGGAAGTAGTGGTACAGCGATGCGACGTTGAGGCCGGTGGCGGCGGCCAGCGTCCGCATGCTCGTCCCATCGACCCCCTGCTGGCCCATGAGCGACAGGGCGGTGCGGAGGATGTTCTGGCGCTGGGTCGTGCCGTCGGGACGGCCGGCCTGTTCACGTTCGGGGGTCACCTCCCCATTGTGGCCCCCAACGTGGCCGGCGGCGCCCGGCGCCCGGTTTCCGGCCCGGAGGGGGCATTCTGTTGTCCCAAACGAACGTTTGTCTTAGGATGGTGACACAGGAGCGCACCCTCCGGTGCGCCCGGGAAGACGAACCATGACCACACGCACCGACGTCGCCTCGACCGAGGTGGAGGCACCGGCCCCCTTCGACCCGTTCGAGCTCGAGGACACGGTGTCCGGCAACATCCGGGACCCGTACCCGGTGATGGCCACCCTGCGACGCCAGAGCCCGGTCCACGTGGGTCCGATCGACCTCGGCGAGGGCGCCGAGGCCCCCGACCCCTCACGCCCCCAGCCGGTCACCGTCTTCGGCTTCGACGAGGCGGTCCAGGTGCTGCGCGACAACGACACGTACTCCTCGACCGTGTACGAGGGGATCATGGGCGCGGTCATGGGCCGCACCATCCTGCAGATGGACGAGCCCGAGCACCGGATCCACCGGGCCCTCGTCTCCGCGACCTTCCGCTCGAAGGTGCTCGAGCGGTGGGAGGGTGACCTCGTCCAGCGGGTGGTCAACGAGCTCATCGACAACGTCGCCGACCGTGGCACTGCCGACCTCGTCCAGGAGCTGACGTTCAACTTCCCCGTCCAGGTCATCGCCCAGATCCTCGGTCTGCCCCGGTCCGACTTCCCCACCTTCCAGCGGTGGGCCATCGCCATCACCAGCGTCGCCTCGAACTGGGACCGTGGCGTGGCCGCCTCGGCCGCCCTGCGCGACTACTTCGCCGGCGTGCTGGACGAGCGCCGCCGCAAGCCGGCTGACGACCTGATCAGTGACCTGTTGACCGCAGAGGTGGACGGCCGGCGGCTCGACGACGAGGAGATCTACTCGTTCCTCCGCCTGCTGCTTCCGGCCGGGGTGGAGACCACCTACCGTGCGTCGGGCAATCTCCTCTACGGCCTTTTGACCAATCCCGACCAGCTCGACGCGGTCAGGGACGACCGGTCGTTGGTTCCGGTCGCCTTCGAGGAGTCCATCCGCTGGGAACCACCGGTGACGGTGATCCTCCGGCGCGCCACCCGTGACACCGACATCGGTGGCGTTCCCGTCGAGGAGGGGGCCGACGTCGCCCTCCTGCTCGGCTCGGCCAACCGGGACGAGCGGAAATACGAGCATCCCGACCGGTTCGACCTGTTCCGCGAGTCGCGCCAGAGCGTCGGCTTCGGGTTCGGCGTCCATGTCTGCCTGGGCATGCATCTGGCCCGCATGGAGGTCCGGGTGGCCGTCAACACCCTGTTCGACCGGCTACCCGACATGAGGCTGGCGGCCGCGCCCGACCAGGACCTCCACATCAAGGGGATGGCCTTCCGGTCCCCCATCGCCCTCCCCATCGCCTTCACCCCCAACTAGGGCAGGGCGCCGTGTGTGCCGGAGAGGGGACGGGGCGCGCCGGTACCCCGGCGAGCACGACCGTTGTTGGTTAGGGTGACCCGGTGCCGATCTGGTTGACGGAGCAGGAGTACGGGATCCTGTCGTCCGCATGTGAGCGGCTGATCCCGGCGTCGGAGACCGGACCCGGTGCGACGGCGGCCGGGGTGCCCGACTACATCGACGGGCTGCTGGGTGCCTTCACGTTCGATCCGCCACGGATCTGGGCCGGCGGCCCGCCGACGCCCCGCCACGGGGGAGCGCCGGCATTCAGCCGGTTCCATCGGCTCAACGCCCTCGACGAGCTCGCCTGGCGGATGCGCATCGAGGGCTCCTGTGGACTGCCCGAGCGGGAGTTCAACGGCCCCGTCGTCGGCCTGCAGCAGCACTACCGCGAGGGACTCGTCGCGTTGGGTGCCGGGTTCGCCGGCCTGACGCCCGCCGAGCAGGACGCCCGGCTCCGCTCGGTGCCCGACTTCACCAGCCTGGTCTACGGCCACGCCTGCGAGGGCATGTACGGCGCCCCCGAGTACGGGGGCAACCGTGGGGGGAGCGGCTGGCGGGCCATCGGGTTCGACGGGGATGTCCAGCCCCGGGGCTGGACCGACGCCGAGGTGGCCCACCCGTGACCGTCGACGCGGTGATCGTCGGGTCGGGCCCCGGGGGTGCCACGGTCGCCGACGTGCTGACCGCCGCCGGCTGGACGGTGACCATCGTCGAGAAGGGGCGCAACCACCTGCTCGACCCGGACGACCTGACACGTCCGGCGTTCGACTACTCGAACGACGAGATCAAGTTCCTCAACCGCCACTTCCTCGGGCCCGACCCCCTGGTCGAGCCCCGGACCTTCCGGACCCGTGAGGCCGACGGCGACCGCACCCATGTGGGTGAGGTGAACAACGTCCCGTCCACCGTGGGCGGGGGCGGCACCCATGCGGACGGCAAGGTGCCGCGGTTCCGGCCGGACGACTTCCGCCTGCTCTCGGTCTTCGGTCCCCAGCCCGACGCCGACATCGCCGACTGGCCCCTCGACTACGACGAGCTCGAGCCCTTCTACGCGGAGGTGGAACGAGCCATCGGTGTGGCGGGCACCGAGGGCGCCAATCCGTTCGCCGGCCCACGGTCCGGGCCGTTCCCCATGCCCTCGGGCCCACCGATGTACGGCGCAACGGTTTCGGCGGCCGCCGCCGAGCGGCTCGGCTACCACCCCTATCCGGCGCCCACCGCCGCCAATTCCGTGCCCTACGACGGCCGACCGGCCTGCAACAACTGCGGGTTCTGCGCCTACTTCGGCTGCCCGATCCACGCCAAGGGCGATCCCATCGCCATGCTGCAACGGGCGATGGCCAGTGGCCGGGCGGAGCTGTTGACCGAGACCTTCGTGTCGCGGGTGCGCATCGACGGCCGCCGCGCCACCGGCGTCGAGCTGATCGGCCCCGACGGCACCGACCGGTTCCTCGCCGCCCGCCACGTGGTGATCGCCGCCGGTGCCATCGAGACGCCTCGCCTGCTGCTCCTGTCGGAGGTGGACCATCCGCTGGTCGGCCGCTATCTGATGACCCACTTCCAGACCATCGTCGCCGGCTCGATGCCGTTCCGGACCTACGCCGAGCGGGGCCGGGCGGTCACCCACGTCCACGACGACATGATCGTCGGTGACGGCACCACGGCCGCCGCCGCCACCACCGCCGGGCTGCCGTGGCTCCGGGGGGGACTGGTCGAGCACAGTGGCTCGGGCCTGCCCATCATGGAGGCGAAGCACCTGCCCTGGGGGGCGCACCACCCCGGGTTGATGGCCGACTCGCCCATCCGGGCACGGCTGTGGGCCTTCATCATGCAGGGGGAGGACCTGGCCTACCCCGACAACCGGGTCGATCTCGACCCGAAGGTGAAAGACGCCCGCGGCTTTCCGGCGGCGCGGATCACCTACCGGCCCCGCCGTCACGAGTTGGTGGCGTCGGCCCACTACGGCCCCCAGCTCGAGGCCATCTTGAAGGAGATGGGAGCCGAATGGACGGCGTTGACCTCCTCTCCCGGGACGGGCAATGCCTCCTCTCCCGAGGCGGTGCCCGAGAGCCGGCACAACATGGGGACCGTCCGGATGGGGACCGACCCGGGGACGTCGGTCGTCGACCCCGAGGGACGGTTGCACGGGGTGGACAACGTCATCGTCGCCGACTCGTCGGTGTTCGTCACCTCGGCCGGCTACGGCCCCACCCTCACCCTGGCCGCCCTGGCCGCGCGGGCCGCCCACCGAATGGTGTGAGCGCCCGGCGTACCGTCTCCGTTGAGATGCAGTGTCCGCGGCGACTCAGCCCGGCGGGTAGAGCGGGGTGAGGGTGGCAAAACCGATCTCGAACGCTTCGAGATCGTTTCCATACGCCGTCGAGGTCGAGGTGCAGTCGACCTGGACCGTCTGGCCCACGTCTCCGGAGGTGGCCAACACGGTCGTCACCGGTCCGCGCACCGGTGCGCCGGCGCAGGTCGGGACGTTGAGGTTGGCCTGAGGTGGCTTCGAACCGTAGGACCGGGAGATCAACTGCGCCCGGTGCTGCTCCACCCAGCTCTCGACGATCGGGACCGCCTCGGCAAAGTCAGGAGCCGAGCCGTCGTCGACACCCTGGCTGGCGGCCAGTGCCGGGACACCCAGTGAGACAGCCTCACGGGCGGCTCCGACCGTTCCGGACTGTGCAGCCAGAGGGCCGATGTTCTGGCCGAAGTTGATGCCGGAGACCACGAGGTCCGGCCGGTTCGACAACCCGTGGTCCTTGATGGCCCAGATCACCGTGTCAGCCGGGTACCCGTGCACCGCCGTGGCCGGGTACCCGCTCGCCGTCTGGTCCGTCGACGTCACCAGGGCCCCGGCGCTGCTCGGCGTGGTCCTTCCGCCGGTCCCACTCTGATTCGTCAAGGGTGCCACGACGGTCACCCGGGTACCGGACAGGGTCCGGAGCCCCTGCACCACGGCGTCGATACCGGGCGCACCGAAGCCGTCGTCGTTGGTCACCATGACGGTCAGGGTCTGGTGGTCGCCACCGGGGGACGAGGTGGTCGTCGCGGAGGTTCCCGACGACGACGTGCCACAGGCGGCGAGGGTCGACACGGCGATCACCACCAGAACGGTCACCACCCGGTTCGATCGTGTGGGCACCGGCGTCGACCTCGCTTCGATGGTTGGGTGTCGACCGCTTCGGCCCGAGCCTCTCGTGCCCGGATCCCCCGGCTCGCCCGTCGGGTGCGCTCAGCGGCCCTTCAGCACCTCGGGATTGACGATGTTGAGGGGACGGGCACCGGCCAGCAGCCGGCACAGGTCCTCGGCGATGATCCGGCTGTGGTTGGCCTCGACGTCGAGGGTGGCGCCCCCGATATGGGGCGTGAGCACCACCGAGCCCAGCTCGGTGAGGGGGTGGTCGGTGGCGAGCGACTCCCCCTCGAAGTGGTCGAGCCCGGCGGCCGACACCTTTCCGGAGCGCAGGGCCCCGACGAGCGCGTCCGTGTCGTGCAGTGCGGCCCTCGCCGTGTTGAGGAACACGACACCGTCCCGCATGGCGGCGAACTGGTCGGCCCCGATCATCCCGGTGGTCTCCGGGGTCACCGGAGCGTGCATCGACACCACGTCGGCTCGGTCGAACAGCTCCTCGAGGGACACGGTCGGCTCGTCCGCGTACGGGTCGTAGGCGATGACCTCGAGGCCGAGGCCCCGGAGGCGCCACCGGAACGCACGACCGACGGCGCCGAGCCCGACGAGCCCGGCCGTCCGGCCGGCCAGCTGCCAGGTCCGATAACGCTGGTAGGGGATGGTGCCGTCCTTGTAGATCTCCCCCCGGCGCACGTCCCCGTCGGCGGCCACCACGCCCCGGGTGGCGGCGAACAGGAGGGCCACGCCGACCTCGGCCACGGCGTCGGCGTTGCGGCCCGGTGCCCGCAGGACGGGCACACCGGCATCGGTGGCCGCGGTCACGTCCACGTTGGTGGGATCGCCCCGGCAGCTGCACACGGCGATGAGCGGCTGCTCGAAGAGCGGGCCGGCGCAGCGGTCGGTCTCGACCATGACGATGGTGGCCCCGGTCTCACCCACCCGTTCCGCCAGCTGGTCGGCGTTGTAGATCCGCAGCGTCGGCTGGTCGAGCCAGGAGTCGAGGGTCAGATCGGCGAGCTCCTCGAGGAGGGAGAGCCCGGGCCCCCGCACTGCGGCGGTGACCAACGCCCTCGGTCGTTCAGTGGCCATGTCGTCGCTGTCTCCTCGCTCGGACTCCCGCCCCCCCGGAGGCGGACCCGCACGTGCGGGCCGGTGGAGGACAATAATGACGCCTCATGACGCGATTGTCAGATTCATGACCGGGCCGAAGGGGGAGGGCTTCACCGTCGGCGTCGACGTCGGCACGACGGCCGTCAAGGCGGTGGCGGTCGATGCCCACGGTGAGGTGGTGGCGAGGGCCCGGGTGCCCCACGCCGTGGGGTCGCCGTCGGCGGACCACCTCGAGCACGACGTGGCCAAGGCCTGGCGGCGGGGTCCCCGCAAGGCCTTCGCGGCGGTCGCCTCGCACCTCGACGGACCGGCCGCCGGCGTGGTGGTGACCTCCATGGTCCCGTCGATCACCGCGGTCGACCGGCGGGGGACGCCGCTGCTCCCCGGGCTGCTCTACGGCGATGGGCGGGCCCGTGCCGTCGACGGTGACAGCGCACCGCCCGGCGACAGCACCGATGTCGGGGGGGAGCGAGAGCAGGGCAAGCGCATGGTGGCCTGGGCGGTGGCCCAGCGACCGGGTGCCCGGGGCTACTGGGACTGTCAGGCGGTGGCCACCCATGCCCTGTCCGGGGTACCCGCCGTGGACGCCGCCACCGCCACGTCCTTCGGTGGCCTCCACGCCGGGGGGCGATGGGACAAGGCCGCACTGGACGAGCTCGGGGTGACCGAGGACCAGCTACCCGTCGTGGGCCAGATCGGACAGGGGATCGGTTGCCTCCCCGGCACGCCGACCGTGTTCGCCGGCGGGTCGATCGACGCCTTCTGCGAGCAGATCGTGGCCGGGGCCAGCCACCCCGGCGACGTCCTGGTCATCTTCGGTGCCACCCTCATCGTGTGGGTGGTGACCGAGGAGTGGCGGGACGTGCCGGGCCTCACCACCCTCCCCACCATGGTTGCCGGGCAGGTGATGATCGGTGGGCCGAGCAACGCCGGTGCCCTGTTCGCCGACTGGGTCCAGTCGCTCGCCGGCGGTCCCCCCCGCCGGGCCCGGAGGGCCCCGGCCGACGCCGACCCGGGAGGGCGGGAGGGTGATCCGATGCGGGTGCCGGTCTGGCTGCCCTACCTGCGGGGGGAGCGGACGCCGTTCCACGACCACTCGCTCCGGGCCAGCGCGCACGACCTGGACATCTCCCAGGGCCCGGCATCACTCGTCCGCGGCGCCCACGAGGCCAGCGGGTTCGTGATCCGGAGGATCATCGACCAGTCCGGGTTCGAGGCCCGCCGGATCGTGGCCACCGGAGGGGGCTCCCGGTCGCTGGCCTGGATGCAGGCGGTGGCCGATGCCACGGGGCTGGCGGTGGACTCGGTCGCCGTTCCCGAGGGCGCCGCCCTCGGTGCGGCCTTCCTGGCCCGCATGGCCGCGGGCCTCGAGACCTCGTTCGATGCCGCCGGCGGGTGGGCCAGGACCGGTCGTCGGATCGAGCCCGACCCGGTGTGGGAGTCGGCCGCCTCCCGCCGCTTCGAACGGTTCGAGTCCCTGGGTCCGAGAGCCTGACCGGCGGCGGGGACCCCTCCCGGGTCCTGGCCCGACGCCCGTCCCGGCCGCCGGGCGGCCGGCCGGCACCCGGCCGGTCGGTTCAGGCCCGGTGCGGCGCCGGATCCCCGTTGGGGGTGAACGTGGCCTTCAGGACGCCGCTGGTCTCGGGTCGGGCCAGCGTCTTCAGCGCCTCCCACCAGCCCTCGAGCGGGAACCGGTGGGTCACCATGCCGGTCAGGTCGATCCGGCCGGCCCGCACCAGATCGAGGTAGTGCTCGATGGCGTGCTTGCGGACCCCCTCGAACTCCTCGACGGCGAAGGCGTTGGAGCCGATGATGGTGAGCTCCTTGAAGTAGACGGGCGTCCACTCCCACCGCCCGGGGACGGCGACCCCGGTGTAGACGAGTCGCCCCCGTTCGGCGAGGACCCGGACGCCGACCTCGAAGGTCTCGGGCTTGGCCACGGAGTCGTAGACGACGTCGATGCCCCCGGGGTGGGCCATGGGCAGGCCGTCGAAGGCCGAGTGGAGGACGCCACCCGACCAGTCGGCCAGTGCCTCGACCAGGGTCATCCGGGGCTCGTGGGGCAGGACCACCGAGGCGCCGAACTGCTTGGCCATCTCGACCTGGGCCGGGAATCGGGCGACCACGGCCACCTCGACGTCGGGGTACAGCGCGCTCAGGATGGCCAGGCTCGACAGGCCGAGGGCACCGGCGCCGAAGACGACCGCCTTGCCGCCGGGAGGGGGCGGATTGCGCAGGACGGCGTGGAACGACACCGAGAACGGGTCGGCCATCACCGCCGAGTCGTCGGGCACGTCGTCGGGCACGGGGATCAGCATCGACGTGTGCGCGGCCATGAGCTCGGCCCAGGCGCCCGGGGCGCCGGTGACCACGCCGATGTGGACGCCGGGACTGATGTCGCCCTTGGTGAAGGACCAGCACAGGTTGACGTCGCCGGCCTGGCACGGGGGGCACAGCGGCCGGATCCCCCGTGGTGCGCAGCTCAGCCACGGGTTCAGCAGCACGCGCTGGCCCACCTCGATGCCCTCGGCCTCCGGCCCGAGGGCCACCACCTCGCCGACGACCTCGTGCCCCGGCACGTGGGGCAGGGACGAGAACGCCGCCATCGGGTTGTCGATGTCCCCGTCGTGGAAGTCGCCCAGGACCAGCTTGGCGTCCGAGCCGCAGACGCCGGCCAGGCGGGGGCGTGTGACCACCCAGTCCGGATGGATGGGCCGCGCGTCCTCCAGTTCGTGCAGGCCGAAGGGCAGCTTGGCGAGACGCTCCTCCAACTCGTCGCCCGGCACCGGCCGCACCTCGTCCTCGTCGGGTCGTGCCCCGAACAGCAGCGCCTTCATCGTCAGGACCCCTTCTTCTCGTCGGTGGCGGTCCGCCCGGTGGTGGCACCGGCCACCGTTCCCTCGTCGAGCTTCCCCGCGGCCATCGACCGCATCCCCGCCACGAAGGAGTCGAAGTCCTTCGTCTTCATCTCCACGACGGCCTTCATGTCCGGGAGGTAGTGCTCGAACTGGTCGCTGGCGACGCAGGCCAGGATGCCGTCGGCCACCTCCTCGGCCGGGACCAGCGGGCCCGAGTAGACCGGGGGGTCGTTGGCGGGCTGGTCCCAGATCTCGGTGTCGATGGCGCCGGGCAGCACCAGTCGCACATCCACTCCGGTCCCGACCAGGTCGGCGGCCAGCGCCTCGCTCCAGCCGGCCAGGGCGAACTTGGAGGCGCTGTAGGCCGCCTCGGTGGCGATGCCCA